>NZ_JBFTPM010000003.1:0-497368 GCF_056398505.1 Rhizobium sp. 01T437
CTTCGAATGTCATCAACATCATGGATGCCGTCATCAACATCATGGATGCCCTGCGGAAGTCGATCGAAGGAGATCTGAAGACCAGCAAGACTGGCTAGGAGGTGCCGTGATGGATTACATCGCATCGATACCGATTAGAGAGGTCGTCGTTTTTCTGCCGGGGTCGGATCACCCCAGGATCGCGAGGACGGTGGAAGACATTGTGGGAATCCTGATGGCCAACCAGTGGCGAAAGAAGCCCAACGACACAGGCTGGCAGCACGCACTCGCAACCTGCCTTCGGGCTTTGGAGGGCGATCACGATGCCTCGAAAGCAAGGAGCGCCTTCGTGAACGTCGCTAGAGACGCTGGCTTCAAGGTTCTGCCGGACGACGAGCGGCAGCCCCGACGACGCGCTACGACCGCGAAGAGTCGGCAGTCAACCGAATGGGTGCAAACCGCAAGTCCGCTAGTCGGTCGTGGTTCGGGCACCTAGGTCCGAACCTGTATTGTCTCTCGCGAAGGACGATCAGACGAACCAGTAGTCCCCCACGTCCGCGACGATGGCATTCAGGAAGCCGCTTTGGCTGCCGGGGGCCAGGTTCGTGGCATATGTAGCGAGTTCCACCGTCGACCCGTCGCCCGAAATGGCAGCGCCGACGCTATCGCCATTGGCTCCGGACGTGAGATTCGCGATCTTGCCGGTATGGGTGTCGTACACAAAGACGTCGAGCGTACTCCCGTTCAGATCGGCTTCGCCAGACACGAGGTTGGTCGCGTTGCTGACGAAGGTCACATATCGGCCATCGTCAGAAATGGACGCCCCGGAGGAGGTTCCGTTGGCACCGTGTGTGATGTTGTCCATGGTGCCGGTCTTCTGATTGAAGATGAAGATGTCTGTATTGCCATTCGAATCGGTCTCGCCCGCCACCAGGTTGGTCGCCTCGCTTTGGAAGGCGACGACGTTTCCGTGTTCTGACAGCACCGCCGCACTACTGGCCCCGTTTCCTCCGTGGGTGATGTTGTCCATCTTTCCGGTTGTCATGTCGAAAACGAAAACATCGCGCGTAATACTATCGGACTCGCCGGGTACGAGATTGGTGGCAAGACTCTCGAACGCCACGGTCTTGCCGTCGCCAGACAGAGTCGGGTTGAAGCTGTCGTGGTCTTCGCCTTTCGTGATGTTCTCGAAGCTGCCGCGGACCCTGTCGTAGATCATGATATCCCAATACGGGTTGTCCGCGTCCGGCACGAGGTTCGACCCGATGCCGTAGAGAGCGACGAAGCGGCCGTCGTCGGAAAGGGACGTGACGGAGGTGAAGCCGCTCGCGCCCTCCGTGATGTTGGTCAAATCCCCGGTTTTGCGATCGAGGATGAAATTGTCGTCGGCAGGCGTGGTGCCGTCCTGGTCGAAGTAGGTCACGAAGCGGCCGTTGCCGGAGACGGGGCCTACGGCGAGGAAGTGGCCATCGGCGTTGCCGGCAATTTCATGCGGCTGCCCGTGGGACCAGAAGAAGGCCGTTTCCGAGGTAATGTCGGCATTTATCTCGGCGTAGGACAGCACCTTGCCATTGTCGGAAATCCCGCCTGTCCAAATGAACGGGGCCGCCGTGACCAGCGTGAAGGTCGCGCCTGCTGGAACGCCGTAGGTGTCGCCACCGATCTGCAAGGCCTCGACGCTCGAAAGCAGATCGACCCCGTCCGGTCCCGAAACCTGAAGACGGCCGTCGCTCAACCATTGAAAGCTGTAGTCTGTGACGGAACCGGAGAACACCGCCGTGTCGTAGCCTCCTCCGCCGTTGATGCTGTCGTCGCCCCCCAGCGCATTGATGAGGTCGTCGCCTTTCTTCGCGACGATGTCATCGGAATAGACGCTGCCGACCAAGTGGTCTGGGCCGTTGGTTCCTTTGATTTTCCCATGCCTCATGATGCTTCTCCCGGTTTGCTGTGGCAAAGACTGGGCGGCAACGCAATTCTGGGGTGCTACTGCTCAACAGGCGCTGTCGCTACCTAGCAGGCAACTGAAACACAAGCTTGCTCGCATAAGTTTATCAGTCCTTGCCGTTTAAGGCAAAGCCTTCACCCGAAGTAGCCCAACGAGAAGGGGGATAGTTCGCAGGAACCAGACCCGATCACTCGGAATTCAGAGCAACCTTGGCGGGTTTGGCGCCCGATTGCCTGAATTGGGAAATTCCGGGTAACTAGGTCAATGGGAAGCATCACTGCGCCCGTGCCCTGAGAGACGTTGCCGCTTCAGTCGCGGCTGATTTTCGCGCAATTCTATGATGACGTGACGCAGTCTCGACCTCATCGATAGGCCGAGCCAAAAAGAATGGATCAGTTCGAGATCCACCTTGCCCATGCCTTTGATATGGAGCCGGCAAATGCCCACCAGCCGTAGACCCCGCCGAGAAAACTAAATTGTCATACTTATTGTGCGTCGCGAAAAGTTTGGCGCAAGCGCCGTCAGCCAGACTGAATTTGTTGAAATGTGATTTTTTATCCGGCCTATATTGAAGCCATGATGGCTTGCTTTTCAGGACAATCAGCCGTCCGGCATGTGCTGGGCGGCTATTTCAAAGACTGTCGGCTCAGATCGGCCTCTTAAAGACCTACCGGAAAACCTTCGAACGGCTTGATTTCCTTAAGAACGAACGTGGTCTGCATTTCCTTGATGCGCGGCAGACGGCGCACGACCGACATGGCGAAATCGGCATAAGAATCGAGATCGGGCGAGACGACCTGCAACAGAAAATCCGAGTCTCCGGCAATGCTGTAGCAGGCAATGACTTCCCGCAGCCGCGCGACCTCCGCAGCAAAGGCGTCCGCCTCCGCCTCATTATGGCCATCGATCTTCACCCGGATGAAGGCAAGAACCCCGAGCCCGAGTTTACGCCGGTTGAGATCGGCCCGGTAACCCCGGATCACACCCGTCTCTTCGAGCTGACGTACCTTTCGCCAACAAGGAGACGTCGACATGCCGACGCGCTCGGACAGTTCCTGATTTGTCAGCCGCCCCTCAGCCTGCAGGCTTGAAAGAATTTTCAGCTCAACTGGCTCAAATGTCGTCATCGGTAATATCTACCCAAAAATCGCTTCGACTGGGTGAAGCCTACCAAATATCCACGCTGAACGGCAATATCAGATAAGATCCTTCTGCGGTGATCGCTTAGGCTGTGGCCATCGCAATCTCAGGTCTTTTTCATGCTCTCAGATATCCGCATTGCCATTGTCGTCGATCCCAAACTCCCGCCAGCCCTTATTGCAAATACCGTCAGCGCCATCGGCATAGGCATGGGCGCCAAGATGCCACTTCTCGGCGCCGAAAGGCTCAGCGACCATGCCGGAAGGACCGCCGATATCATCTCAAACCGACCTGTGCCGATTCTGCAGGCCGACGGACAGACGATCCGCCAGATCATGTTGAAGGCGCTGAACCAGCCGGAGGAACATGCCATCGTACCGTTTCCCGCTTTTGCGCGGTCACTGCACGATTATACTGATTATCAGCGCAGTTTCCCGGACAGGGACTTGAGCGAAGAAGAGATCGATGGGCTGGGCCTTGCAGGGCCGGCGAAATGGGTGAGGTCGCTGACTGGTTCCCTGAAATTGCTGCGCTAGATCGCCGAGCAAGCACCACAAAAGGCTTTGTTGTCGCCGGAACATGTTTGGGGTGGTGCAAAGTGACGTCTTAATTGATACCCAAGGCCGACTGGTTTGGAGTGGATCATGAGCGTCCTTCGAGTTCTTGGCAGGCAATCATCCATCAACGTTCGCAAGGTGCTCTGGACCTGCGAAGAGATCGGCATCGATTACGTGCAGGAGGATTGGGGAACGGGGTTTGCCTCGACCAGGACACCGGAATTCCTCGCGCTCAATCCGAATGGTCTCGTGCCGGTCATCGAAAGCGATGACGGTATCTTGTGGGAATCCAACACGATCTGCCGCTATCTCGCATCCAGACACGGCCGCGACGATCTCCTGCCCTCGTCCCCCTGGAGGCGGGCACTGGTGGAGCAATGGATGGATTGGCAGGCAACGGAGCTGAACAGTGCCTGGCGCGGCGCGTTCCAGGGTCTTGTGCGCAAGGACGCCGCTTATGCGGACCCCTCGATCATTGCCGCAAGCGCCAGGGACTGGAACGGGAAGATGGAAGTCCTGGAAAATACCCTCTCGACGGGCGGACCTTTCGTAGCAGGAGATCACTTCACGCTGGCCGATATTTTGATTGGTCTGTCGATCAATCGCTGGTTTCGCACACCGATCGAACGACCCGCGCTGTCGGCGGTCACAGCCTACTTCGATCGCCTCCAGGAACGACCGTCCTTCCGGCGAGGCGGTTACGATGCAGTGCCTTGAGCGCTGGTGTTTAAATACCGCATGGGTGTCAGCGTTAGTGGCGATACAGGCCGACGGCAGGTAAGAGCAGATATCAAGCATCGACCTTGAAGGTTCCGCACAGAGATATCCAATTGGGCCTCGGAATCTTCGCTGGCAATCGCTACTTCGTTCCTGATGCGATCTTAGGAGAAGGTAAGCCCGTGCAAGCGGACGTACAGAAAGATATGACGGCCTGGTTCCAGTCGCTGGAGCCTATCAAGCCAGTTGAGATGGTCGGATTGTGGCGAGGCGCCGGCGTTCCATCGGAGCATCCGCTCGATGGCGTCCTCGAAAACCTGCGATGGTTCGGCAAACGCTTTCATCCTGACATGCGGGCCGACGCCCTACTCTTTCAGTGGCATCCGGCACGGCTCGTGGCCATCGATCCGCGCTTCGTCCCTATCGGGCTCGCGATCAAACTGGCGCCATTCGGGCGGACCGCCCTTGCCCGGACGACGTTCTCGTATCTTCAGAAGGCATTCCGCGCACGAGGCACGACAGCCGCACTGGAGCTTCGGACATTCGAGCAGATCGCAAGCGCTGCAATGGTCTACAACGAGCAGCCGGTCGTCGATCACTTCAGGCGGGTGGATGAAAATACGCTGGCTGGGATGATGTGCGTGCGCGACGACGAAAGGCGGTTCTTCTTCAAGCTCACGAAAATCGACGCTCAGGCCTAGAACGATGTTGAGAACAATCGCATGGGCGATCACGGCAGCGTCAGTTGCTGGCAACGGTTTCGCGACTGATGCGGATCGTGGCGCGAGAATTTTCCGGGCCTGTTCTTCATGTCACATTATCGATGACACCAGAAGTACATTCGGCCCCTCTCTGAAGGGGGTCGTGGGACGGCGGGCAGCTGTCATAGATGATTACGCCTACTCACCCGCTTTGAAGAAAGCCGGCGAAGACGGGCTTGTGTGGAACGAGCATGAACTTGCGGAATTTCTGGCAAGCCCGAGCAGAAAAATCCCCGGCACAAAGATGCGCTTCTGGGGACTCTGGAGGTTCGAAATCGACGACCTTATCGCCTTCCTGAAGGCAAATCCGTAGTAGCGCAGGCAGCGGACGGCGGCGGGCCTATATGAGCTCTGTCGCCTCCTCCACGTTAATTCGCAGCAGAAGCGCCCTCCACAATTCAAGCGCTGGTATCGCATGATACCCTTGCTGCGAGTGATCCTCCCTCTAGTTCAGTATACCGCGTCGTGCCCTCGGCGCGAACCAAACTTGGGAGAAAGCGATGCAAGAGGCCCTCGTCGTTCGCCGCGAAACGCATCTTTCAGCGCCGCCTGCGGCCGTGTTCGCCCTGCTGACGGATCCGGAAAAGATCCTCCGCTGGATGGGGACGGAGGCGGAGCTCGAGCCGCAGCCCGGAGGGCTCTATCTTGTCAACGTGACCGGCGCACGTTTCGCTCGCGGCTCTTTCCGCGAAGTGGTGCCGGTCCACCGCCTGGCCTATAGCTTTGGCTGGGATGGCAGCGAAGTAGTGCCGCCGGGCTCGAGCCTGGTCGAGATCGATCTGATCGAACAACCTGATGGAACGCTCCTGCGTCTGACGCATACTGGCTTGCCCAATACAGAACAATGCGCCGGGCACGCCGAGGGCTGGGCTCACTACCTTGGCCGGCTGAGCACCGTTGCGGCCGGACGCGACCCGGGACCCGATCCCTTCTATGGCAAGAAATGACCAAGCTTCTCATTTGAAATGAGAAGCCGAATTCACGAGGAAAGCGACGTCTGGCTGACATCAGGTGACCGCTATGGCATGATCGAGGCATGGATTTGCCCGCCCACCTCGCCTGGCTGATCGATGAGGCCGGCGCCTCGTCCAGCCCCGAACATTTCATAGCCGAGCTTGGCCGCCAGTTGCTTGTCGACGGTCTGCCGCTTGCCGGCGGAGGCCTTACTCTCACCGTTCCGCATCCGATCATTGCGCGCCGCACCTGGTTGTGGCGGGCGGAGACCGGCGCCGTCATCGAAGCGCTCGACTTTGCCGGCAGCTCGCTCAACAAAGCTGCGGGCGACTGGCTTGCCGGGCTTGGGCCAGTATACGAAGGAAAGATCGGCCGAGGCTCCGACAGTCCGACATTGGGCTGGGCTGGATCCCGCTCGTTCGATCCGGACGAGGCGGACCGGCTGCACCAGGCCGCGCGCTTTGCAGTGGCACCCTTGGCGGCTCTGACCGCACGAACGGCGCTGACAACCCTTCTAGAGGCCTATCTCGGTAAACGCAGTGCCGCGCAGGTGCAGGCCGGAGCACTCGGCCGCAGCAGCGGTGAAACCATTCGCGCCGCTTTGCTCTGTGCTGACCTGCGCGATTTCACAGCCCTCTCCGAAGCAACCGAGCCTTCTCTCATGATCACCACCCTCGATGCCTGGTTCGATCGTGTTGCAGGCGCGGTACATGCTTTCGGGGGTGAGGTGCTGAAGTTCATTGGTGACGGTGTTCTGGCGATCTTTCCCGTTACCGGAACGCCCGGTGAGGCTTGCGAAGCGTCGCTACGCGCCGTCGCGGCCGCCCGTGCCGGCATGGCCCATCTCGACATCGCACGGCAAGCACAAGGTCTGCCGCCGCTGCCCTTCGGCGTCGCGCTGCATTTCGGCGAAATGCTCTGGGGCAATATTGGTGCGGCCGACCGGCTGGACTTCACCGCCATCGGCCCCGCAGTCAATCTGGTCAGCCGGCTGGAAGGGCTCTGCAAGTCCCTTGGTCATCGTGTGCTGATATCAGGCGCGCTCGCTGCGGAGGTTGCGACGCGACTGGTCCCCCTAGGTGAACACCAGTTGCGCGGCATCGCCGATCCCTGCGCTGTCTTCACCTTGCCAACGGATTGAACGACGCGCAGATCGCGGCAATCGCCGGGGCAGTGACACCAGTCAATCTGCCCCGGCAGTGAGTTCTCATTTGGCCGCCAGCAAATATCCCTCGCTCAAATCATCGAGCGCCGTGCCATTGATCGTCACAGAGCAGCGATCCGCGTCCACCTTCGAAACGGAAACCTGATATTTCCCGCTCGGCAGATCGAGTTCGGCGAAAAAGCCGTTCCATCCGGCCGGCAGGATCGGCTTGACGTGCAGGCGACCATTCTCCGAGCGGATGCCGAGAATGCCCTCGACTGCCACACGGTAGAGCCAACCGGCCGAACCGGTGTACCAGCTCCAGCCGCCGCGGCCCTTGAGCGCACCCTCGCCATAGACGTCGCCGGCGATCACATAAGGCTCGATGCGATAGACGTCCGCAGACGATTTATCGAGCGAATGATTGATCGGATTCAGCATCTCGAAGGTCCGCCAAGCGTCTTCGGCACGACCCATGCGGGCGAGAGCCAGCACTGTCCAGGTGGCAGCATGGGTATACTGGCCGCCGTTTTCGCGAACGCCAGGCGGATAGGCCTTGATCACACCAGGATCGTTGACCGGCTTGACGAAGGGCGGCGTCAGGAGGCGGATGAACTTACCCTCTTCATCTACGAGCTTGTCGAGAACGGACGTCATCGCCATCTCGCTGCGTTCCGGATTACCCTCGCCCGACAGCACGCTCCAGGACTGGGCGATCGAGTCGATCTTATCCTCTTCGGACTGGCTGGAGCCGAGTGGCGCACCGTTATCATAGTAGCCACGGCGATAATATTCGCCGTCCCAGCCGGCCGTTTCGATCGCTTCCTTGAGCTTACCAAGATGCATCGTCCAGTGGCTGACACGTTTAGTGTCGCCGCGCGCCTCGGCATAGGCGATGAAGCGACGCAGTGCGCCGGCCAGGAACCAGCCGAGCCAGACGCTCTCGCCGCGGCCGGCCATGCCGACACGGTCCATCTTGTCGCACCAGTCACCGCTCATCATCAGCGGCAGGCCGTTGACCCCGGTGCGCTTAATCGCAAGATCGAGGCCGAGGGCGGCATGCTCGTAGAGCGATGCGGTCGTGTCCGAGATACGCGGCTGCAGGAAGGCGTCGTACTGACCAGGGCTGAGCTGCGCGCCTTCGACGAAGGGCAGCATCTCGTCCATGATCGCAGCATCACCGGTCGCCGTGCAATATTGATCGACCGCATAGGCGAGCCAGACTGGATCGTCGGAGATGTTCGTGCGAACGCCAGCGCCGCTGTCAGCCAGCCACCAGTGCTGGAAGTCGCCTTCCGGGAACTGGCGCCGGCCGGTATCGAGGATCTGCTTGCGGGCGATCTCGGGTGAGTGCAGCAGGAAGGCCAGCGAATCCTGCAGCTGATCGCGCAGGTTCCACGCGCCGCTCGACTGGTAGAAGGCGGTGCGAGCCATGATACGGCAGCCGTAGGTTTGATAGGGCAGCCAGCTGTTGACCATGAAGTCGAGGCGCTGATCCGGAGTCGAAACACGCGTCTTGCCGGTAAAGTTCTTCCAGAAGTCGCGGGTCTGACCGAGAACCGCTTCGAAGCTGACCGAGCGGATCTCAGCAATCAGAGCAGCGGCTTCTTCCTGCGAGGCAGCATCGCCCATATAGAAGCAAATGTCGCGTACCTCGCCAGGCCCGATCGCCAGATCAAAGGCCATGGCGGCTGCCGGATCGCCATCAAGATCCAAAGCGTTGGAGAGACGCGAGCCCGCTGAGACGGTGCGCGGCTGCTGGATCGTTCCGTGTCGGCCAATGAATTCGCGACGACTGGTGGAAACGCTCGACGGTGTTTCGCTTGCCGCAAATGCCGCGACACGCGTCCCGAAGCTCACGCTGAACGGATTGCTCGCGAAGACCGCCCCACTCGTGCTGTCATAGCTGGAGATGATGAAGGGTTTGCTCTTCGTCGGGTTGTTGCCGAGGATCCATTCGGCATAGCCATAAAGACGCAGCTTGCGTGCCTCGCCCGCATCGTTGCGGATGCGCAGCTGTGTCAGCTTGACCGACTTTTCCATATGCAGGGTCTGTGTGACCTCCAGGGCGATATCGTCCTGAACCGTTGAGAAGACCGAGTAGCCGAGGCCATGACGGGCTTCGAAGCGCGTGTCGGAGCGCTGCGCCAGAGACGCATAGGGAACGATGACCGAGCCGCGATCGAGGTCCTTCAGGTAGAAGGCTTCACCTGGCCGGTTGGTGACCATGTCATTGGTCCAGGGTGTCAGCTGGTGATCGCGGGAGTTCTGGCTCCAGGTGAAGGCAGCACCTTCGGCCGAGACATGGAAGCCGAAACTGTCATTGGCCATGATGTTGACCCACGGCTGCGGCGTCTGTTCGCCGCCTGACAGGCGCACGACATATTCGCTGCCATCGGCCGCAAAGCCGCCATAGCCGTTCCAGAAGGCGAGATCGTTGCCATCGGCCTGTACCGGCTCAGCAGTACCGCGGACCATCCTCGGCACCAGGGTGGAATCGCCCCACTGACCGAGCAGCGCGGGTGATCCGGCAACGGAACGAGCCTTCTGCAATTGGTCGATGAGACTGCCGTCGCGGCCACGCAGAACAACGCGCGAGGCAGCGATGATGGCGCCATATGCTTCCGGTGTCGTCAGGTCCTTGCGCAGCACATAGATGTTGCGCTGGATGCCGGCAATTTCGCTTGCATGGCGCGCCGCATCGCAGAGCTGGTCGATCGTGCGCTGCATTTCCGCAGCCGCCTCGCCGGCACGCTCGTTGAAGATCACGAGATCGACTTCGACGCCGCGCGATTGCAGGAGACCCTGAGCCCGTAGCAGTTCCTTGACAAGATCGGTGCCGAGTTCGTCGGTGATGCGCAGCGTCATCAGTGGCGCATCGCCCGACAGCGTTGCCCCCCAGAGAACGGACTGGGACTTAAGACCCTCGCGAACCACCTTGCTGTCGGCGCGCAGCGCCATGTCGGGATAGATGATGTAGCGCGCGAACCGCTGATAGGCGGCTGCCTCCTTCGAGTTTACGCCGATCTGGCGCAACTGGCTCTGCGTTCTCGTCCAGGCCTGAACGAGGCCCTGGGCAAAGCTTTCCGGCTGGCGATAATGCTCCAGCGCCGTTTCGAGTTCAGAGCGTTCGGCCGCCGCAATGGTCCAGAAAGTCACGCTGACCTTTTCGCCGGCCGGTACGCGAAGCGTACGGCGCAGCGACACGCAGGCATCCATGGTGAAGCCGTCCGTGCCCGACAGCTTGGCATCCGCATCGAACGCAGCAGCTTCGGTCAGGGTACGGCCCCGGCCGAGGAAGCGCATGCGGTCCGTCTCATATTGCGTCGGGCCGTTTTCGCCTGACGTATCGACGATAAGCTGCGCGATGGTGACATCGGGATCAGTCAGGCCGCGCTTCTGGCGTTCGACGACGATCGCATCGCCGGCCGCGGCAATCTCGGTCTTCAGGAACATGCGGGCAAAGACCGGGTGGCCTGTATCGACGACATCGAGTGTCGCGACCGGTTCCATATAGGAGGTCACTTCGATGACGCGATCTTCGGTGCCGGTATTGGTGATCGTCAGACGGCGGCCTTCCGCATCGTGATCGCTCGCGACGAAGACTTCCATCTCGCTCGTCAGCTCACCGACGGTCTTGACGAACTCGGCCTTGTCGTCGCTGAAGCTGACGCGCACGTGTTCGTTGGCGATCGAGCGCGGCTCGGCCGTCGCAGACCACCATTCGTTGGATTCCGTATCCCGCAGGAAGATGAAGGAACCCCAACGGTCCTCGGTCGGATCGGCCCGCCACCGGTTGACAGAGAGGTTTTTCCAGCGGCTGTAGCCGGAACCCGTCGCCGTCAGCATGGCTGAATAGCGACCGTTGGACAGCAGCAGCAATTCGCGTTCGCGCGATGCCGGGTCTTCCAGGCGGCGCACTTCCGGACGCATGAGGTCGCCCTGGATGGTAGCAGGCGCATCGGTTTCGTGCTTGGCCGCCATGACGGGGATGTCGCGTGGTGCCTTTTCCTGCAGCAGCAGCTCGGCTGCCTCGATGACAGGATCGGCATGGAAAAGCTCGCGCAGCATTCCATCGAAGGCGACGTTGGYAACGGCTGCGATCGACATGCCGTGATGGTGGGCATAGTAGTTGTAGACCACCGCGCACTGCTTGCCTTCCGGTACGCGGCTTGCCGTGAAATCGACGGCATCGTGGAAACCATACATGCCGAGCGCGCCGACAGATCTCAACCTGTTGAGGTTTTCGAGTGCGGCGACCGGGTGGTACTGGCTCGCCAGCAGCGAAGCGTAAGGCGCGATAACGGCGTTCTGGCCGAGACCACGCTTCAGGCCGAGCGTCGGCACACCAAAATTGCTGTACTGATAGTTCATCTGGTGGTCGCGGGCATTGAAGGCCGCTTCCGAAATGCCCCACGGCGTGCCGAGCTTGCGGGCATAGTTCATCTGTTCGAGAACGATCAGATTGTTGGTCTGGTTGAGAATACCTCCGCTGCGCTCCTGCATGACGAGCGGCGGCATCAGATATTCGAACATCGAACCGGACCAGGAGACCAGCGCCCCGCGCGGTCCAACGGGGACAACGTGACGGCCGAGCTTGTACCAATGCTCCGTCGGCAGGTCGCCCTTGGCGATGGAAAACAGGCTGGTCAGGCGAGCTTCCGAGGCGAGCAGGTCATAGCAGGCCGCATCGACTTCTTCCGTTTCTACCCGGAAGCCGATCGACAGCAGCCGGCGCTCGGGGCGATAGAGGAAACTGAAATCCATGTCGAAAGCGATTTCGCGGGCGCGATTGCCGACGTGGATCAGCCTTTCGCTGATGGCATCCACCTGCGAAGGATCGAAAGCCTTGTCGGTGAGATGAAGCTCGCAGGTTGCCACGAGCTTTTCCGCCCATTGGACGATCTCGTCGCTTTGCGCCGTCTTGACCTCTCGGTCGAGGCTGCCGGCAAGTTCGCGGATTTCGCGGGCCTGTCCGGCAAATCGCTCGATCAGGCCCGAGGAGAATTCCTTCTCCCGCTTGCCGGTGGCAACCGCCGTTTCGAGATCGGCGATCCGGCCATCGAGCCGATCGTGAAGGGATAGGACAGACTTGTCTTCTTCCCGAAGCTCGTTCAGCACCTCGCGAAGAATGGCCGCGACATCGCCAATGCCATCGAGATCGGTGTGAATGTGGGCAAGCGGAGCCTGCGCCCAGATCCGGCATGCCGACGATACCGCAATCAGATGGCCGGCAAAATTACCGCTGTCGACCGATGACACATATCGGCGACCGAGTGGCTTCAGCGTATCGGTATGATACCAGTTGAAGAGATGGCCGCGATATTTCTCGAGCCTGTCGACGGTTTCGATCGTCTGCTCGATGCGCTTGACCGCATCCTCGAAGGAAATCCAACCGAAGCGGCGCGCCGAAATCACCGACAGAAGGTAGACGCCGATATTGGTCGGCGAGGTACGCATGGCGACGACGGCATGCGGCGTCTGCTGGACATTGTCCGGCGGCAGGTAATGCTGRCCGGGCACCACGAAGTGGTCGAAATACCGCCATGTACGCCTTGCGATCTTGCGCAATTCGTTGCGGACATTGTCGGGCACATCGAGCCGGTCCTCGGTTTCCGCCGTCTGGCTGACCGTCCAGGCGATAGCCGGCGAGAGGACCCACAAAATAACGAAGGGAAGACCGACCATCCAGGCGCTGTCGCCGGAGGAAATGACGAAAAGCAATGCCAGGACGGCGAGCACCGGAGCCCGCCACATGACTTTGTAATGGCCGAGGATGGTCGTCTGCGCCATGGCCTGGGCGCTTGCGGCGGTGCGCCACTGCAGCATCAGCTTGCGGCTGACGAACAGGCGGTAGAGCGAGCGGATGATGGCGTCGGCCATGACGCAGGCGGTGTCAGCGATGAAGACGATGCGCATCGCCACCTGGGCGTTGGCATTCTCGATATCTTTCCAGACAGTATGCAGATGGGCCTGCAGGATGATGTCGCTGGTGCGCGGGATGATGCCGTTGATCAGCGACAGGGTCGGTGCGACGAACAGGCTGAAGATCAAGAGGATCTGCCAGATGAGCGCACCGAGCGGGTCCATCCAGTACCAGCCGAGCACGGATGCCAGGAACCAGGCGATCGGCGTCAGCGAGCGACGGAGGTTGTCGAACATCTTCCAGCAGCCAAGCGCAGTGACGCCACGACGATCGTCGAAGATGTAAGGCAGAAGCTGCCAGTCGCCACGCGCCCAGCGATGCTGGCGCGAGACTTCCACTTCGTAGCGGATCGGAAAGTCCTCGACCAGTTCACAGTCGGTCACCAGTGCGCAACGAGCCATCGAGCCTTCAAGCAGGTCGTGGCTGAGAACCGAGTTTTCCTTGATCCGTCCCTTCAGCGACGCTTCGAAGGCATCGACGTGATAGAGACCTTTGCCGGTGAAGGTGCCTTCGCCGGTGATGTCCTGATAGACGTCGGAGACGGCAAAGACATAGGGATCGAGGCCGCGATTCACTGAGAAAACGCGTTGGAAGGTCGATGCATCCTTGCCAGTCGTCAGCGACGGCGTCACACGGGGTTGAAGCACGCCGTAGCCATCGACGACCCGCTGTTTCCTGGCGTCGAAGACCGGGCGATTGATCGGATGATGCAGCTTGCCGACAAGTTTGGTCACGGTGTCGCGGACGACACGCGTGTCGCTGTCGAGCGTCATGACATATTTCACGTCCTGCGGCACAATATCGGCGCCTGGCAGGAAACTCGTGTTCGGCTCGCCGCGCAGCAGCATGTTGAGCTCATGCAGCTTGCCGCGCTTGCGCTCCCAGCCCATCCAGGCGCCTTCGGCGGGATTATACTGGCGGCGGCGATGCAGCAGATAGAAGCGCTGCTTGCCGTCCTCGGCGTAACGTGCCTCCAGATTGGCAATCTTGCTCAATGCATAGTCGAGCACTTCGAGATCGCGGGCGTTCTGTTCTTCCTGCGCGTCCGGCCAATCGCTCAAAAGCGCGTAGTAGATTTCGCCGCGCGCATTGGCGAGATAATGGACCTCAAGATTGCGAACGAGTTCATCGACATGTTCTCGCTTGCCGATCAGGCAAGGGATGGTGACGAGCGTGCGGGCTTCCGCAGGCAGGCCCTTCTTGAATTCATAGCCGACAAGACGGTCGGGCGTGATGAAGAAGGTGGCGAAGAAGTTGAACAGGCCCGTCGCGCCTTCGGATGCTGGAAGCGCGAACATCAGCAGCAGCACGATCGTCGCAAAAAGCGGCATGCCGGCATCGACAAAAATCGCATCGGTGATGACCAGCGCCAGCAGCGTCAGCAGCAGAACCGGCACGGCGATCGCCAGCCAGTTCAGCTCGCGGATTACGCGCATGAACCGCAGGCCAAGCGTCGGCCGGAAGCCAATCTCAGACTCCAGCGCCGGACGCCCGTTGCCGACGAAATAATAGCCGACATTGCCGGCGGAGGAAGATGGATCCTGGCTTCCTGCCTTTGCGCGGTCAGCCAGGCGCACGGCCGCCTCGGCGATATCCATTTCCGTCTTGTCGGAGCGCTTGGCAAGCTTTTCGATCTGGCGGCGGTAGCTGTTGCGGGAGCCGGAATCGAGCTCGGCATAATCCGTCTGCTGCCAGAGCAGCTTGTCGATCGTGCTGACCTCCTCGACCCATTCGGACCAGTCGGTGTCGTTTATCTCACGCAGGCTCTTGATGATGCTGCCCATCAACGTATTGGCCGCGCCCAGACGCACCTGCTCGGCCGACATCACCGTTTCGGCATCGGTCCCCTTTGCCGCGAGCTTGGCCTCGAGCCAGCTCAGCGCAGCTTCGGTCGGCTCCAGCGCGTTGCGCAGGCGATAATGCAGCTGGGTGACGAAGGTCGTATCATCGAGATTGGCAACCAGCGTCTCCAGGAAACCGGCGGACCCGGCATCACCGAGCGCAATCGCCTGGGTGGCCGCTCCATTGGCGCTGGTGCGCATTTCGCGGCTCTTGTCGACATGCGTCGCAACATGGCGAAGGTTGTCGATCAGCACGTAGCGCACGAGCGAGGGCAGCGCCCAGAGTTCGCCAATGCGCAGCGTCTCCCTGTCCTGGAAGCCTTCCGTGACCGCGGCCATACCAGCATTGCTGATATTGCTATGCGCATGCGCCATGTAGAGCCAGGCAAGCGCCAGCGTGCGCGGCACTTCCGTACCGTCAAGCTTGATCTTGCGCAGTTCGCGATAGAATTTCTTCGGAAAGTCACGACGGACTTCCTGGATGGCTTCCTCGACGATGTAGTGGTTGTCGAGCAGCCATTCGGTCGCCGGCGTGATGCTCTCGCCCGCATCGACCTCGGCTGCAGCCGCGCGATAGACCCTAAGGATCTCGGCTTCGTTCTCCCGGTGACGCTGGAAGAAATCGAAATTCTTGAAGCTCGCCACGTCAAGCGCGCGGTTTTCCGCAAACTGCGCGGCCTTTACCCTCAGCTGATCATTCGACAGGAGAGCGGCGCGGATGCCGAAATCGGGATCAGCGGCGGTTGCATGAACATTCGCGCCCGAAGCGCCCGTAATATTTTGAGAGGACATAGTGTTTTCTCTTCTACTGGGTTCGTGTCCGGCCGATGCATTCTTGCGGAACTGGATGCGAGAAGGGGCACGAGCGTTTCGAATTGGGCATCTTCATTGCTTTTGAGCAGGAGTTTACATTCAAACGTGGATTGTTCGAAATGGCGGATAGTGGTCAATAGCGGCCGCAAAATGAACGGACGATTAATCGAACCGTCGGCCGGGTAAAATGAACCCCTATCGCCATGCCGCCGCGTCCATTGCCGTCTCTGAAAATGCAATCGACCAGGCGGAGCCGCGGTGGCTTCGCCTGGTCGAATATCTGTTCGTGCTGTGGATTTAGGCTGGCAGCCGGACGCTTTCAGGCCGCCAGCAATTCATCGGCCGGGCCGAAGAATTCGTAATGGATGCGATCAGTGGAAACGCCAAGCGCCCGCAGATCACTGACCATCGACCGCAAGAAGGGCTTTGGACCGCAAATATAGAAGTTTGCCGTATCGATCGGCGTATTCGTTTCCAGCCATCCTCTGGTGATGAAACCATCCTCGTCGTGAGAAAACCCGGCAACATCCCTGGCTGCGGGCTCGCTGTAAAAGGTGCTGACCGATACTCGGCCGTGCCGCTGGGCAAGCGAGCGGACATGTTTGTCCATCGCATGCGTCGAACTGTTCATCGCTCCGTGAACGAAATGGGCTTCGACGTCAGGATAATCGCCGGCGATCGCCTCCAGCATGCTGACCATCGGCGTAAGACCCACGCCCCCTGACAACAGGACCATTTCGCTGGTCGGCTCCTCAGGCAGGTAGAAGTCTCCGGCAGGCGGCGTGACCTTCAGCACCGTACCGACCGCGACGTGATCGTGCAGATAGCGCGAAGCGCCCTTGCCGTTCTCTTCCCGCTTGACTGAGATGCGATAGAAGCCCTGATTCGGTCCGGACGAGATCGAATAATTCCGCTTCGTCTTGCTGCCATCGGGCAGGCTGAGATCGAAGGTCAGATACTGGCCGGCTCGATGAAGTGCGACGCCTTGCCCGTCGACCGGACGCAGGACAAACGATGTCACCACATCGCTTTCCTTGATTTTTTCGGCAACCCTGAATTCGCGCCAGCCGTTCCAGCCCCCTGCCCGCTTTTCAAGCTCGGCCCGTATCTGCTCCTCTCTTTCGATCAGGGTGTCAGCAAGGAACCAGTAAGCTTCTCCCCAGGCGTTGATCAGTTCCTCGGATACCGCCTCACCCAATACCTCGCGGATTGCTGCCAGCAGTGATTTGGCGACATAGGGATAATGTTCGGAGAGGATATGAAAACCGATGTGCTTATGCGCGATCCTTTCGATGACGGGCAAAAGAGGCGCGAGGTTATCGATGTTCTGCGCATAGCCGACGATTGCCGCCGCCAGCGCGTGAACCTGAGAGCCATTTTCACCGTGATTCGCCTGATTGAAGAGCGCCTTGATGTGCTCGTCCTTGAAGAGCAGCCCGTACATCGTCTTCGTTATGTCGCTCGCGTGGGCGGCAACCGCCGGAGCACTCTGCTTCACCAGTTCAATGGTGCGTGCCGAAAGTGGGTTAGGCATGTTGTTTCCTTTCAATGCTATCAATATGGAGAGGGTCGCGATCGAAGAATTCGATCTGAAATCGAACAGGGCCGTAGAGCTCCAGGTGGTGCTCCACCTCCGGCAGGACCCGGCCGATGTGATCGGGGTTTAAGGGGCTCACGGTCTGCCCTGTCACCAGGCGCACGCTGCCCGTCAGAACGCGAATGAGTGCCCAGGCGCCGGATTTGACGCGATGACTTTCGAGAAGTGCTGTTGGCACAGTCGTTTCATCGAAGATCTTTGTTGTCTTGTATGGCTTCGGTCTCGGTGGCGTTGGTTTTTCTGCCTGCAGCTCAAGCATCTCTCCGGTCAGCGCCAGGTTCAGCCGCGAGGCAATCCGCCTCGCCTTGATCTGCATCTCTTGCGCAACTGCGAGAGGCAGCATCTCGTCTGTCGTCTCGCGCCAGATCGCAAGCCAGCGCTCAAACATTGCGGGCTCTATCTTGTCGGCATGGATCAGGTGGATCGCGACCGGATTGCCCTTGTATTTGCCAGTCGTGAGCATCAGCGAAGACCAGAATTCAGTCAGTCGCTGCAAATGCTCCGGCCAATCCGCCACGACGGTGAAAACCGGGCCAAGCATCTGGTCGCGCCGGACTTTCTCATAGAACCGCTCCAACACCGGCGGAATTTGGCTCTCTTCCAACTTGGCCGCATCCATCGCGTCACTCCATAATCATGCATCTGGAATGCATGTATACGCCACCAATAAAAGATGCTATTGAAATGCATCATTTCTTTTTGGGCGTTTTGACGCAGGTGCCATGAAGCTCACACGGTACACCGACTATGCGATCCGCGTGATGATTTACCTCGGATCACACGATGGAGAAATCCGTTCGATCAAGGAGGTCGCTGACGCCTATGAAATCTCCCAGAACCATCTGATGAAGGTGGTTCAGGATCTGGCGAAAGCCGGTTTCGTGGAATCGATCAGGGGTAGAAACGGCGGAATCCGGCTTGGCCGTCCGGCCGCCTCCATCAATCTCGGTCGCCTGCTCAGACATACTGAGGGCCTTGACGATATTCTCGAATGCTCTTCCTGTTCCATCAGAGCCGGCTGCGGCATGCCGCCCATCCTGCGAGAGGCGACGGCCGCTTTTGTCGGCGTCTTCGACCGCTATAGCGTTGCCGATATCATAGAACGGAAAGACGTGCTGAGAACGCTCTTTGCCGCAGCATAGGCTGTAGACTGCCGAAAGGCTGTCAGCTTTCAGGTGCTTCCGCGCATCTCGACATGCGGCTCGATCAACAGATGACGAGCCTCTTCGCGGCCATCAATCCTGCCGAGCAGCGTCTCCGCCGCTGTTCTGCCGAGTGCAGCGGCGTTCTGGTCCACGCTGGTCAGGCCGACGAGCGGAATGGCCGCCATCGGCGAATTGTCGTAGCCGATGATGGCGAGGTCCTCCGGAACCCGGATGCCGCTCATACGCGCGGCATTGATGAGGGGCACGGCATCGAGATCGGACCAGACGAAGACCGCACGGGGGCGATCCTCTAAGGCCAGGAAATCATTGATTGCCGCCCGACGGTCAGCGCCTACCGACGGCAGGCGGATGATGCGGCCTACGAGCCCCGCCGCCTTCGCGCCATCCAGATACCCTTTCTCGCGCTGCAGGGCGACGATGGTCGGCGGCGAGTCGCCAAGATCGTAGCCGAGCATTGCGATGTCCCGATAGCCGCGCTGCAAGGCGGCTTCGACTGCCAGATAAGCGCCCTTGTGGTCATCGGAATTGACGGTGTCGTAGGTCTGGGCATGCGGCTCGTGATGGGCGATGACCGCGATCGGAATTTGCCGCGCATAGAGCTCGAGGATCTTGCCCGATATTCGCGGAGCGATGATCAACACGCCATCCATACGGTTATCGATCATCGATTCGATCATCGAAGCCTCGATCGGACTTGTAGAGCGGCCGATCCCGATCAGCGCCTTGAAGCCGCTTTCCGCCAGCGTGGCGTTGGCCTCCTCGATGACGCCCGCCAGGAACGGGTTCGACAATTCGATCACCAAGACGCCGACTGTCTGCGTGCGGCCACGCATGGCGCGGGCTGCGACAGAAGGTCGGTAATTCAGCTTTTCAATCGAGATCTCGACCTTCGTACGCAGGACTTCGCTGACGCCGTAAGCGTTGCGAAGGACCTTGGATACCGCAGCGACGGAGACGCCGGCATCCTGCGCCACATCGCGGATCGTAACCCTGTCCCTCGTTGCGTTAACGGTCTGATTTTTCATTCCAAATTGCCTCACTCTCAAGTGTTGGGAAATTATAGGCACAAAACCTCTTGCGCGGCAATTGATAATGTAGAATGATATACATAGAACGATACACACTGAGCGGCCGCTTGAGGAGATTGGCGGTTGAGGGAGGCTCTAAATGAAGACTGTTTCGGCCCACGGCATCGCGGGAGAAGACGGCCTTGCCGGTTCTGCTTTCCAGTTTACAGCGTCGATGATCGGCCCGTCCTGCGATAGTGGCCAGGCAACATCAGGCACCTTCGTCTCACGCGAATTCGCGCTCGACACCGTTCCAGCGGAAGCAACGCTGCGCATCTCGGCCCTCGGTCTCTACCGCGCTTTCGTCAATGGCGAGCGCATCGGCGCCGATCTTCTGACGCCCGGTTGGACCTGCTACGATGACCGGATCGCCTATCAGACCTATGATGTCGCGAAGTTCCTGCAACCCGGTGCCAATCGCATCGAGATCTGGCTCGGCGACGGCTGGTATCGCAGCCAGCTGATGTGGGCTTCCAATCCAATTATCAATTGCTGGGGCGACCGGACGGCAGCGATCGCAGAATTGCGTACCGGCGGTGAAACGCTTGTGAAGACGGATGACAGCTGGAAGAGCGGCTTTACCCCCGTTGTCCGCAACGGGATCTATTATGGCGAGGATTATGACGCCCGTATCCGTCTGCAGGACAGTCACGGCGTCGACGTTCTCTCCTTCGACAAGGCTTTGCTCGTTCCTCACGAGACCGGCGCAGTCAAGGAACTGGCCGGGCTCTCTCCCATCGACCGCTGGACGGAGGCCGATGGTCGGATTGTCTATGATTTCGGGCAGAATGCTGGCGCCTATATCCGCCTGCGCCTCAAGGGTGCAGCCGGTGCGCAGGTGCGCGTCGAGCATTCCGAAGTGCTCGGCCCTGACCGCTTCTTCGACAATCGCAATTATCGCAGCGCGCGTGCCGAGCTGATCTATACGCTCTCTGGACAAGCCGAAGAGGAATACGCGCCTCTCTTCACCTTCATGGGCTTCCGCTATGCGCGCATCACCCTGACAGGCCGGGTTGAACTGATCGCGATCACTATGGTGCCGATTACCTCGGTGCCAACAAGTGCCGGCGGTTTCACGTCGGGTGTTGCGGCCGTCAACCGGCTCGTCGACAACACCATCTGGTCGCAACGCTCCAATTTCATCGAAGTGCCGACCGATTGCCCACAGCGCGATGAACGCCTCGGCTGGACTGGCGATGCCCAGGTTTTTGCCGGAACGGCCTGCTGGCTTGCCGACAGCCAGTCCTTCCTCAAGAAGTATCTTCGCGATGTGATCCACGACCAGCGTGCCGACGGCGCAGTCCCGCATTTTTCACCTGATCCGACGCGGCTTCACCCGATCGACGGGCGCGGCGATTGGGCGGGTTCAACTGGCTGGGGCGATGCGATCACCATCATTCCCTGGCAGCTTTACCTGCATTACGGTGACAGCGCCGTATTGGAAGAATGCTTCCCTGCAATGCTTCGCTGGCTCGATTACCTCTGGGGCATCTCAGATGGACCGATTATCCGTCCGCCGGCAATCTGGGGCGCGCATGGCTTCACCTTCGGCGACTGGCTGCAACCGGTCGGGGATAACCGGAAGCCGCGCCCGACCGTGGCAGATGATTGCGCAGCGACACTGTATCATTTCATTTCCACGCAGCTGACGGCAAAGATCGCGCGCATTCTGGGTGAGAGTGTCGAAGCAGCCAGACTCGATAAGCGCGCTGATGAAATCAAGGCGGCGTTCAAGCACGAGTTCTTCTCGCCCTCGGGCCGTATTGCCCATAACGACCAGACGTCGTGGTCTTTGGCGTTTCTCTACGACCTCGTCCCGCCGGAATATGAACCGGCTGCCCGTGACTATTTCCGCAGGGTCGCGGAAGAGACAGACGGCGTTATCGGCACAGGCTTCATCGGCACCCCTGCCCTTCTGCCGGCGCTGACCCGGCTCGGCATGCTGGACCTTGCCGAAAAGATGTTCCTGAACCGGAAGGTTCCGGGATGGCTGTATCAGGTCGAGCGTGGCGCGACCTCGATCTGGGAGCGATGGGATGCGCTCGCCGAAGATGGCACGATCTATGATCCCGACATGAACAGCTACAACCACTATGCCTATGGCGCGGTATGCCAGTGGCTCTTCGAAGATGTCGCCGGCATCAAGCCGCTGGAAGACAAGCCCGGCTTCGAGGAAATTGCCTTCGATCCCGCCATCCTGCCCGCTCTCTCGCCCGTTTCGGCCTGGCATGACACGCGCTTTGGCCGTATCGAAGCTGGATGGGCCCTGGAGGGGGAGACCGTCACGTGCCGCCTGGTACTGCCGCAGGGCGTGACTGCGCGCCTGCAAGGCAGGGGCGACCGCAAGTCACTGCGGGCAGATGGCACCCTGATCGAGCAAGGTGAGGAGACCAGGCTCGGCGCAGGAGAACATACGATTACGTTTTCTATCTGATGCGGTTGCTCGCGGGTTTTCGATCCGCGGGCAAGCAGCCCAACGCATTCCGGTCTTCAAGAGGAGGAAATGACTATGCGAATGACGAAGTGCAGCATCCTTGCAGCCAGTATCATGGCTCTTGCCGCTGGAGTGGCCCATGCGGATGTGACCCTCAGCGTCCTGATCGACACCAATCCGGAGACGATTGCCTCATTCGATGCCGTTTCCAAAGCCTATATGGAAAAGCATCCCGACGTCACATTCGATGTCGAGCAGCGTGCCGGAGGCTCGGAGGGCGATAACATCATCAAGACCCGGCTCGCCACCGGCGAAATGGCCGACATTTTCCTATATAACGGCGGCTCCCTCTTCCAGGCTTTGAAGCCGCAGGAAACGATCGCAGATCTTTCCGATCTTCCGTCAGAAGCCGGAATTCTCGACAGCTTCAAGAAGGTCGTCACCAGCCCGGACGGCCATGTCCGCGGCCTTCCTTTTGGTCCCGCCATGGGCGGCGGCATCTTCTACAACAGAAAGATCTACGCCGATCTCGGGCTGACCCCGCCGAAGACATGGGCGGAGTTCATGAGCAACAACGAGAAGATCAAGGCGGCCGGCAAGGTTGCCGTGGCGCAGACCTATGGCACGACTTGGACCTCGCAGCTCTTCGTGCTTGCCGACTTCTACAACGTCCAGGCCGAGGTTCCGAATTTCGCGGCCGACTATACCGCCAACAAGATCAAATATGCCAATACGCCAGCTGCGCTACGCGGCTTCGAACATCTTGAGGAGGTCGCGAAAGGCGGTTTCCTCAACGCGGACTTCGGCGCGGCGACCTTTGACGACGGCATGCGCATGGTCGCCACAGGCGAAGCCGCGCACTATCCGAACCTCACCTTCGGCATCGGCAACATCCAGCAGAATTTCCCTGACAACCTGAAGGATCTGGGCTTCTTCGCTCAGCCTGGAACGGACGCTGCCAAGAACGGCCTGACCGTCTGGATGCCTTCCGCGCTCTATGCTTCCGCAAAGTCTGAAAACCTGGAAGAGGCCAAGAAATTTCTTGATTTCGTCGGCTCCAAGGAAGCGTGCGACCTGATGGCCAAGGCCGTTCCGTCAGGTCCCTACCTCGTCAAGGGATGCGAACTTCCCAAGGACATTCCGCCGGTCGTTTCCGACATGCTGCCCTATTTCGATACTGAGGGACGCAACGGTCCGGCGCTCGAATTCCTCTCGCCCGTCAAGGGACCGGCGCTTGAGCAGATCACAGTCGAGGTCGGAACCGGCATACGCTCAGCCAAGGATGCAGCCGCCCTCTACGACCAGGATGTCGAGAAGCAGGCCAAGCAGCTCGGCCTGCCGAACTGGTAACCTTCCAGCCGATCCCTC
This sequence comes from Rhizobium sp. 01T437, assembly GCF_056398505.1. Taxonomy (NCBI): domain Bacteria; kingdom Pseudomonadati; phylum Pseudomonadota; class Alphaproteobacteria; order Hyphomicrobiales; family Rhizobiaceae; genus Rhizobium; species Rhizobium sp. 01T437. The sequence continues at coordinate 23,410 of NZ_JBFTPM010000003.1, forward strand.
ACTCACCTCTTTGAGCCTGGGTGGGGGACGCTTCACGGTGTCCGTATGATAAAACGCAAGTCACCCTATCCCTACTGGTTCGTCCTGCCGGCGGCGGTGATATTCACCGTTCTCTTTCTGGCTCCGACGGTCGCCTCCCTCTGGTTCAGCCTCACGCGCTGGGACCTGTTCACCGCGCAGTTCATTGGCCTGGAAAACTACCGGCAATTCTTCCGCGAACCCTTTCTGATCCAGGGCCTGGTCAACACCGTCATCTATGCGGTGCTGACCTCAGGCACGAAAACCGTTCTCGGTCTCCTGCTCGCGGTGCTGTTGACCTCCGGCCTCTGGGGACAAGGCCTGCTGCGCACCGTGATCTTCTTTCCGGTTCTGGTATCGACGATCGGTGTCGGTATCACTTTCTCGGTGCTCATGCATCCGACACGCGGGTTGATCAATGTGGCGCTCGCCGCCATTGGCATCCATGGCCCCGGCTGGCTGACCGATCCGGCTCTCGCGCTCTACTCCATCGTCTTCGTTGACCTCTGGAAGGGCATCGGGCTTGCGACCGTGATCTATATCGCCGGGCTCGCATCGATCAGCCCCGACTATTATGAGGCCGCTCGCATCGATGGCGCGACCCGCACCCAGATGTTCTTCCGAGTGACCGTACCGCTGGTCAAGCCCGCGACGGTGACGGTTGTGACGCTCTCGCTGATCGGCGGTCTCAGAAGCTTCGACCTGATCTGGGCAATGACACGCGGCGGTCCCGGTTTCTCCTCGGATGTGCTCGCAAGCGTCATCTACAAGCAGTACCAGGCGGGCTTTTATGGCCTTTCGACGGCCGGCAATGTCATCCTCTTCCTGCTCATCGGCCTCATTGTCCTTCCGCTGACGGCCTGGTTCAACCGCAAGGAGGTGGATCTATGAGCCGCCGCCAGCTCTATACCGGGATTGCGGCACTGGCCGCCTGTGGCGTGATCTTCGTGCTGCCGTTCATCTTCATCTTCATCACGGCCGCCAAGACGAAACAGGATGCGGCAACGCTGAGATTCAGTTGGCCGGTCGAGTGGCAGCTCTGGCAGAATTTCATGGAGGTCGTGCAGACCCGCAACTACATGCTGCTGCTGGCCTACTTCAACTCGACCGTCATCACGGTGGCCGCCGTCACCCTGCTGGTGCTATTCGGCGCCATGGTCGGCTATGTGCTGCAGCGCCGCCCCTCGCGCTGGAATACGGTCATTTATGGCTGCGTGCTCGCCGGCTTGATGATCCCGCCGGCCATTGTTCCGACCATCTGGGTGCTGCAACTACTCGGCCTCTTCAAGACCTTGTCCGGCATGGTGCTGATCCAGGTCGCCTATGGTCTCGGCTTCACGGTTCTCCTGTTTCGCAGTTTCATCGCAACGATCCCGCGGGATCTCGACGAAGCTGCGATCATAGACGGGGCAAAACCATTCCAGATCTTCTTTCGCGTCATCCTGCCGCTCTTAAAGCCGGTCACCGTGACTGTTATCGTTGTCCAGTCAATCGCCATCTTCAACGATTTCACCAACCCGCTCTACTATCTGCCGGGTCGGGAAAACGTCACGGTGCAGCTGACGCTCTATAATTTCCAGGGACAGTTCCAGACCCAGTTCAACCTGCTGTTCATGAACATCCTTCTGGTGACCATTCCGCCCCTGATCGTCTTCATCTTCTTCAACCGGCAGATCGTTGCAGGCATGACCGCCGGTGCAGTCAAGGGATAAACCATGACAAGCGTTGTTCTCGAAAGTGTCCGCAAGAGCTTCGGCAACCTGGAGGTCATGAAGGGCGTCGATCTCACCGTTGAACCGGGCGAATTCTGCGTCTTCGTAGGCCCGTCCGGCTGCGGGAAATCGACCCTGTTGCGTATTATCTCCGGACTGGAGACGCAGACTTCGGGCAAGGTGTTCATCGACAGCAAGGACGTGACCTATGCCGAACCGTCCGAGCGCGGGATCGCCATGGTCTTCCAATCCTATGCGCTCTATCCGCATCTGACCGTCGCAGAAAACATCGGCTTCGGCCTGTCGCTCGCCAGGCGATCCAAGGCGGAAATCGCCGAAAGGGTGAAACAGACCGCCGATATCCTGCAGCTGTCGCACCTGCTCGATCGCAAGCCGAAGGCACTCTCTGGCGGGCAGCGGCAGCGCGTAGCGATCGGTCGGGCGATTATCCGCAATCCAAAAGTCTTCCTGTTCGATGAGCCGCTGTCTAATCTCGATGCGTCGCTGCGCTCGCAGATGCGCATCGAGCTGACCGAGCTTCATGCCAAGCTCGGCGCGACCATGATCTACGTCACCCATGATCAGGTCGAGGCGATGACGATGGCGGACAAGATCGTTGTTCTGAATGGCGGACAGATCGAGCAGGTCGGAACGCCGATGACGCTCTACAACAATCCGGCCAGCCCCTTCGTGGCCGGCTTTATCGGCTCGCCGAAGATGAACCTGTTCGAGGGAGAGATCGCCGCACAGGAGGGATGCCGGACCTACGGTATCCGGCCCGAACATATCACGCTCTCGCCGACGGAAGGCAAATGGCAAGGCAAGGTGCGCCATATCGAGCGGCTCGGCGCAGATACGGTCGTCTACCTCGATGTGCCGGAATTGCAGACACTTGTCGTGCGTACGGACGGCGACCGGCCGGTGACAACAGGTGAAACGCAGTTCGCCTCACCGCTCGCCGGGAAAGAACACCGGTTCTCCTGATCTCTATCGTACGATGCGGAAGTCGCTCGGTATCTCATCGAGATTTGCCGGCTCCGCTTTCACGTCTGCCACGGAGGAGCCGGCGGGACCGCTCCAGAAACGCTCGAGCATGGAGCTCGTGGCGCCTTGAGAACCGACGATCAAAGCGCTGACCGAGCCGTCGGCCTCGTTCCTCACCCAGCCCGTCAGGCCGAGTTGCAGGGCCTGGCCGCGGGTCCAGGCGCGATAGCCGACACCTTGCACGCCGCCGGTGATGTACACACGAAAAGCATCCTGGGTCGCGGTCATCTGGGCTCCTCTCCGACAACCAGATGATGTCGCTGCCGGCGCTCTTTGCAAGGGTCATGTTTCCATCGGTGGAAAATGCACCCGTTCAACACTTCTTCTTGCGGGGCAGATCTTGACGATCGGCAGTCGAACTAGCGCCCGAGCGGGACTGGACCGACCCTATCCATGCCCGCATTCGGGATCAGTTTTCGAAGGCAAGCTCGGGCGTCTCAACTAGCGGCGGAGATAGCGCCGATCATCGAACGCATGTCCCGCCGAAAATCAGATGGAGACATGCCGGCGATATTGCGGAAGGACTTGTTGAAGGCGCTGATCGAGCCGAAACCGCTATCCATCGCGATCTGAAGAACGTTCGCCCCTTCGCCCATCAGTTGCGCCTGGGCATGCGAAAGACGCAGCAGATTGATGTATTTGCTGATCGTCATGCCTGTCGTCTTCTTGAACAGGTTCATCGCATATTTCGGATGAAGATCGACCGCGCGGGCGATTTCGACGGTATCGATGTCCTGCAGGAAATTGCTCGCAATGAAATCGCACATGCGCGCGACGCTGCGGGAAAGATGCGAATTGGGCTGCTCAAGCTCGCCTGTGCTGGTGCCTGGAACCATCAGATATGATTCCAGGGCAATCCGCTCGATGCGCAGAAGCAATTCATCGACGGCGTGCTGCGTCTTCCTGACATCATTGGATCTCGCATAGTCATACCAGCGTGGGAAATTTGCCTCATCCGCCGCATCGGTCGCCGATGTCAGCAGGATTTCCCCCTTCATTAACCGTGTGCCTATGGTCGGAGGCAGACGCAGCCTGAAGAAATAGACGAGCGGTAGATGCGCGCCCGCATAAAGGGAATCATCTGAGGACTCGTCCATCTGATGCGGCTGCCCGCCCCAGAAAAGGCACATCTGGCCGGCTTTTAGCGTAATGTCATGGTCGCTCATGCGATAATGGACGCTGCCACGCATGATGTAATTGACCTCAACCTGGGCATGCCAATGCGGCATCGCCATGACCGGTGGATGGGCATAAAACATCTGCAGCGCCATCGGCATGCCTTCAATCGTGCTGGCACCAGGCTGGTAAACAGGTTTGTCAACGACCTTACTTTCCGCCAATTCCATATTCCCTTTTTATGAGACAGCCGCTCCCGCCGCGCTAAATTAGGCACGTTCGCTCAGCGACGGCAATTGAAAAGGGAGGATTTTCATGCGCTCTAAACTCATCACTGCAACGACAGCGCTTGTGCTGCTTGCATCCGGATCTGCCTATGCGCAGTCCGCTACACTTACCATCTGGAGCTGGAATGTCGCAGCTTCCGCTCTCAAATCGACGGTCGAAGGCTTCAACAAGCAGTTTCCCGACATCAAGGTCGATGTCCAGGATCTCGGAAACCAGCAGGTCTTCGACAAGACGCTCGCCGCCTGCGCTGCCGGCGGCGATGGCCTTCCTGATATTGTCACGATAGAGAATTTCGAGGCGGAAATCTTCTGGAGCCGCTTCCCGGATTGCTTCGCCAATCTGAAGGACCTCGGTTACAACGCCRACATGCAGGCGAAATTCCCCGAGTTCAAACGTACAGAGCTTGAAATCGGTGATGTCGCCTATGCCATGCCGTGGGATTCCGGTCCGGTCACAGTCTTCTATCGTCGCGACTATTACGAAAAGGCCGGTGTCGATCCGAAGTCGATCGCAACCTGGGACGATTTCATTGCCGCCGGCAAGAAGGTCTCGGCAGCCAATCCCGGCGTCGTCATGGGCCAGGGCGATTTCAACGGCGACAGCGAATGGTTCCGCATGCTCGCCAATGAACAGGGCTGCGGTTATTTCTCGACCGATGGCCAGTCGATCACCATCAATAAGCCGGCTTGTGTGCAGACGCTGGAAAAAGTCAAGGCGATGAAGGATGCGGGCACGCTGACGGCGGCGAACTGGGATGAGAAGATCTCCTCCAACACCGCCGGCAAAGTGGCAAGCCAGGTCTTCGGCGGCTGGTACGAAGGCACGATCCGTTCCGGCTCTCCCGATCTGTCAGGCAAGTGGGGCGTCTACGCCATGCCCGGCATGACCGCAGACAGCCCGCATGCTGCCAACCTCGGCGGCTCCTCGCTCGCCATCAATGCCAATTCGCAGAACAAGGAAGCAGCCTTCAAATATCTGACCTATGCGCTCACCACCAATGAGGGCCAGGTCACCATGCTGAAGTCGTTCGGTCTCGTGCCGTCGCTGCTGTCGGCTGTTCAGGATCCCTTCGTCAACGAGCCGCAGCCCTATTGGGGTGGCCAGAAGATCTGGGCCGACATCCTGGCTACCCTGCCGAAGATCGTGCCGAGCCGCGGTACGGCCTTCCAGACGGATGCGGATGCCATCTACAAGACGACGCAGACGAAGTATTTCGCCGGCGGCTATCCCGATGCGAAGGCGGCTCTCGACGATGCCGCCAAACAGATCGCATCGGCGACCGGTCTTCCGATCGCACAATGAATGGCAAGCCGGGCGCCAAAGCGCCCGGCCTCGCCTGCCGCGGGAGGCGGCTGGCACATTCGTTTCGGTAAGGAGGATTCATGCCGATCAGAAACCGCAGCGCCTATGCGTTCCTTGCGCCCTATCTTCTGGTCTTTGCCGCCTTCTGGGTCTGGCCGATCATCAATTCGTTTCTGATCTCGTTCCAGAACACGCGCATCAATCCGTGGAAATTCAGCCTTCAGGCCAATTGGGGGCGCCTCTTTGCCGACCCGGCCTTCTACAACGCCGTCTATAACACGCTCATCATCCTGGTCATCCAGGTGCCCGTCATGATCGCCCTTGCGACCATCATGGCCGTGCTGCTCAATTCGCCGCTTCTGAAAGCGCGCGTCCTGTTCCGTTTCGCCTTTTTTGCGCCGGTCGTGGTTGGCGAAGTCGCCTATGCGGCGGTCTTCCGGCTGATGTTCAATCTCGATTTCGGCATCATCAACAAGCTGATCGGCGCAGCCGGCCTCGCCCCCGTTTCCTGGTTCGACAATGCCAATGCCGCCATGGTCGTCATTATCATTGCCGTCACCTGGCGATGGGCGGGCTACAATGCCATCATCATCCTGGCCGGCCTGCAATCGATCCCGGAAGATGTCTACGAGGCGGCCACGCTCGACCGCGTCAGCAAGCTGCAACAGTTCTTCCACATCACCCTGCCGCTCCTGAAGCCGATCATTCTTTTCTGCGTGGTTCTGTCCGTCATCGGTACGATGCAGCTCTTCGCCGAACCATTCCTCATTACCAACAGAGGCGGACCTGGCGGTGGCACGGAGACACTTGGCCTGCTGCTCTATCGTCAGGGCTTTACATCGCTGAACTTCGGTTATGCCTCGGCGATCGCCTATACGATGGCAGCGCTCGCAGTCGCGATCTCGCTGCTCAACCTTTGGGTCGGGAGGGAGCCGAAATGAGATCCAAGTCGCAATCGCTTCTCATCCGCCAGATCGCCCTGCACGCCTTCCTGCTGCCGCTCGCGATTATCTGGCTCTTTCCGCTCTGGATGATGTTCGTTTTCTCGACCATGCCCGATTACGGCATCTTCAGCCCGCAGATCGTGCTCTGGCCCTCGACCAATTTCGTTGCGAATTTCCAAAACCTGCAGGCAGACACGAACTTCGTCGGCGCCATGGTAATCTCCATCGTCGTCGCCACCATCTATACTGCCCTGTCGGTGATGCTGACCTCCATGGCCGGCTGGGCGCTCGCGCGTTACCGTTTCGTTGGCCGTTCGCTGGTCATCGCCATCATCCTCGGCACGATCACTCTGCCCTATTTCGTGGTCGTCATTCCGCAATTCATCATGGTGGCGCGCGACTTCAAGCTCGCCAATACTTGGATCGCCCTCATCGTGCCGCCTCTCTTCAATTCGCTCGGCGTGCTCTTCATGCGGCAGTCTTTCTCGATGATGCCGAATGACCTCTTCGATGCAGCCCGCGTCGAAGGCGTCAAGGAATGGCAGATCTTCCTGCGCATCGCGCTGCCGCTTGCCCGGCCGACCATGGCGGCACTGGCAATCATTCTCTTCCTCGCCTCCTGGAACAATTATCTCTGGCCGCTGCTGATCAATTCGAAGCCCGGCATGATGACGGCTCCGGTGGCGCTCGGCGTGCTGATCGGCCTCACCAAGGTTTCCTGGGGTGGCATCATGGCGGGTGCGGTGCTTTTGACGGCACCGATCCTCGTCGTCTTCGTGGCACTGCAGCGTCACTTCATCGCCGGCATTGCGGCCGGCGCAATCAAATAATCGAGGGGCCTATGGCAGAGCTTTCACTCAATAATATCGTCAAGCGCTACGGCGCGCTTGAAATCATTCATGGCGCCGATCTGGACGTGAAGGACGGCGAGTTCGTCGTCTTCGTCGGCCCTTCCGGCTGCGGCAAGTCCACGCTGCTGCGCATGATCGCCGGCCTTGAGGATATCACCGGCGGCGAGCTGAAGATTGGCGGTCGTGTCGTCAACGATGTCGAGCCGGCCGACCGTGGCATCGCCATGGTCTTCCAATCCTATGCGCTCTACCCGCATCTGACAGTCGAGGAGAACCTGAGCTTCGGCCTGCGCATGAATGGCAACCCGACGGCAGACACCGAACGGCGCGTGCGCCATGTCGCGGAGATCCTGCAGATCACTGAATTGATGAAGCGCCGGCCAAAGCAGCTTTCCGGCGGCCAGCGCCAGCGCGTCGCAATCGGCCGCGCCATCGTGCGCGAACCGCAGGTCTTCCTGTTCGACGAGCCACTGTCGAACCTCGATGCGGAACTGCGCGTACAGATGCGCGTCGAGATCTCCAGGCTGCACAAGCAGCTTGGCACGACGATGATCTATGTGACACACGACCAGACAGAGGCGATGACACTCGCCGACAAGATTGTCGTTCTGCGCGCCGGCAATATCGAACAGATCGGCGCGCCGCTCGACCTCTATGACGATCCAGCCAATCAGTTCGTTGCAGGCTTTGTCGGTTCGCCGAAAATGAACTTCCTCAAGGCCGAGGTGGCCGAGGTCCGGGCGGGCAAAGCGACAGTCGTGCTCGCGGACGACAGAACGGTGCGCCTCGCGGTACCATTGCACGACCCCATCACATCGGGCACGCCCGTCACGCTCGGCATCCGGCCAGAGCATTTCGGCGAGGCGGGTCAGGGCGAAACGGATCTGACGGTTGCCGTCGATGTCGCCGAGCACCTCGGCAATACCAGCTACATCTACGCAAACTTTGGCGGTGAGCAGCTCATCATCGAACAACCAGAATCCCGCAGCCTCGGCAAGACCGAGCGGCTGACAGTGTCGCTGTCCGCCGCCCGCACCTTCCTGTTCGATGCAGCCGGCAAGCGGCTCCGATAACGCAATCCCAAGACCGAAAGACGAAAGAGGATAGTCATGACTTCAGATAATCCGATCCGCTGGGGCATTATCGGCCCCGGCACCATCGCCCGCACTTTTGCCGATGGCGTCGCGCATTCGCGCACCRGCAAACTCGTGGCGATCGCCACCCGCAATCCCGACAAGCCAGGCCTTGCCGATGGCTTTCCAGGTGCGCGTATCGTCAATGGGTATGAGACGCTGTTGGCCGACAAGGAAGTCGACGCGATCTATATCGCCACGCCCCATACCGGGCATGCTGAATGGGCTATCAAGGCAATCCGCGCCGGCAAACATGTGCTGGTCGAAAAGCCGATCGCTCTCTCGGCCTATGATGCCGAGGCAATCTATTACGAGGCGAAGAAGGCCGGCGTCTTTGCCGGCGAAGCCTTCATGTATCGTGTGCATCCGCAGACCGAAAAGCTGATCGAGCTCGTCAAGAGCGGCACGATCGGCGAAATCCGCATCATCCGCTCCAGCTTCGGCTTCAGCATGGGCAGCTACAAGCCGGAACACCGCCTGTTTGCCAATGAGACGGCAGGCGGCGGCATTCTCGATGTCGGCGGCTATCCTGTCTCCATGGCCCGGCTGATTGCCGGTGCAACGGCCGGCAAGCCGTTCCTGGACCCGGAAAAGGTCTCTGGTGTGGCCCATCTCGGCCAATCCGGCGTCGATGAATGGGCGTCTGCCGTGCTCAAATTCCCGAACGACATCATCGCCGAAGTTTCGTGCTCGATCATGGCGCAGCAGGATAACGTACTGCGCATCATCGGGTCTGCAGGCCGCATCGAAGTCAAGGATTTCTGGTTTGCCTCCGGCCACAAGGGCGGCGTCGGCAAAATCGAGATCTTCAGGAACGGCGAGCAGGAGACGATCGAAGTCACGGAAGACCGCTGGCTCTACTCGTTCGAAGCGGACGCTGCAGGTGACGCGATCCGCGCCGGCGAACAGGAATTCCGCTCACCGGGCATGAGCTGGGCGGATTCGATCAACAATCTCAAGGTGCTCGACCAGTGGCGCGCTTCGGTTGGTCTCGAATATGGCGTCGAGAAAGCAGCCAAGCGCACCCTGAACATTGCCGGCGGCGCTGTCCTGCGCGGCAACTCCGTTCCGCAGCGCCAGATCCCCGGCATTTCCAAGCCGGCGTCGGTCGTCACCCTCGGCTTCGAATTCTTTCCGAATTTCGCGGCCGCCTCGCTGACGCTCGATACCTTCTATGAAGCCGGAGGCAATGTCTTCGACACCGCCTTCGTCTATGGCGGCGGCAAGACGGAGGCTATCTTCGGCGACTGGCATACGAGCCGGCAGGTTCCGCGCGAGGAGATCGTGCTGATCGGCAAAGGCGCCCACTCGCCGCTCTGCTATCCCGATGTCATCAGCAAGCAGCTCGATCAGTCTCTCAACCGCCTGAAGACCGACTATGTCGATATCTACTTCATGCATCGCGATAACACCGACGTGCCGGTCGGTGAGTTCGTCGATGCCATGGATGCCGAAGTCAAGCGCGGCCGCATCCGCGGCATCTTCGGCGGCTCGAACTGGACGCGCGCGCGTTTCGACGAGGCGATCGCCTATGCGAAGAAGAACGGGAAGCAAGCGCCTGCCGCCCTTTCCAATAACTTCTCGCTCGCCGAAATGCTCGATCCGATCTGGGCCGGCTGCGTTGCCGCCTCGGACGATGAGTGGAAAAAGTGGCTGAACGAAAAGCAGATCCCGAACTTCGCCTGGTCGAGCCAGGGTCGTGGCTTCTTCACCGACCGGGCCGGCCGCGACAAGCGCGATGATGAGGAGATTGTTCGCTGCTGGTATTCGGATCGCAACTTCGGGCGCCGTGACCGGGCAATCGCGCTTGCCAAAGAGCTTGGCCGGCATCCGATCCATATCGCGCTTGCCTATGTTATCGCTCAGCCGTTCCCGGTCATTCCGCTGATCGGACCGCGCACGATCGCCGAGCTGGAAGACAGCCTTTCGGCACTGAACATCACGCTGACGCCCGAACAGGTGAAGTGGCTGGAGGGCTGATTGCCTCTTCCAAAGAGTACGTGACGACAAGCGGCAGCCCTCAACGCCTGCCGCTTTTCTGTTGCGCGACGGCACAACGGCCAATGACAACTAATCGATCGGTGTTGCATTCTCGCCATTGCCCTCAACCATAGGTCATCTAGTGTAGGGCCGCACCAGGGAGCAATGCGATGACGCGAACGGTTTGGCCGAAGGAAGCGCTGACGTCGGAGACGATGAATTTTCTCGACGGCATTCACCAGGAATGGTGCTCGGCCGCACGTTGCAGCCGTTGCAGCAATCTCGGAATGGCAAAGGCGAAAGCGCTGGTCGACTGGTTCGAATTCGGTGTGCGGGATCGCGACGAGTTGCTCGGCCTGCTGTCGGAAGATTTTTCCGGCGCCGCCTGAGGCGGCCCACTTGTTTTTGCCGTATTGGCGCTACCTCACTCTGAACGATACCGTGAGGAGACGCCTTTGCGTAAACGACTAGTATTATTCGGCATTATCCTGTTTCCAGCGACAGCTTTCGCGCAATCCCCGGATCTGGAGGCGACATGCCAATCAGTCGCCAAGGGCTTCTTCATGAGCGATCAGCTTTCGATCGGCACGGTTCAATCCTTCCCCGAACTCAAGCCACCGGGGGTTCGCATGACCTATTCGACGCGATCGGGAACCGCACCGGGCGAGATGACCGATACATTCGAATGCGAATTCGACAAGGTTGACAAGCCGCATCACCTTGCGCGGTTCTGCGTATCGAATACCTGTTATTCACCAGGTGAAGATGATGCCGATCGAAAACGCCGCTTCGAGGAAGCCCGAATTCTGCTGGAGCGAACCGAGAAGTAATCTACCTATGCGCGATTAGTGTCGCGTATGAATGTCACCGCTCTCGCCGGCGCCCTGGAGTAAAGCTGCATCGTCGCGATCGTCTTCATCGATCAATTCCTGCATCGTCTCGTGTTCATCATCCTCGCTGAACTCGTCAGATGCCTGCAGCCAGTGCCGAAGCGCGGTCCCTTCCGGGCGGCCCTCTTGCTCCCAAATCTCGTAGGCGCGCTGCCGAATTGCTTCTTCCTTGTCCCTAGCCATTCTGTTGCCTCCAATCGCCTCAATCTGCCGGCGTCCTCTCGTTAGTGGGCGACGCCGGTGATCGGATCGACGATCACCCGCTCGCTTTCATCCCTGGCACCCGGCGGCTGGACCGTCGGTGGAGCAATGGCTTCCTTGTCCGCACAATCTGGCGCTTCCGCAATCGGTCCGACATCCCTGGGACGGCGCTGTTCGGCTTTGGCGTTGGTATCCTTCGTGCCCATGACGCATCTCCTTTCCTAGGAAACACCGGCATTCGTTCGAGGTTCCGCCGTAGAGTTCAAATGAGGGCCTTGCCACGCCGCTCCGGCCGACTGGCAGGAGCGAGATGGCGGAGCCGAGGAATTTTTCCCGGCTATCAGAACTTCTCGGTCGTATCGGCCTTGCCCTTGACCCAGTAGCCCGAGGCCTTGATCCAGCTCAGCGGATAGCCGCGTTCTTCGACGAGATAGGCACGGATTGCCCGCACCACCGACGCCTCGGCTGCAATCCAGACGAAGGTCTGGGGAACGATGTCGGTCCCCGCCAGGGCAGCAATCAGCGGTTCGGCGTTCGTCGCATCGGAGAGAGGACGGTAGACCCAACGCGTTCTGAGCGCTGCAGTTGTGTCGAAGGATTGCTCTTCTTCCGGGCCTGCGACTGCGGCGACTGTCACAATGGTCGTATCGGCCCCGCTCTCCTCGATGCGCCGGCCGATGGCAGGCAAAGCCGTCTCATCACCGATCAAAAGCCATGTCGTCACACTCCCGGCAACCACGGCTGAGCCGCGCGGGCCGCCGATTTCAAGAGACATGCCTGGCTGGGCGTCAATTGCCCATTGCGTGACCGGACCGGCCTCGTGCAGGGCGAAGTCGATCGTCAGGCTGCAGGCAGCGTTATCATAGCGGCGCGGCGTGTAGTCCCGACGTTCCTCGGCGCCATCGGCGCCGGGCACGATGATCTTGATGTGATCGTCAGGTGCAAGGCTGGTGAAATCGGCGAGGTCTTCGCCAATCAGGACGATGCGCCGCATGCCGGGCGTGATATCGGCCACGCTTTCGACCGTCGGCGAACGGCGGCGCAATTCATGGCGGACCCGTTCGATAGTCGGTGCAGGGAACTGGGAATGTGTGGAATGGTTGTTATCCATCATGTCCTTCCGGGGCTTCGGGAAACGATCCGCAGGACACAGTCGCGCAGATCGAAGCCGCAAAGCCGTTCGATCATACGCGTTGAGTGACGTTAACGCTTACGTGGCTGGATCGTCTCCGGCCAATAATCCTTCTCTAGCGAAGGCCGGAACACGACGCAATAAAAAACTTGAGTTTCTGTCTCCATTTTTGATGGTTACCCGAACCTCAGATTCGGCCCGTAACCCTAAAGTTGTCGGATGCAGGATTTTCACACGCGATCGGTATGGTTCTTGCAACGTTACCAATATCCTTACGTTGGGGAGACCAAGTGTAATGGAATGGAACACATACGAGCGCTTTCCCCCTCTAGTGCTGATGCTGGGTGGCCGGGAAAAATACAGGGTCCTCAGAACGTTGAGAGACGCCGCTGAGGTTTTGATAACGGACTGGCCATCAGAAGATGGCGAGGAATATGTCGTGGCCGTCAAGGCCTGCGTCGACGCGATCAGCGGACAGATCGATGTTGGCGAACTGCAGAACGCTATTCGCCGTGCGGCAGCTGAAGCCGGCATTGCGATCTTGACCGTTGTGCACTGAAGCCAGTCGCCCGCGGCCAGGGCCGCGGGACTGACAACGGAAGCTTGCCGTCTTGCCTGAAAACCGCGACGATGTCGCGAGGCAAGGTTTGGCGATGATGAGATGCGGCATAGGCTTAGTGGCTGCGGCGCTGGTTTCCGCAGCGTGGGGTATCTTGGCGACCACGGCCAGCGCTGCCGAGCCATCCACTCCCGAAGCGGCTTGCCTTTACCAAGGGGACGCAGGTGACGGGCAAACGCTCTGCATTCGAAAAGATCACTTCAATGCCGATCTCTGCGCGGTCATGGACCGTTTCGCAGCGATCCATAACATCCCACCTGCCTTCTTCGCCCGCCTGATCTGGCGCGAAAGCCTGTTCCGCCCGGAAGCGGTCAGTCCGAAGGGCGCGGAGGGCATTGCCCAATTCATGCCGGGCACTGCCCGGCTGAGGGCATTGGAAAACAGCTTCGATGTCGTCCAGGCGCTCAAAGCGTCGTCCAGTTATCTCGACGAACTCAGGCTTCGTTTCGGCAATCTCGGACTTGCCGCCGCTGCCTACAATGCCGGTGAATCCGGCCTCAGCCGGTTTCTCTCCTCCGACCGCCTACCGATCGAGACCCGCGACTATGTGTTCGCGATTACCGGGCAGACCGTCGAGACCTGGCGGGACAGCCCTCCGGAGACCGCCGCGCCGGAGCTGCGGGACGGCATGCCGTTCCGTGACGCATGCGTGGCGCTTGCCGAAACCCGACAAATGAATGAACCTGTCCTGACCGGATCGGCCGACTGGGCGCCGTGGGGCGTACAGCTTGCCGCCCATTACAATCCGTCCGTGGCCGACCGGCTCTTCACCATATCGCTCACAAAGCTTCCCGAACCGCTGAACGCCGAGCGCGCTCTGATCGTGCGCCAGAGGGGCGGAAACTTCGGCTATCGCCCGCGCTATGCCGCCAGGATCGGCCGGGAGACCCGCGCCGAAGCGACCAAGCTCTGCAGTACGATCCGCGCCGCCGGCGTTGCCTGCACCGTCTTCCGAAACCGCTGATCCGAAGTACATCGCGGCTCGGCCTATCCGACAGTTTAGTGCCGAAGTGCCGCCAGGCTTGCTACGTTCGTGGGGCCAAGTATCAAGGGGATTGAAATGATCAGAACTGCCGAAGCTGCCAGCAAATCCAGCGAGACAGACACCTCCGAACAGGAGCAGGACGACTTTCTCGAGGAGTCGCTTGAGGAAACATTTCCGGCAAGCGATCCGATCGCACCCGGTCGCCCATGGCGGGAGCCGTCAAAGGATAGCCCTTCCACCTGATGGATCGCAATCGGCGACCGCCGGTACCGGTCCAGGATCTTATCGGCTTCAAAGGCTGCACCGGTGAATGATGCCCGCAGAACCCTGATAGAGCTTATCGAGACTATTGGTGACTGAGGCAGTTGCCCAAAAAGAATAAGGCGTCTGCCGGGGGAGGAGATCCAGCAGACGCCTTTTATGACGCGTGGCAGCGGGAGGAGGATGCCGCCACGTAGACGCTGGCTTGGGAGGAGGTAAGCCGCGTCTCGGACAAAGCGACAAGGGAGGAGTTTCATCGCTTCGTTGAATTGTAATATAGGCCGGTCGCTGCCAGTCCTCTAGGCACATATTTGCAAAGCTGCCATGCGTTATGCGTCAAACGAAGAGCTCATATGACGCAAAAAACGCGCCCGCCATCATCAGGCGAGCGCGTTTTGCATTCATTAAGAACTGGTCTTAGCGGCCTACAGCTGCGCGCGCAACGTCGCGGATATCGCCACGAGCAATACCCAGGTCGTTCAGTTCACGGCTCGACATACGGCCAAGCTCAGTAACGGTTTGACGATACTTGCGCCAGTTGTTGAAGGTGCGTGCGATGCTCATTGTAATCCCCTTTCCGTGGGTCCAGCGACAGCTGCCAGGTAGCGGCGCTTCGTTCGCTTTGATGAGAAATATATAATATGGGGTTGCAGGAATGAGTAGCGTTCAGACTACAGTTCACCTATGCACAAAACGCATGACGCGGTGGGCTACTGGCCTCTTCTGAGGCAGTTTCCTATCCGTGAGTATAGTTTGAAGGAGGCCTGCCGAAGCCCCATGTGATCCCCACGATCCTCCAAAGCCGATCAGGGGCCATTCGATGTCTAGCTCAGTCTGCGAAACCTATCCTGGAATATGCAGTAAATCCCGTCTCGCTCACCCTCGTCCTGCCCGCCTGTTCCATCCCGCAAACGACAACAGACAAAATGCGATCCGGCCACCCGTGGTCGCTCTACCCACTAGCCTTCCAGTGTCCGAGGCCAAACCGATGTCTGCCCTGGAAGTCGGATCGGTGATTTCACTGCTGGGGCTGCTCGTCTTCGCCGCCCACGAGGAGATCGTGGCCATCGCCCCCGCGGTCGCTTCTGCTCTCGAACAGTTTCTCGCAAGTGCGCCGGTCGCCCTCTGGTAGCCGCAGCATCTCATCCTATTGCAAAGCTTGCCCGGATCACCCAAGTGCATTTGGGCGGTGCTGGACATGACTGATGCTCTTCGAAGATTCACGGCTGACGATCGGTGTCGTTCTCCCCATGCAGGAGCGAGAGCGGCACGACATCGACTTCGGCCTTCAGCTGGAGCTTGCGCGCCGCGCCGATGAACTCGGTTTCTCGGCAATCTGGGTCCGCGACGTCCCCTTGAACAGTCCCGCCTATCCTGATCCCATCGGGCATTCCGACCCGTGGGTACTGCTTGGTGCGCTGGCGGCATCTACCCGTTCGATCGCTTTGGCGACCGGCGCAATCGTTCTGCCCTTGCGCCATCCGCTTCATGTCGCCAAAGCGGCCCTGTCGATGGACGCCTTATCATCGGGCAGGTTTGTTCTCGGCCTTGGTTCCGGCGACCGTCCGTCGGAATTTGCGGCCTTCGACCGCAGTGTCGACGACCGGCGCGAATTGTTTAGGTCCAACTGGGCTGCACTCAGCAATGCGCTTGACGGCCATGTCGGCTCGCAGACAGGTGAGGACCAATTCGAGATTCGTCCACGCAGCGGGCGCCGCCTTCCACTGGTCGCCGTCGGTTCGTCCTCGCAATCACTCGAATGGATCGCCAGAAACACCGGCGCCTGGATGACCTACCACCGGCCCCTCGGCGCACAGAAGGACCGGATAGCCCTGTGGCATGGGGCGGTACAGCGAACGACCACTGAATTCCGGGGCATGGGTCAGGCCATGGCCCTCGATCTCCTGGATACGCCATCAGACCATATCGACGAGATCAATCTTGGATATCGAACCGGACCAGAGGGATTGTTCGCCGCCCTCTCCGCCCTCCGCAATCTCGGCGTTCACCACATTGCTTTCAACCTGCTCGTCAATGGGCGCAAGGCTCTCACCGATCTTGAGATCATCGCACGGGAAGTCCTGCCACGGCTGAACCAGGCCGCAGAACTGCAGGCGTCTCGGTAATCTCTGAGGTGGGCGGCTAGCGGTCGAAGAAATTCTGCCAAAGCTTCTCGCCAACGAGGCAGTCCGTTGTCGGCTGATTCAGCGCAGTTTTGCGGATCTGTGCCGGCAGTTCGAGCCCGCTGATTTCCCAGACCAGCTTCCTGCGGACGGCAACGGCAAAATCCTCGATCTTATGGACAGGCAAGACGAAGGAGCCGGGACCGCCGATCACGCAATCGCCGTAATATTTGTCGAGCCCCTCGGGCACATCGGATGGTCGCAGCATGATGGCCAGTCCATTGATGACGATGCCCGCCTCCAGAGCCGCATCGCGTGCAGGTGTGACGGGATCGCCGGAATTGTTGGGACCATCGCCGGAAACGTCGATCACCTCGCGATGACCCTTATAGGGGCTTGTGGCAAGCATCGACGCGCCTTGAACGATCGCGGCCGATATGGATGTACGGCGCTGGGTAGCAATCGGCCGCGCCTCCAGTTTGTCGGCAAAATCCAGCGCATCTTTTTCCGTCTCGATCACCTGCCAATCGATGACGGAGCCGGGCACGACATAGCCGGCCCATTCGAAATAGCTGACAGCGATCCGCCCGGTCAGCCCTCCTTTCACGGCGTCGAGGAACTCCTTGTGCCGCAACGCCTCGACATAACCCTCGCGCTGGATGCGGACCTCTTCGTAATCCATCGAGCGAGACGTATCGACGGCCAGCACCAGCTCGACATCGACTTCATTTTGGCTTGATTGCGCGATCGTGGCGGCAGCGCCGGACAGGCTCGCGAGCATCGCAAGTGTTGTCAGCATCATCACTTCCCATCACTGCGTTATGCCGAGAACTCTAACATAATAGCTTGGCGCGACGGCGACTGCTGCCAGAGTGCATCCTGTCAATTTTCGGTGATGGCGGGTGCAATCGAACGAACGGGCAGCATTTGAGGAGTCATGTCTGCGCGATCGGCTTCACTACTTGTGAAGAACTCACAGCCATTCTGCGGGACACTTGGCGATTCGCCCAGCAATGACGGAGATAGCATGCCGCTTCTGCAGTTTCCCGCCGACCGACGCACAGCCGATATCAGGCGCTGCGCCGAGGCCCTTCAGAACCTTCACGGCGAGGCCGCCAACCGCTTCTGGCGGTCGGAGATGGCCGGGTTCGCGGCCAATTTAAGAGAACAGGGCTGCAGCGATCACGAACTCTCGCGGCAGGCCGCCCTGTTCATGGATGCAGTACAGATGGAGCTTCAGGTCGTCTACGCCGCAGCGGCAGAGCGATAGAAAGCATTACTTGGGAAAGCGGTTGTAGAAGGATTGCGGGTCGTAAACGCACTCGTAGTCGAGCACGCATATTTCCCCATTGGCGGCGCGCACCCTTGCGACATCATATTTGTCGCCCAGCCGGCATCGTGCAGGCGGATATCGGAAGCTCCGGCCTCCGATGCCCATGCGAACAAAGACGGCCTTTTTCTGCTGGATAATCTGCGCGAGCTCGCGGCAGGAATGGTCGCGGGCATTGACCTCCACGGCGTCGAGAGCAAAGGCAGCTGTGGGGACGAAGAAGGCAGCCGCTAAAATCAAACTTCTCATAAGACCTCCTGATGCGGGCGGGTTGGCAGCAACGCTTGCGGCTTCAATCGCAACAGCAGCGCTGATGTCGCGCGATAAAGGTAGGATTTGCGCGGATGGCAAACCAGATCGATCCATCCACATTGAAGACGGGCTGGCTTCAGATCTTGCCGCGCGTGGCAAAGACCAGCGTCTTCAATTGTTCCTCGTCATGCACGCCCTGACGGTAGAGTTCAATGATGATCGCGGCCGAACGGGCCACAGCTTCGTCGTCATCGGCAAGCCCGAACTCGGCCTTCAGCACATCCAACACATTCTGGCATGTGGCGAGGTCATCCGATGTCAGCGCTTCGTCCCGAGGTTTGATGTAACGGTTGATCATGATGCGCTCGCTTGTTGGGTCTGACATTTTCCCATCACAGACATCATTATCGCGCTTTGATCGAGAGCAACAGATATCCGGCGTCGAAGCCGGCGATCTTCTGCAGCTTGTCCTGGGCGAGTTATCTCGCCTATATCGACGTTTTCCACACGCTGATGTGGCTATCGCTCGCAGTTCTGCCGCTCGCCTTCATCCTGCGCAAGATCGACCTTGGCGGGGGTTCGGGCCATTGGGGCGGACGCTAATCTGCCTGATGTCAGCAACTTCTTGTATATCCCCCAATCTGGGGGTTCATTCGAATCGTTGCATGTACTATGTTTGCGATGTGATATTCACACGAGACAGGTACTGATGACCCCAGAAATGTCCGGCTTTGAATGCACCCGCGGCAATGTCGTTTCCGGCAAGCTCAAGCTTTCAAGCAAACTGCCCTACTTTATCGTCGCAGGACTTGCTGTGGCCGTATGGGCAAGCTCTAGCGAACGACCGCACGATACAGAGGTGGCAGTTAAGCAAGCTGCGCCGGCTTCGCTCGCTCGATAAGCACGGCAATGGCTCGGCCGACGATCATCGCGGCCGAGAATATGGCAATCAGATCTATCCCTGATAAGTCATGGTCGCGCGGTGTCCCGCAGTAGGCTGCTGCGGGAACCAATCAGACCGAAACCAGATCTCAAATTCTGACGCCGCTCGTCTCGTCAAAGAGATGTACCTGCGTCGGATCGATGGTGACGCCGATCGCCTGGCCCGGCTGAACCGATCCCCTGCCCGTTTCGACGATCGTCATTTCGGGTGTCGTCGCAGCAGTGATGAAGGTCGAGGAACCCGTGGATTCGACGACCGCGATCGGCACGTCAAAGCTCCCCTGCCCCTGATTGGTGATGCCGATATGCTCCGGACGGATGCCGGCGGTGACCCTGCGACCTGGCTGGATCTGATGATCGATGGCGACCTGCGGCCTGAGCGCGCCGAGATCGAGCATCAGGCTTTTTCCATCCTCGCCGGCAATCGCCGGAATGAAGTTCATCGCGGGCGAGCCGATGAAACCGGCAACGAATTTGTTGGCAGGCTTGTCGTAAAGGTCGAGCGGCCTGCCCTGCTGCTCGATGATACCATCGCGCATGACGACGACCTGATCGGCCATGGTCATCGCCTCGATCTGGTCATGCGTCACATAAACCGAGGTCGCATGCAGACGATCGTGCAGCGCGCGGATCTCCTTGCGCATATGGACGCGCAGGGCCGCATCGAGATTGGATAGCGGCTCATCGAAGAGGAAAGCCTTCGGGTGGCGGATGATGGCGCGGCTCATAGCGACACGCTGGCGCTGGCCGCCGGAGAGCTCACGCGGATAGCGCTTCAGCAGATGCGAAAGGCCGGTAGTGGCCGCGACCTCCTCGGCTGCCTTCTTCGCCTCCGCCTTTGCAACGCCGCGCATGCGCAGGCTGTAGGTGAGATTTTCCTCAACAGTCATATGCGGATAGAGCGCATAGGACTGGAATACCATGGCGACATCGCGTTTACGCGGCGGCACTCCATTCATCAGCGCGCCGGCAATCTTCAGGCTGCCATCGGAAATGGTTTCCAGCCCGGCCAGCGAGCGCAGCAGGGTCGACTTGCCGCAGCCGGAAGGGCCAACGAGCGCGACGAAGGTCCCCTTGGCGATGGAGAGGTCGATATTCTTCAAGGCATGGAAGGCGCCGTAATATTTGTTGACGCCGGCAAGCTCGATCTGAGGGGTCATTTGAGGGCTCCCGAGGTGAGGCCGGATACGATGCGGCGCTGCAAAAGAACGAAGATGGCAAGGATCGGCGTCACATACATCGTGGCGTAGGCCATGATGTTGTTCCATTCATTGGTGTTCGGCCCCATGAAGGAGTTGAGCCCGACGCTCGCCGGCTGAAGCTCGGCCGCCTGGATCATCGACTTGGAATAGACGAATTCGCCAAACGCCTGCATGAAGATGAGAATGGCGCTGACCAGAATGCCGTTGCGGGCAAGCGGCAGCACGATGTTGAAGAAGGCGCCGACACGCGAATTGCCGTCGACGAGGGCAGCCTCTTCGAGTTCCATCGGAACCGCCATGAAGGTCGCCCGCACCAGCACGACGAAGAACGGCATGCTCTTTGCGGCAATGGCGATGATGACGGCAAGCCTTGGATAGTTCAGCATGCCGATCTGAGAGAAGCCGACGAAGATCGGCGTGATCATCAGCGAAGCCGGCAGAACCTGCAGCATAAGGATCAGGAAGAGGCCGATATCCACCCAGATGTTGCGGTAGCGCGCCAGCACATAGGAGCAGCCGACTCCGAGCACCGTAATGATGACGACCGCGCCGATCGCAATCACCAGCGAGTTCCAGAGATAGAGCCCCATGCTCCGGCTTTCCCAGACATAGGCATAGGTGCTCCATTGCGGCGAGGCCGGCCAGAAGCTTGGGGGTGTGGCGAACATCTCCGAGCCGCTTTTCAGCGCGGTGATGTACATCCAATAAAGCGGGAAAAGATAGATCGCCGCCATGATGATGGCGATCACGAGCATCAGGCGATTGCGTGCAGTCTCGCTCATCCGCGCACCTCATGGCGGGTTGAGCGCACGTAGACGACAGAGGCGAACATCACGAAGACGATCATGATGACGGAAATGGTCGCGCCCTTGGCGAAATCATATTGGCGGAAAGACAAATCCCAGGCCCAGTACTGCGTGACGTTGGAGGAGTTGTTCGGCCCGCCTGAAGTGATGGCGGCAAAGAGGTCGAACTGTTGCAGCGTGAAGATCAGGCCGAGCGCAATGATGGCACCGATTGTCGAGCGCATCATGGGCAGCGTGATCGTCCAGAAGCGCTGCCAGGCAGTGGCGCCGTCAAGTTCGGCAGCCTCGTAGAGATCGCCCGGAATGCCGGAGAGACCGACGGACAGCAGGATCATGTTGAAGGACGTGCCGAGCCAGATATTGGCGATGATGACGGCGTAGAGCGAATAATGCGGGTCCGAGCGCCAGAAGATGTTGCCGGAGATGATGCCGCTTTCCTTCAGGATGAAGTTCAGTACGCCGAAATCGCCCGAGAGGATCCAGTTCCAGATCGCACCGACGACGAGGCCGGGCATGACCCAGGAGACAAGGAAGAGACCGCGCAGCCAGGATGCGCCGGGGAAATTGACCCAGAAGAACAGCGCCAGGCCGAAGCCGATCAAGAACTGGCCGGCGATCGAGCCGACGACGAAGATCGCCGTATTGTAGAGGATCGGCAGCGTTTCCGGCTGCGCGAAAAGATCCGTGTAATTCTTGAAGCCCACCCAGGGGCGCGAGAAGGTGCCGAGGCTGAACATGTCAACCTCCTGGAAGCTCATCACCACATTGTAGATGAGCGGCAGACCTGCCATCAGAAACAGAAAGCCAAGCGGAAAGGCGACAAGCACGATATCGAAACCGCGGCCATCTCTGACGCTGGAAAGGATCCTTCTCATGGGTCCTCCGATGCTCCGAACGGGGCTGCTTGGCTAATGCCGCAGCAGCCCCTGCCGGGAGGAAAAGATGGATGGCCAATGGCCATCCGGTGATGCCGGGTTAGCCGAGAACTGCTTTGATCTTATCGGCAGCCTGATCAAGCGCGTCCTTGGCACTCATCTGGCCGGTGAGCGCAGCCTGGATGGCATCCTGGATCGCCTTGGAGATCTTCGGCCACTGCGGATGCGGACCGCGCGGCTTGGCGTATTTCAGCTGCTCGAGGAAGACCTTCAGCGCGGCATCCTTCAGCGGCTGGCCGGTCTCGGGGATGGAGATGTCGGAACGAGCCGGCAGCTGGCCGAAGTTCTTGAACATCTTGTCGTCCTGCGAGGCGAAATATTCGAGCGCCTTGAAGGCTTCTGCCGGATGCTTGCTGGTCGAGAAGATCGCCCAGTTGAAGTCGCCCATTGCCGAAGAGCGCTCTGCACCTTCCTTCGGAACCGGCAGCAGCGTTACGCCCCAATCGAACTTGGCCTCCTGAACCATGCGGTCCAGCTCCCAGGGACCGGAGATTACCATGGCGGCATTGCCGGAATTGAAAGTGCCGGTCGAATCCCACTGGCCGCGGGTCAGCGTATCAGGAGAGGCGAGCTTCTCGTCCATGATCGTCTTCCAGACTTCGAGCGCCTTGACTGCGCCATCGGCATTGATGTGCTCGTAGCTGCCACCGCCCATCTGCGCCCAGGGCAGGAACTGGAAGGTACCTTCCTCATTTGCCTTTGCCGAGAAGGCAAGACCATAGACGTTCTTGGCCGGATCGGTCAGCTTGCGAGCATCCTCGACAAGTTCGTCCCAGGTCTGCGGCGGCTTGTTCGGATCGAGGCCCTTCGCCTTGAACATGTCCTTGTTATAGTAAAGCGCGATCGTGTTCGTCGCCTTCGGCACGCCGAAATATTTGCCGTCCCACTCGACTGACTTCAGTGGTCCGGGGAAGTAGTTTTCGGGCTTGATGACCTTTGAGCTCTTGATCATGTCGGTGAGATCAAGAAAGGCGCCGCGCGATGAAAACAGCGCGTGCTCGGGATTGTCGACAGCGATGATGTCCGGCGCCTGACCGGTGGCATAGGCGCGCATCGCTTCGGTAACAACGTCATCGAACTGGATCAGGCGATATTCAATGGTGATGCCGTTATGTTGGTCATTGAATTCTTTGACCAGGGTCGGAGCCGGCTGGGTGTCCTTGTCCAGCGACCAGAGCGTCAGCTTGACGTCTTCCGCCTTGGCAGACAGGCCGAAGAGCGAGACGCCTGCGAGCGCGAGCGCGCCCAGAATTACGGATTTACGGATAGCCATGATTCTCCTCCTTTGTGGTTATCCATTAAAATGGCCGGCGATTTCCTCCACGCCGACCATATTCACTCACACCGGATCGGCGACGAAATCGCCGCCCCGGGCATGTTTCAGATGGTTCAGCGCATAGACCTGCCCGGTCATTTCCAGGGCGTCACGATAGACCGGGTCATGCCAGCCTTCGATATCGATGGAACCGGACCAGCCGGCAAGCCGCAGTTCGGAGATGATGTCGGTCCAGTTGCTGTCGCCGAAGCCCGGCGTGCGCATGAAGACGAACTTTTCCTTGCCGAAGATGCCGTGTTCCTTGATCACATCCCAGCGGATGGTCGCATCCTTGCCGTGGACGTGGAAGATCTTGCTGGCCCATTTGCGGATCTGCGGCAGCGGCTCGATCAGATAGACCATCTGATGGCACGGCTCCCATTCCAGGCCGATATTGTCGTCGGGCGTCGCGTTGAAGATCAGCTCCCAGGCATCGGGATTATGGGCAATGTTCCAGTCGCCGGTCGCCCAGTTGCCATCCATGGCGCAATTTTCGAAGGCGATCTTGATCCCCTTGTCGGCGGCACGCTTGGCGAGTTCGCTCCAGACCTGCTTGTAGCGCGGCAGGCTCTCAGTCAGCGGCTTGTTGCGGATGCGACCAGTGAAGCCGGCGACGCAAGTGGCGCCGAAGTGATGAGCGTTGTCGATACAATCCTTCCAGCCCTGCAGTGTCTGCAGGTCCATCTCAGTCTCCTCGAGCGGATTGCCGAACATGCCAAGCGTTGAAATCGTGATGTCGCGATCACCGATCGCCTCCACGCTGCGCTTTCCGAGTTCGGCAAGATCCTGGCCATTGGTGGTCTGCCAGAAGAAGGGCTCGAAGCTTTCGAAACCCATATCGGCGATCTGGGCAATGCGCTTGTCGGCGCCGCCCTTGGAGGCGCTGACCATGGTACCGATGCGAATGGCTTTGGCGGGGTTGCTCACGTCATCTATCCTTATGCTGAAATTTCAACGCGACGCCCGGTTTTGGCACTCTCGATCGCACCGAAGACCATGGCGAGGCTTCTGATATTGTCGGAACTGACCGTCTCCGGCCGCTTGCCAGTGCGGATCGCCTCGACGAAACTTGCAATCACGCTGGCATGACCATGCGTTTCTTCCTCGCGCTCGGGCGCGGGAACCTCGACGGGTGAAAAGCCGTGAAGCAGGCCCGCCTCGTCGCCGGAGGTAGCCGCTTTGAACCCGTCCTCACCATCCCAGGTCAGCATGCCCTTTGAGCCGACGATCCGCCACTGGCTTTCCCAGCTCGTGCGCTCGCCCTCGGCGCACCAGGAGCCGCGATAGGTGAAGACCACATCGTCAGAGAATTCGAAGGTGGCATTGGCCGAGGCGCCATGCCGATACCAGGACCCTTTGGGATTACGCTCAACACAATAGACGGCCAGCGGCTTCTTGCCGGCCACGTAGCGGGCGGCATCGAAAGTGTGGATCGCCATGTCGAGCAGCAGGACATTGTCCATCTCTTCACGGAAGCCGCCAAAATGGGGAGCAATGAAGAAGTCACAATGAATGCCGGTCAGCTCGCCGATCGCACCGCTTTCGACGAAGCGACGCAGGCGGCGCACACCGGAAATGAAGCGACGGTTCTGAATGATCGCATGGATCTTGCCAGTTTCGGCGGCGAGATCGATGAGTGCTGCGCCTTCGGCAAGCGAAGTCGCCATCGGCTTTTCGCTCAGCACATGGCAACCGGCCTTCATGGCCGTTGACACGACATTGAAACGTGCGGTCGGGATAACGACGTCCAGGACGATATCCGCCTTGGTTTCGGCGATGACGGCAGCGAGGTCAGTGCCGGTGCGAGCCGCGCTCAAGCCGAATTCCTCGGCGAGTTTCTCGGCAGCGGCCAGATTGACGTCGACGAGGCCGACGACCTCGATTGCCTCGGCAAGATCAGGCGTTTCCTTGATAGCACGCAGCCAGCCTTTAGACATAGCTCCGCACCCGCACAGAATGGCATTCAATTTCACGATTTCCTCCAGCGGTGCGCCTCAGATTCCTCCCGAAACGCCTTCCGTAAACGTTTACGATACTAAGCGGAAACGTTTGCTGCTGTCAATGCCAGCGCGTTTCGACAAAATGCTGCGAAAAATCACAATGCGAACGGGCGCTTAGGCAAAACCTTCGGCAATGCAGCAACAAGATTTTTTTCAGAGCGTGCAAAAATACATTCTGCCTTCATGGCAAATGCTTTCCGTAAACGTTTTCCCATGGCAATAAGATGAGATGATCCGTCTACCGGAAGAAAGATCGCTCAGATGAAGGGTATCCGCCAGCTCGCAGAACATCTCGATATATCGATCGGGACGGTTTCTCGTGCGCTGAACGGCAAGGCCGATGTCAACGAGGAGACACGCAAGCGAGTGCTGGCTGCCGCCGAAGAATTCGGTTACGTCGCCAATCAATCCGGCCGCAGCCTTCGTCAGGGGACGACCAACGTCATCGGCCTGATGATCGAATCCAGCAAGGAGACGGTCGAAAACAGCGACAACTTCTTCCTTGGGGTCACCGGCGGGCTGCAGAGCGTACTCTCACGACATAAGCTCGATCTCGTCATGCTGCCCTGCCCCAGCGACGAAGACCCCTACGAATATCTGAAGCGCATGGTGGCGCGCCGCGTCGTCGATGCCATGATCATCTCTGCAACTCAACGCGTCGACAAACGTATCGATCTGCTCGTCAAGGCAAAAATTCCCTTCGTCGCACTCGGCCGAAGCTCTTCCGGCGGCGGTAACTTCACCTGGATCGACCTTGATTTCGAAGGCGTCGCGACCTGCGCCGTGGATCGACTCGTCGCCAAGGGGCATCGCCGCATCGCGATTGCCGCACCGTCAGGCGAAATCAATCTCGGCTATGTCTTCGTGGGCGCCTATCGAAAGGCTTTGGAAAAGCATGGGATCGAATATGATCCGGAGCTGGTGATCCGCGTGAAATCAAGCGAACAGGGCGGCTATCAGGCCGGCGACGAGTTGCTGCTGATAGAAGACAAACCGACGGCGATCATCCTGATCTACGAACTGATGGCGATCGGCCTCTACCGCCGCCTGGTCGAAGCCGGCATCGTTCCGGGCCGCGATCTCGCCGTCATCGGCTTCCGCGAGGAACCTCGCGCCAAGTTCCTGCAGCCGACGCTCACCTGCTTCCGCATGTCGCTACGCGACCTTGGTGCAGCACTCGCCGAAACCTTGCTTTCCAGCATGCCTGCCTATTCGGAGATCCACCGCGGTGGTGCGCGCAACCAGATTTGGCCACTGGAGCTTGTGCCCGGGGAAAGTGATGCGTTCTTCAGAGAACCTGAGATGTGACGCAATGTGCGTCACTCTATCCATGTTCTTGATAAGAAACGAACGACTCCGCTCAAAACCACTTATGCTGCCGTTTCGTCTGCTACGGCAGAGTTCAATCAAAGTTCGTACCATACCCGCGGGTTGTCGCCCGACTGGATCATCAGCCAGCGAAGATCCGTATCCTTCCAGCCCTTGATCGCGTTTGAGCGGTTGTCGAGCACCAGATCGCCTTGATCGGTCTTGACGACGAGAACAGCGTGGCCTTCGCCATAGGGCGTCTTGGTAACGGCGATACGTAGAGCCTTCGGCGACCAACCCATGGCGATGAGATGATCACGCTTCGTCAGCGCAAAATCCTCGCAGTCGCCGGATTTCACGTTCACCTGCCAGACATCGCCCTCATCCGGTCGGTCGTTGACCGGGCGGATCGAGCGGTTGACCGAGGCATTGACCGATCGAAGCTGCTTGCTTGCGAACGCGCTCAGGGCAACTTCCGAAGCTCCGCCGCGGGCCACGCACTCATTGGGATTTTGCGCGCAGAACATCACATGCGCGAAAGGTGCTGTCGTTCGGCGCTTTTCAGAAATATAGCTGAATGCCGGCGCTGTCTTCAATCCGCGGGCAATACCGCCTGGACCGGCCGCCTCCGCGGTCTGAACCGCAAACAGAGATGCAAGCGTCACCGCCGTAATCAGTGCGTGCTTAAACATTTTCGTACCCCGTTTCGACGACCGCTACGCGGTCAAATGTCCATGCCGGTTGAAATCCGGCTTTTGATCCTTGGTCGAAGTTCTATTCAGCTCCAGCCAATGACGGGGAACATACGGAGGGAGCATTCTCGATCCTTTTAAATCGTTCCCAACAATTTTAACGAAGTGCGTTTTTTGGAGGCGATCGAATGTGCCGCCACCAATTCTGGGGCGATTGTCGCGCCAGAATGGCGCAGGGTTGCAAAAGTCGCGGAATTCTTGCAGAGACAAGCGCAGCGGCGCCGGAGGGGCGGCCGACCTTTCAAAGTTTGGCCGCGGCTGTGACGGATAGATTGAAGACCATACTTGCCGGCCTCTACAGCACGGTGGTGCTGGCTGCTGTCATTCCGTTCGGTCTGGTCGATGCAAAGCCTTTCGCGGCCGTCGCGATCTGCATGTTCGCGCTGAGCCTTGCGGCGCTCCTGCTTTTCGGTGAGCCCCGGCGAGCTCACTGGGTCTTCGTATGGGCGCTGCTTCTCTTTATCGTTACCTCGGTCTGGATCGCTATCCAGACCGTCCGCATCCCGTGGCCATCTCTCATCAATCCGATCTGGAAGGATGCAAACGCGCTCGCCGGCGCCTCGAGAGACACTATATCAGTCGCGCCGGCCGACACACTCACTTCGCTGCTGTATATAGCGCTGCCTGTCATGACGTTTTTGACCGGCCTCATTGTTGCAGATACGGACAAGCGGGCGCGCCGTATCCTGATGGTGCTTGCTGTTGGCGCAGGTTTGATCTCGCTCTTCGGGCTTGGCCAGTTCCTGCTGTTTCCGAAGATGTTGCTGACTGAAAGCAAGCGCTATTATCTCGACAGCCTCACTGCAGTCTTCGTCAACCGCAACACGGCAGCGACCTTCTTGGGACTGAGTTTTCTGATACTTGCGACATTTGCGTCGGAAAATGGCCGCGCCTATTTCGGCTTTTCATCCGCGCCATCAGGCAGTTTCAAGGAGGGCCTCGGTTTCTGGCTTTTTGCCGGCCTCAGCCTCTCCTGCCTGACCGCGCTGATGCTCACCCAGTCCCGTGCCGGACTGGCCGCAACAGGCCTCGGCTCGATCTTCTACCTCCCCTATCTCGCCCGGCAGTGGAAGGGCAGACGCTCCAGGCTGCTTCCTCAAGCAGGCGGTTCTGTGACCCGAAATTGGTTAACGGTAGCCAGTGCGATCGCCCTTGTTCTCGTTTTCGCCGCTATTTTCGGCGGCAGAGCCATCCTGCGTGCAGATCAGCGAGGCGCTGATGACGATCGCTTCTGCGTCTGGTCCGATACGATGCATGCCCTCTCGCAGAACTGGTTTCAGGGAACGGGCTTCGGCACATTCCGCACCGTCTTTTCGGCCTATCGGACACCCGATTGCGGAATTGGCGGCATCGTCGACAGGGCTCATAGCTCCTATCTCGAAGGCTTTCTGACTCTCGGAATAATATTCCCGGTCGTCGCCTGCCTGATCTTTTTCGTGCTCATGCGGGCCTTCTGGAGTGGCTATCAGGCTCGCCGTCGGCTGAGACATTATTCAATTTTGGGTTGCGCAGGCACCTTGTTGACAGCGGCTCATTCCGCAGTCGATTTCTCGATTCAAATACCCGGTTTTGCCATTTTTTTCATGGCATTTCTTGCGACAGTCATCTCCATTTGCTGCGGGCGCGAAGAAAGGGTCGGCGAGAACAGGAAAGATCTTTCATCCGGCTTAAGAATCGAGCATTCAGCGGAGATCCTTGAAATATGACGATTTGAAGGCTGGCTGCCCATAAAATCGCCACTAAAGAAGATCAGAATATTCGTTTGGGTTGCATGCGAATTACCACAGAATCTTAACGTATCAACTCTCTCTAATTTACCATAAATGGGACAATCCATGTTGCGCTATTGCCACAATAACCTTCTGTTAGGTATGCAGTATCTGACAGAGTCGGATATTTACTTGTCATTGAAGTTGTGAGCGGGCTAGACAGTTTTAGTGCTATTACCAAGTAGGGTCATGATGGGCATTCCTGTAACTCGACGCGGCGGCATCATTGTATCGATGCTGATCGTGCTTTCCAGCTGCACTTCTCTCCCTAGGTCCGGTCCGGACCATACGGATATCGACCGCGCTGCAGCAATTAAGGTCACAACACCTGAGCGGAAGGTTGGAATTGACTACGTTCTGATCGATCTTAACAAGGGGATTCTGCCCTATTTCGATAAGATCCCGTCGAGCTCTCTGCGGACTGGATTCGGCGGCGGTCGCGGGGGTGCTCCTGACATCCCGCTCGGCTTCGGCGACGTCGTGCAGGTTTCAATTTTCGAAGCTCAGTCGGGCGGTCTTTTCATCCCATCCGACGCGGGCAGCCGCCCCGGCAACTACATCACCCTGCCGCAGCAGACGATCGACAAGGCTGGCACGATCAGCATTCCTTATGCAGGCCGAGTTCCCGCTGCCGGTCGCATGAAGGAGGAAGTCGAGCAGGATATCGAAGACAAGCTGGCGAGCCGCGCGATCGAGCCTCAGGTCGTTCTTACGACCACCACCAGCCGCTCTTCGGAAGTAGCCGTCGTCGGCGACGTTAATAACCCGCAAAAGATCGTTCTTTCGCCGGCCGGTGATCGTATCCTCGACGCGATCTCCGAGGCAGGCGGCCTCACGACTCCCAATATTGAGACCAACGTCACGCTGCAGCGTCGCGGTAAAACAGCAACCATCGCCTACGAAACACTGCTGAAGAATCCGTCCGAAAACATCTACCTCGCGCCGGGCGACACTGTTTCGGTCGAACATGAGCGCCGAACCTTCATCGCACTTGGCGCATCAGGCATCAACAACCGCATCGACTTCGAGGATTCGAACCTGACCCTTGGCGAAGCCATGGCGAAGGCTGGCGGTCTCCTCGATTCGCGTGCAGATCCGCGCGAAGTCGTGGTCTATCGAAAGGTCGACCGTAGCACTCTTCAACGCCTGAATATCGACACCAGCCGCTTTAAGAGCGACCAGGTGCCGGTCATCTTCCGGGCGAACCTGCGCGATCCGGCGACCCTTTTCGCAGTTCAGGAGTTCCGCATGACGGACAAGGACGTCATGTATATCTCCAACGCACACACTGTTGAGCTCGTGAAGTTCCTCGACATTCTGAACTCGGTTACATCTACGGTCAGAGGTGTTTCTAACGATGCCCTCGATACCCGCGACGCAGTCCAAGATCTTGGAAATTAAATATATTAAACGATACTTCGAGCACCTGACATTGAACGGACTGGTGCTCATCGGAGTTTATGTTATAAGCTCCGTTATCTTTGGAGGCTGGGAATGGTAAAAGCAGGGAAGAATATATTGAAAGGTACGGCTGTCTTCGCATTCGGCGCCCTTTGCTTTGCGACGTCGTCCTTTGCAGGCAACTGCTTTTCGGGTCCGGGCGCGGCAAGCGGTTCGCAGATGGACGCCTTTAACGCGACGCCGGCAAGCATTCTCACGGGCAATCCGTCTGACACCGTGCTCACTGGCTCGGTTCGCGATCTTGCAGCAACCGAAACGAACGTCACGGCAATGCTGCTGACGCTGGCAGCCAACCCAGCAACAACCGATGCTCAAAGAGCAGCTATCGGCGCCGGCCTTGGGCGCGCCGTCAACGTTTGCCGTCCGCAGCACTCCGATCTCGCCGACGAGATTGCGGCAGCTGTCGCAGCAGCAATCGTCAGCAACCCGGCGCTCGGTAGCTTCCGCACAGCATTTGAAGCTTCGCTGACCAGCCAGACCGCTGTTGCAGCACTCGGCGGCGCGGGCGCAGGCCCTGCAGGTGGCGGTGATATCAGCGGCCCTGGTGCATCAGGTTTGGGTGGACCGGCTGCTGGCGCGGATGCCGGCGGCGCCACCCAAGGCGGCGGTTCGCTCCAGACGAACGCTTCAGGCGTTGGTTCGCTCCAGACGGGCGCCTCAGGCGGCGGCAATTTTACGATTATAATCAACAATTCTGTCAGCGGCAGCATCTAGTCCGCTTCCAAAATTCACGTAATGCTATCAGAGAGGCCGTTCGGCCTCTCCTCGCCTTTCAACATTTAAAAAAAAGCTCCTATCTCGCGCGAGTCGTTGCCGGCAGTGGAGCCGATCGTTCCTGCAGCAGGTCGGACCGGTAGGACATGTCTCAGCGCGCCAAGGCAAGCGAACAAACGCGGCGAAGGGCCACGGCCCTGGTTGCGCTGTCACCTCCCTCTGCCCTATCTGTCCTTTTTAGTCTGACGGGCATTGCATTGCTGGCCTTTGCCGTTGCCGATATCAGGCAGTCAGCGCGCTTTGCTGATATCTTTCTCGTGGCGGAAAGACTTGAACAATCCGGACAGATCAGCGCTGAAACGGTCGCCAGGACGGCAGCCAACACCGACACGATCGTCTCCGGCGACTATTGCCGCTCGGATATCGTCATGGCAGGCACCACACTCGTACTGAACAGGCTGGACACGGCAAACGAGATCACGGGTTACGAGGCCTGGGCCAAGGCTGCAGACGACGCCGAGCGATACATGCGCCACGCCGTCTCCTGCATGCCAACCGACAGCAATCTCTGGCTCAGGCTTGCGATCGTTCGTGCCGTAATCGCCCAAGAGCCAAAATCAATTGCCCGGCTGATGACAATGTCAGCCCGGCTCGCCCCCGCCGACGAACTCGCCCTTCTCGCCCGCGTCTATTTCTGGAACCATCTGAACGTAGCAACCCTTGAAAATGCACGAACCACGGTCGAAAGCGACGTCAGCCTTCTCCTGAAGCTTGGAGATTCACGGAAAGTCGCGCCGGCATTGACCAGAATCAGCACTGCCCTGCTGCCTTATGTGAAGCAGGCCGTCACACAATTGCCAGCCAACAAGAAGGGCTCGCTCACCTGGTTCGGCTTCAATCCTGACAAACTGCCGTAAGGCAAGCCGCCGCTTCAGCTCAGCACGACCGCTTGGCGGTTCACGATGCGCAGCACAGTCAACCTACCCGTGGCGAACGCGCCGGTGTCGATGGCGATGCGCCCATTACCAAAAAACGGTTGAGCAACAGGCGTATGACCATGCACCACAAGCAAAGGCAGCTCGGGGCCTCGCGTCAGAAAGGGCTCGCGAATCCAGAATAAATCACGGTCTCTTTGCTCAGGCAGAGCAATACCCGGCCTGATCCCGGCATGCACGAAGACGATATCCCCCACCGTGAGCATTGACGGCATTTCAGCCAGTAATTTTCTGTGGTGAGCTGGTACAGCATCGTTGATTGCACGCTCGACCGCCCCATTGTCGCCATGCTTCAGCAAATAGCCGACGTCGATCCCGTATGATTTCAGCGTTTCCGAGCCACCGAAGCGATACCAGCTCGGAAGCAGATCCGGCTCCTCAAGCAATCGCAGAAACGCGTCGTCGTGATTACCGCATAACGCGACTTGCTTGATATTGGCTGGGGTTGGCCTGGTAAGGTGCTCGATAACATCTTTAGAAGAGACGCCGCGGTCTACATAATCCCCAAGCATTACTATTAGTGCAGTGCCCGTATATCTCGAAAAATCGTCGAATATCTTCTGCTTTGCTTCAAGAAGCTTGCTGTGACAGCCATGCACGTCACCAATAGCGTAGATAGCAGAGAAATCAGCCGGATCGAAATGGAGCCTTTGCCGAGTTTGCTCGCGGACCGCCGGCAGAGCCCCGCCTTTGCCTAGGAGCTTCTGAAACACCCCAAATAAAGTTGGCTTTATAAAGCCTTGATGGCGCTTCACGTGGGAATTCGACATTCTATTTTGATCCTCGAGGCCTCGTATCGTAGTTGAAGCTTGCTGCGCGCATAAAACAGCCTCACAACTTCCGCGGGCTGTAAGCGTAAGTTAACGAATAGTTAAAATAACCCGCTATCCTGGAAGAGAGGAAACAACAATATGCACCAGCTTAACACTATCGATATCCACCATTAACCTGCGCACGACCTCGACATATCCCCAGATTTGCTTAACAATGACCAAAGATTACAGGATACCACTGAACACGGAATCGATCGCCTATCCATCAATACATGCCTATCCTACATGCAGACAGTGAGAAAAAGCTAAATTCCTCTCATAAAATTCAGACCAGCTGGGGTGTCACAGCAGCGTTGCCGGATGCTAAGATAGTGACTAGAAATCACCGCCGCGCAGACACGGTGTCAATGCGGCCTGATGCGAATCGACGGCATTGAAGCCGGGGCGCTTTGTCTCGGCTTGAGCTTAAACATTGATTGACGCTACTCCTTCATGTAGCGTGCGCCCACTTTCGATTGGCTTCCTGGAAGCATTTGATTAAGCGCACCTACAGACCCTTTACCTTATATGACTCAACTTAATGGAGGTCTCGGATTGCTTTCGCCAGATAAGGTCCCGGCATACGCAAACGAAGAGTGGGAACACTCAGAGTCAAGAGACACTATCGACGTTGAAAAGCTGATCGCAATCGCCGCACGTCAATGGCGACCGGTTGCGATTGCAGCAGTTGCCTTCCTTGCATTAGGAATTGTTTATATTGTCACTGCAGTTCCGAAATATACTGCATCGACGAGCGTGCTTATCGACCGTGGCAACAGCGAACTCCTGAGCCAACTTTCCAACGCCGGCGTCCCCGTAGAGGATGATGCATCGGTGTTGAGCGAAGTCGAGCTGTTCAAGTCTGACACAATCAGCTTGGCCGTCATAGATAAGTTAAAGTTGCTGGACAATCCGGCCTTTACTTCGCCGGACCGCTCACCAATCGCCATGCTTCGTTCAATGCTCAATTTCCGTAAATGGTTTGCGAGTGCGGATGTCGATGCCGATGATATGGACGCTATACGACGGGCGGCGTCTGACAAAATCGTTTCCAATATGGATGTCGAGCGCGTAGGGCGCACATACGCACTGTCCATAAGCTACACCTCGACTTCGCCGGATCTGGCAGCAAACATTGCAGGTGCAATTGCTGACGCCTATCTCGTGGATAAGCTGAACTCGAAATACGAGGCGACGCGCCGCGCGAGTGACTGGCTCCAGGAACGGATAGATGAACTGCGACAAAAGGCGCTTGATTCAGACCTTGCGGTCCAGAAGTTCCGTACGGCGAAGGGGCTCGTCAGCACTGGCGGACAATACCAGCTGCTCAGCGATCAGCAGCTTTCGGAATTGACGACACAGCTTATTACTGCGCAAGCCGAAACGGCAAAAGCACAGGCGAAATATGAGCGCGTCAAATCAATCATCGACAACAAGCGTACGGATGCGATCGTAACCGACGTTCTTGATAACTCGATCTCCAACGATCTGCGCAAAAAGTATCTTGAGGCTTCGAAGATCGAGGCCGATATATCGGCCCGCCTCGGACCGGATCACATTCAAGCCGTTCGACTGCGCGGCGAAATGGCCGAATATCAGCGGCTGATGTTCGAAGAGCTAAATCGTATTGCCGAAAGCTACCAGAGTGAGCTTCAGGTCGCCCAGAGCCGGGAAAAATCCCTTCAGGACAGTGTTACGCAAGCGACGAGCGTAACGGCTGCCGCGGGAGAAACCCAGGTTCAACTGCGCGAGCTTGAGCGCACCGCTGATACCTATCGCAATCTTTACCAGACCTTCCTCGCCCGCTTCCAGGAAGCAACTCAGCAACAGACTTTCCCCATCACGGAAGCGCGCGTCATCACCCGATCGCAGGTACCGGTATCTGCCAGCTCGCCAAAGAAGCCGCTCGTTCTTGCTCTTGCAATTGCGCTTGGTGCAATCTTTGGCAGCGGCGTAGGGGCTTATCGAGAGTTCCGTGACCGCTTCTTCAGAACCGGTGATCAGGTTCGCGATGTGCTGTCGCTGGAATATATCGGCCATGTGCCTGCTGTCGACGCGAAGGAAGCCGCCAACGGCGCCAGCGAGCTGGAATCGACCCGCGGGCTGCAGACCGGCAACGGGATCACCAACTACGTGGTCAACCATCCGCTGTCGGCCTTCGCCGAAACGATGCGCAGCGCGAAGATCGCCGTCGATATGGAAAATCCGAGCTCACGCAGCAAGGTCATCGGCGTCATCTCCAGCCTCCCGGGCGAAGGCAAGTCGACCATCGCCATCAACCTTGCGCAGCTCCTTGCAATGCAAGGTTCACGCACACTGCTGATCGACGCCGACCTTCGCAACCCGGGTGCGACGCGCGCCATCGGCCGGCATGCGGAACAGGGCATTCTGGAAGCATTGCTGGAAGGCAGGCCGCTGAAGGACGTGCTGCTGCTCGACAGCAAGACCAAGCTTGCCTTCCTGCCGGCCGTCGTCAAGCGCCGTGTACCGCACTCCTCCGACCTGCTTTCCTCGTCTATCATGGTCAACATGCTGGATGAGTTGAAGGCACACTTCGACTATATCGTTCTCGACCTGCCTCCGCTTGGCCCGGTCGTCGATGCCCGCGCGATCAGCCCGATGCTCGATGCTTCGCTGGCCGTCATCGAGTGGGGCCGCACATCGCGGCGCGTCGTTCGCACGACCTTCGCGGTTCAGCCTGAACTCATGCAGAAGTGCATCGGCGTCGTGCTGAACAAGGTCGATACGGAGAAGCTGAAGCTTTATCGTTCCTATGGTTCCGGCGAGTATTACTACAACCGCTACTCCGCCTATTATCACGAATCGTAAGAACACTTTTCGAGCAAGATCTGAAATGGGATTATGCGGCGAATTTCGCCGCATAATCTTTTTTGGTCACGCCAATTCCGAAAAGAACCTGCCGATGGCCTCGATCTCATTCGGCCGGATGTCATGCCCTCCCGAGTGCCATTCCGTCTGCACCTGTGCCTTCTGGCTCTCGAAATAAGCGGAAAGCGCTTCGGTCAACGCGGCTGGCGAGATCGGATCGCGCTGGCCTGCCGTAATCAATATCCTACGGCCGCCAAGATCGGGATTGGCGCGAGGCCGGAAAGGGATGAGCGGATGAAGCAGAGCTGCCGCGTCGAACAAGCCCTTCTCGATAAGCACGTTCGCCAGAATGTTGGCGCCGTTCGAAAATCCCAGCCCGAGAATTCTGGATGCACTATGTGCCGACGCCAGATCCTGGACGTAGCCACTCATCTTGTCCGTCGCCCGAGCAAGGTCAGCCATGTCATAGACCCCCTCGCCGGTTCGCTTGAAAAAGCGCGCCGCCCCATATTCGGAAACATCGCCGCGCGGCGAAACGATCGTCGCTTCCGGCAGCAAGTGCCTGCCGAAATCGAAGAACTGATTCTCGTCGCCACCCGTCCCGTGAAGCACGAAGAGGATGGGCTTTCCGGGTGCACCGGCATGCAGCCGGTGCACATAACCATTGTTCGTCATCGTCCTACCTCCGCTTAGGCTTCGAGCGGCTGCAGGTGCTGCTCGATGAGGGCACGCAGATGGGCATGCTGCTGCGGCAGTTTCAGTGCTTCGCCGAGATGCGCCGTATCCTCATCGCGGTCGAAGCCGGGCTCGTTGGTAGCGATCTCGAACAACACGCCGCCCGGTGTGCGGAAGTAGATCGCCCAGAAGTAATCTCGGTCGATAACCGGGGTGACCTGATAGCCGGTGTCCATCAGCGCCTTGCGAACCTCCAGCTGTTTTTCGCGGTTTTCAACAGCGAAAGCGACATGGTGGACTGAACCTGCGCCTGGGAGCGCACGGGCAATATTGGGCATGGTTTCGAGATCGACGAGATGCGCGCCATTGCCGCCGGGAATGATGAGACGCTTGACGCCATCGTGTTCGTCCTGAACCTCATAACCCATGAACTTCAGAAGTTCGGCCGTAGCGCCATCATCTCTCAGCCGCATGGCAACGGAGTGGAAGCCTCGGATGGCATGATCCTCGCTGACACCGCCATGCGTCCAGGGAGCGCGGGTATCGTCCTTGACCTCGACGAGCGCAAAGCCGTCGCCATCGGGACCGGCAAAATTCAGGCGCTTTTCACCAAACGATTCTTCCGTCTTCAGGCCGGTGACATTGAGCTTCGTCAGGCGATCACTCCAGAAGCCGAGCGAGCCCTGCGGAACTGAGTAAACCGTGGTACCGACTTCACCGGTGCCAGGACGCCCCTGCGCCATCTTCGGGAATGGGAAGTAGGTCATGATCGTGCCCGGGGAACCGGTTTCGTCACCGTAATAGAGGTGATAGACGTCAGGAGCGTCGAAATTGACGGTCTTCTTGACGCGGCGCAGGCCCAGCGCATTGGTGAAGAACTGGTTGTTGGTCCGGGCGTCCTCCGCCATCGATGTGACGTGGTGCAGACCCTTGATTTGATCGAGCATTTGAGACCTCTTTCTGCCCGCAACAGGCGGGCTTTCGATGGGTCATAGATGAGCTTTTCGAGCCGGTTCTCATAGTCCGGCAAGCTGACACGCATTGTCTCCATTTTGTGAACGACAATGCGGCAGCGTTCAAGGATTGACGGGAAGCTGCCAATCAATAGGTTCACGGCCATGCGACTGCAGAAACGCATTCGCCTTGGAGAAATGCCGGGATCCGAAAAAACCGTTATGGGCCGAAAGCGGCGACGGATGTGGCGCCTTCAGCACCATATGCCGCCTTGCATCGACAAAGGCCGCCTTCTTTTGAGCATAGGAGCCCCAGAGCATGAAAACGACGCCTTCGCATTCGTCGTTCACTTTGCGGATGACGGCATCGGTGAAGCGCTCCCAGCCTTTGCCCTGATGCGAGGCAGCCTGAGATTCCTCCACCGTCAGCACGCTGTTGAGGAGAAGCACGCCCTGTTGTGCCCAATGTTCCAGGAAGCCGTGCCGCGCCGGCGAAATTCCAAGATCCGTCTCCATCTCCTTGTAGATGTTGACGAGCGACGGCGGAATACGCACGCCGGGGCGAACGCTGAAGCAGAGTCCGTGAGCCTGGCCGATGCCGTGATAGGGATCCTGCCCGAGAATCACGACTTTAACTTTCGCAAGCGGCGTCAGATCCAGGGCGCGGAAATACTCCCCGCCCTTCGGGAAAATCCGTCGGCCAAGCTGCTTCTGCTCCACGAGAAAGATCTTGAGCTGCTGCATGTAGGGACTTGCAAACTCGCCGGCGAGCGCCGCTTTCCAACTCTCTTCAAGAGTGACTGACGTGTCGTTCACGACGCAAACCTCCCGGATCGATGCAGCCTATGTACGAAAACCGTTCTAGCAAAATTACGCAGAGCCACAATACGCGACGGTTGTGACGCTATGCCTTGCCATCTCGCAGATGCGAAGAGCGCTCCAGCTGTCATAAATTGGAAATTCTCTACCATTACCAAAAGTGCTGGTAACGATACGCAAATGATGGCAATACTTTGCTATGCCGTCTGCCGTTTTAACTATGCCCTAATTTTGCTGTTTACCCAAGCAAATCAGCACAGTAGAAATCGGTTGTTCACAGCGCGAGGGTGTTTCGTATGAAGTTTGGGACAAGCGGCCTTCGTGGTCTCTCGGTGGATCTCACGGGACGCGCATCAGCGCTTTATGCCATGGCTTTCGGCAAATACTTGCTGCAGAGCAACAAAGCCGCAAAGGGCGATGTCATCCTGATTGGCCGTGATTTCCGGGAGTCCAGCCCGGAGATTGCCGGTAACTGCGCCGGCGCACTTGCGAGCCTCGGCTTCAAAGTTCTCGACTGCGGCACCGTCCCGACACCGGCGCTTGCGCTTTACGGCTTGGAAAGAAAGGCCGCTTGCCTGATGATAACGGGTTCGCATATCCCTGCGGACCGCAACGGCATCAAATTCTATCGTCCAGACGGCGAGATCGACAAAACGGACGAAGCAGCAATTACCCGATTTGCCGCCGAAATCGAAGCCTCGGGCGAGGCTGTGGTGAGCGCGTCGGCTGCAGTGGAAGATCACTCTGCCCCGTGTCTGCAGCTCTTCTTCGAGCGCAACGCGGCTCTCCTGCCGGCAAGCGCACTTCTAGGTATGAGGATTGGCATCTATCAGCACAGCACGGTCGCCCGTGACCTGATGGTCGATATTCTCGCCCATTATGGCGCCGAGGTCGTGGCCCTTGGTCGGTCCGAAACCTTCATTCCCGTCGACACCGAAGCCGTTTCCGAAGAGACGATCGCCCTCCTGAAGAGCTGGGCCTCCACGCATGGCCTTGACGCAATTGTTTCCACCGATGGCGATGGCGACCGTCCGCTGGTTGCCGACGAAACCGGGACGCCATTGCGCGGAGACCTTCTGGGGTTGATATCAGCCAATTTCCTCGGCGCCGGCACCGTCGTCACGCCGGTTACCTCCAATTCAGGAATTGAAGCGGCAGGATCTTTCAAGGTCATTCGCACCCGTGTCGGCTCTCCCTTCGTTATCGCCGGCATGGAAGAGGCCGTCGCCGCAGGCAAGGATCTCGTGATGGGCTTCGAGGCGAATGGTGGGCTCCTGACCGCAACGCCCTTCGATATCAACGGCCGGAGCGTGCGAGCATTGCCCACGCGCGATTGCTTCTTGCCGATGCTGGCAACGCTTTCGCTCGCCGCAATCCGCAAGGAACCGCTTTCGATCGTTGCGACCTCATACAAACTGCCCTTCGCGGCGGCCGACCGTCTTGAGAATTTCCCGGTCGAAACCAGCGCAGCCTTGATGACCTACCTGCGTGGATCCAACGCCAATCTCGCAGAATTCCTGCTGCCCATTGGCGAGGTCGGTTCGAAAAGTGATATTGACGGCTTGCGCGTGACCTTGCGCGATGGCCGTATCATCCATTTTCGTCCGTCCGGCAACGCGCCGGAAATGCGTTGCTACGTGGAAGCCGAAGGAGAGGCAGCCGCCTTAGAACTCTTGAATGCGGGATTGACCCGAATTAAGCGCTGGGCAGAAGCCCGATAAGCATGCGACAAACCTGGCCGTTCATTTCAAGGAAGAGTATCCGATGACACAGAAAATCGTCCCCGTGATCATGGCTGGCGGCAAGGGCACGCGCCTTTGGCCCCTCTCGCGCGCAACCGCGCCGAAACAGTTCATCCAGTTTGTCGGGGACAAGACGCTGTTTCAGGAAACCCTGGTCCGCGTTTCCGATCCGGCGCTTTACGAAGCCCCTGTTGTTGTGACGAATGAGGACTTTCGCTTCCTCGTGGCGGAACAGGCCCGCGAACTCGATATTCCGCTCGCCGCGGTATTGCTGGAGCCGGTTGCCCGCAACACTGCTGCTGCAGTGGCAGCCGCGGCAAGCCTGGCCTCCGAGCATTTCGGCAAGGAGGCCATCATCCAGATGCTGGCCTCCGATCATGAAATCCTGGCGGACGAAGCCTATTTCGACGCCATCCGCACGGCACGGGATGCGGCTCTCAAGGGCAAGCTCGTCACTTTTGGCATCACGCCCACGGAGCCGGCGACCGGTTATGGTTACATTGAGRTCGGCAAGCAGCTTCCCAGCGGCGCGCACGAGGTCAAGCGCTTCGTCGAAAAGCCGGCACGCGAGAAGGCCGAGCAAATGCTGGCCGCCGGTGGCTTTTACTGGAACTCTGGCATCTTCATGTTCCCGGTCGCCGAACTGCTTTCCGAAATGCAGGAATATGCACCTGATGTGCTGAAGGCAGCTGACAAGGCGCTGTCCAAAGCAACGCGTGATCTCGATTTCACGCGTCTCGATGCCGAACACTTCGCAAAGAGCCCCGACATCTCCATCGATTACGCAGTCATGGAAAAGACGTCCAAGGCGGTGGTCGTGCCCTCCGCCTTCAGGTGGTCGGACATGGGCAGCTGGGATGCGGTATGGAAAACCGGC
Organism: Rhizobium sp. 01T437; assembly: GCF_056398505.1. Taxonomy (NCBI): domain Bacteria; kingdom Pseudomonadati; phylum Pseudomonadota; class Alphaproteobacteria; order Hyphomicrobiales; family Rhizobiaceae; genus Rhizobium; species Rhizobium sp. 01T437. The sequence goes on from NZ_JBFTPM010000003.1 coordinate 64,497, forward strand.
GTTCAGGATGAAAACGGTAACATCGCCGCCGCCAACACGACTGTTGTCAACACCCGCAACTCGCTTGTCATGACCCATGGCGTTCACCTCGCCGTCCAGGGCATGGACGATGTCGCCGTCATCGCCAGCGAAGATGCTGTTTATGTYGGACCGTTGAAGGAAAGCCAGGAAGTCGGCAAGCTCGTCAAGCTACTTGCCGGCCAGAAGAAGACGTCGAAGCTGACCGAGACGCACCCCACATCCTATCGTCCATGGGGCGGCTACACCTCGATCTTCAATGGTGATCGGTTCCAGGTGAAGCGTATCTTCGTTACGCCCGGCAAAAAACTGTCGCTGCAGAAGCACCATCATCGCTCTGAGCACTGGATCGTGGTGAAGGGAACGGCCGAAGTTACAATCGGCGACAATGTTCAGATGTTGCGCGAAAACGAGTCGGTTTATATCCCGCTCGGTGAGGTCCATCGCCTCGCAAATCCCGGCAAGATTCTGCTGGAACTCATCGAAGTTCAGACAGGCTCCTATCTCGGCGAAGACGATATCATCCGTATCGTCGACGAGTTCGGCAGAACCTGAACCTAAGCTTTTTGGCGGTCTTGAACTTGGTTCTCCGCCCCTGTAACGGATAGTGGTCCGCCTTTATGGTCGGACCACTTTTTGTTGAATGAAGGTTACGCCATGCGCATTGTGATGATTGGTTCGGGTTACGTTGGCCTCGTCTCGGGTGCCTGCTTTGCAGATTTTGGCCACCATGTAACCTGCGTCGACAAATCTGAAGCCAAGATCAACGCTCTCGAAGCGGGCGAAGTGCCAATCTATGAGCCCGGCCTTGAAGCCATTATCCAGCAGAATCGCGGCGCCGGCCGCCTCGATTTCTCGAAGAATCTCGCCCCTTCCGTTGGCGAAGCCGACGTGGTCTTCATCGCCGTCGGTACACCGTCCCGCCGCGGAGACGGCCATGCGGACCTGAGCTATGTCTATGCAGCGGCGCGAGAGATCGCCGCCGCGGTCAGAGGATTCACAGTCGTCGTGACTAAATCCACCGTGCCGGTCGGTACCGGGGACGAAATCGAACGGATCTTCCGAGATGAATTTCCGGAAAAGGATATTTCCGTCGTTTCCAATCCTGAATTCCTGCGCGAGGGCGCGGCTATTACCGATTTCAAGCGACCCGATCGTATCGTGATCGGCACTGAGGATGCGCGTGCCATCGAGGTCATGCGCGAGGTCTACCGCCCGCTTTACCTCAATGAAGCGCCGCTTTATTTCTGCGAACGCCGCACCTCCGAACTCATCAAATACGCCGCCAACGCCTTCCTCGCGATGAAGATCACCTTCATCAATGAGATTGCCGACCTCTCCGAGAAGATCGGCGCCGACATCCAGAAGGTTGCCAAAGGCATCGGCATGGACAAGCGTATCGGTGACAAGTTTCTGCATGCAGGCCCAGGCTACGGCGGCTCATGCTTCCCCAAGGATACGCTCGCTCTCGTCAAGACCGCGCAGGACTTCGACAGCCCGGTACGCCTGATCGAGACGACCGTTGCGATCAACGACAATCGCAAGCGCGCGATGGGCCGCAAAGTCATCGCCGCCTGCGATGGCGACGTGCGTGGCAAGAAGATTGCGGTCCTCGGCCTTACCTTCAAGCCGAACACTGACGACATGCGCGATGCGCCGTCGCTCACGATCATCCAGGCTCTGCTCGATGGCGGTGCAACGGTGCATGCCTACGATCCGGAGGGTATGGACGCGGCAAAGGATATGCTCGGCCCGGTCATCTATGGCAACGACCCATACGAGATCGCCGCGGATGCCGATGCAATCGTCATCGTCACCGAATGGGACGAATTCCGCGCGCTCGACCTCAAGCGCCTCAAGACCATCATGAAAAAGCCGGTTATCGTTGACCTTAGAAACATTTATCCGGTCAACGAAGTGACCAAATATGGCTTCGGCTATTTTGCTGTCGGCAAGAAACCCGAAAAAGTTTAAGGCTGCTCCAGTTCACCACAGAATGGCAGGGCTCGTCGTTTCTATTCGGTGAAGGCGAGCATGAGCTGGCGGGCTTAATGGGCCTTGCTACGTTGTATTGCAATCCGCAGAAGATGCCTCATTCGGCGTTGGGACAAGCGCCCTGCCCTCGCCCACGTCTTTGCCGGGCTGCTGAGGCAAGCAAGTCGTATGGAGTTGGCTCTCTTCAACCTGCCGACCCAACCGCCGACGGAGCAATGGCTGACGCGTTTCACAGATTCCAGGCAGGACGGGGATCGGTACTTTTGCGTATGATGATCGGAGAGAATTTTGCGACCAGTGTGTCTGTAGAATCCTTGTTCCAGTGAAGGCGGATTGGCCGAAGTGAGCTCCGAAAATAATCTGCCGGAGCTGCGATATCATCCGATCCAAGCAATCTAAAGCGCGGGATGGTTGCTCGCCCGGACAACGGCGCTGTCAATCGTGGTCCATTTTGTGTCGCATTGAGGCGCACGACCATGCCGCCGACAGCAGCATAACGGCATATCGCCGGTCGGCTGTTCGCCTCGAGACTAAATTCGAGCCCAAGCCAGTCATTGCTCTCCGACAATTCGTAGTCGAACCCCGCTTCGACCCAATCGCCCACAGAGAGACCGAGTTTCTCCAGGTCCATGTCGGGCCAGGACAGCGTTAATGTGCATACCCGAGAGTCGTTTGCATTGTCCGCAGGATCGATCGTAAAGATCTGCCTTTCCAGGCCATCGGATACGATTTCCTTTGATCCGGTAATTTTATMCGTCTGCCCCCCGCCGCGTGTCGCCGCAAGGCCGTCGGCGACAACGCCTTCAACACCGAATCGCTTGCCTCTCTCCCCCAGGAAGCAGCCAAGCGGCGAAAGGTTGGCCAACGTCACATCTCTGCTGTAGAAGTCGCCTTCCGTCACCATTTTGCGCAATATCGGCAGAAGCACGGAATAGCGCAACCATTGGCCCAACGTGTTCAAGTGAACATCGTCCTCTGTGATTGCGATGCCCTCGGCGATCGCCTTCGAGAGAACCTCCCGGTCGTCAACAACTTTGACGCCGTCCCGGCCGTCGATGGAGACGATGTAGTCAGCAAGGCCGTTGCTGAGGGCATGCCGAGGATCACTCGCAGGCCAGGCCCCAACTGAGTGACCGATGCGGTCGACGGGCAACATGCAAACGACCCAGATCCCGGCATCTCGCAACGGCTTCAAAAGCGCCTCGTACCGCGCTATCGCATCCTCAAGGGTGATCTTATCGCTGGCAACGTCGTTCGTGCCAATGTCCAGGACAACGATGTCGGGTGCCCGCTCAATGTACCAGGGCAATCGCGCGAGCGTCTGCGGTATGTGCTCGCCTCCGCGTCCTGCAATCGCCCCCGCCATTCTGCCCGTTACCGCTGCTTTGGTCGGCACGGTCGGATCATACCAGCAGTCAAGATTAAAACGATTATCGACGTTTCGTAGCGGCCCGATGGTCCCGAGCCAATTTGCTGTCACAATATCGATACGGGGCGTCGGATTCCCAGGATATATTACCGTATAACCACTGTTGGCTACGAAGCTGTGCCCCAGTCCCATAACCTTTGCTCCAACTTTGAGCGGTAGACCGGGCAAATCCCGCCTGATCGACGGCATGGCGGCAGAAAGCGCCTGAGAGCTTTGGACAAAATAGGAACCGAATTGTGATAATAAGCCGGCGAGAAATGTACGACGATAAAGCTGTAAATCCATGACATTCCATCTCGATCTTAGCGCTACACCGTCGTTCAGTCATGACTGAAAACTCGACATTTGCATGACAACGCATAGCTTTGAACGGTATTGGGGATAGCAGTGTCCGAGACCCGAAAACGACCTGTGGCCTTCGATGTTCAGAGCAATTTTTTCATCGCGAACCATCAGTCGTATTTTTGCCAGGCGCCACAGTCGCCGATAACTGCAAAAATCTTAAGACTATATCCGGCCCACCAGTCCTTGAGACGGGTGACGGCACCAAGGGGAATGTCTTGGCTGGGGAATGCCGCAACAAATAGTGCTGCGCACAATTGTTGCGCTTCCTTTCGCTAATGCAGCATGCTATCGATTCCTGCAGCGTAACCTTAATTGCGGGTGAAGGACTATGCCTGTTCGTCAGCATTATTTGACGCTCGATGGCCTTCGCGGCCTTGTCGCGATCTCGGTGCTTTTCTTTCACATCGTTTGGCAAAACGGCCTTGGCTCTTTATCGCCGCATGGTTACCTCGGAGTAGATTTCTTTTTTGCCTTGAGCGGCTTCGTTATTGCAATAGCCTATGATGCCAGATTGCAACAAGGAATGGGGTTCAAGCAATTTATGATAGTTCGACTACGTCGACTATATCCTCTGTTTGCACTTGGCATGGCGTTGAGCGCCGCAGTTTTTATATTGAGAATGTTGCCCAAAGGTGAATTTAATACTTCGGAATTTGTGTTTGCATCGCTGAATGCTTTTTTGATATCACCCTTCGGACGAGTGGAGGGCAACGATTATCTCTTCCCGTTCAATTCACCAGCCTGGTCGCTGTTTTTTGAAGTTGCCATCAATGCAGTTTATGCGCTGGCCGTGACCTACCTCACCCTGCCGAGATTATTGGGTGTTTTGGCCGCCTCGGCAGTGGCCGCTATTGTAATGGTGACCTATCACGGCAGTTTCGATGTAGGAGATAGCTCCAGCGAACTCTTCGAGGGAGCCATTCGTGTAACATTCTCTTTTTCAGGAGGTGTGTTGCTTGGGCGCTTGATGATGGCGGGTCGCTTGAGGAACATGCCGACCGTGTCACCGGCTTTGCTGAGCGTTGTCTTGCTCGCAATATTTTTGTTTCCTGTGACTCGGTTCAACTTCATATTTGAACTGGTGGGCGTATTACTCGTCTTCCCGCTCATTGTAATGCTAGGCGCCGTAAGGGAGCCTTCATCTCGATTTGAAGCCTTGGCCAAGTTTTCCGGGCTGATATCCTATCCCTTATATATTACGCATATGCCGGTTGTACTTATCAGCACATACATATGTGTCCGGCTGAAGCTGGAAGGCATAGCTTTGTTCACCATGATTGGGATAACGATGGTTACGGCAATCATGTTGGCATACTTGGCTGCGGTTTGCTTTGACGAGCCTATCCGACGCTTCTTCCGCGCGACGTCTTCACCTCTTCCAACAAGCTGATGAYCAGTTAAGATGCCCTTGCCCTGACTTGGCCTGACGCTGGTTCATCCCGGGCCAAGTGCTCGAATACGGCACCACCTCGCAGCAGGCCGTGGAGCGCGGGTTAGAGCGACAAACCTTACCGTCGCGGGATCACCTGCAAAACACGAGGCACCTGCGACAGGACCTAAAGCTCTTCAACAATCCATCGCGGGCTAGCTCGCTAACTTTGCTCAGAAATGCCGCCAGGTAGACAGTTCCGTGGAGCTCTACGAGCTCGCCGCCGGTCACAACACCCGACCTGATCTCCTTGACCAGAATTGCGGCGTTGCAGGATCGTCGGCTTCCATCAGGTTCTGCAGACACTATTTCAGCTCAATCGACCGCCCGATGGTATCACGACTGCAGGCCTAGGGGTCGCTTTCCCGGACCTCATGCAACAGCCAACCCAATGTCGGGGCAATCTCGGCAATACAGCCGCCTCCAGACTTTCGGTATCAACATATAGAGGCCAACCGCATGTAGGTCATCCGGCATCCAAGCGCTCAAGCCGCAAGAGCACTCAACAGGAAGACTGATTGGATCTCGAACCGTCGAGCGGCTTGCCAAATGCAGACACTGAGCCTTACTGGACAGAGCAGCATCTAACCGAGTGCTTGCCGATAAATCGTAGCCAATAGTAGCTTCCTGTTATTCTCCTGGAGAAGCGGAAGCCTGATGCGGGACCTGCTGCATTACCGGTAATTCCTGTCTTTGACGCACCCGTCGAGGAACGGGCTTTTTATGCCCTGCAAGCAGCGCGAGGAAAATAAGCGGAAATTCCAGAGGCGAAGCAAGAGCATTATCTGAGTTGGAGAGGAACAGGAAGCCGGAATAAGCCAGAATAGCAACCACGTTTGGACGGCCACCCCGAAAGCTGGCCTTGAGCACGGCAAGGCTTAGCAGCACATAGAAAATGATCATTCCCGTGCTGCCGAGCTCGACCGACAGCCGGATGAAGTCATTATGAGCTGAAGTAGAACCGACGATAATCTCGATTTCGTGCGGCGTGATATAGAACTGGTGACCGAAGCCGATGCCCGTGTAGGGATATTGGGCAATGACGGTACGCAGATAGTCCCACATGATACCGCGGCCGCTGTCGCCACTCTGCAGAAAGCGCGTCGCAAAATTGTCCCAGAACACCGCCACGATCGCCAGACCGCCAACCAGGCCCATCACCACCAGCGAAATCTTGGTCGTGATGGTTACGCCGCGTTGAACGAGCACCGAAGCACCTGTCACCACAACACAAACCGCCAGGGTCGCCCTGCCTCCAGCAGCAACGAGAATCAGCAGACTGATGAGCACGAGCGCCGCGTATTTCTTTTGACCGCCAAGCACCAACTGCACACCGGCAAATACGCCGCACATTCCGAGCGCAGATGTGAATGCTGCCGCCGACAACGAACCCAGATAGCGCGGAACACCGGTTGCAAACTCGGTGGCGATCATGGGTTTGATGCCCACGGCCTGATAGGCAAAACCGAGGACCACGCACACCAACGGCAGGAACGCGGTTACTTTCCAGATGAGCTGCTGATCTCGGTAGCTGGTTTTTCCGGCCAGCAACGCGAAGAGAACAATGATCTGGTTCAGAGAAACAAATAGAACAGACCAACTGAAGCCGTTATAGGGCGTCGATGCACCCAGAATAATTACAAGCAACAATTCCGCAAAGAGAAGCGCCAATATCGTTCTGTCGGGGCGACCGCGAAACAAAATCGCGAAAGAAGCAAGTATAAAAAAAGACTTCTCAATAGCGTTGCTACCGGCAAGATGCAGGGCTGCGCCGATATTAAATACCAGCAACACAAGAGAAAAGACGAAGATCGCTCTAAACGCCATATATCGCTTCCAATTGACCTAACTTAACTAGAAGGACGTAATTGATATGCTCTTTCGTATCAACAAAACCGAATCGAGTATGGTCCTTGTCGAACTGGCGCATCGATTCAGCAATATGGCCTTCTCCAGACGAAGCGTGCTCGGCCTGTCGCCGTCAACATTCAAGGACCTATATATCTTCAATCCTCATTTTTTCGCAATGCACCATCAAGCGTCGAACGATGGCGCGCGTATAATTAAGCAACCCGGCATGTTCCCTTGATCCAGAATTTTCAGGCATCGTGCCAGCGGACTCGCCGCAATCATCGTCCTGATTTTCCAGCACCCAATTTGGGCAGAGTATCCAGGCTATTTCGTGGCTAGGCACTCGAAATGCCGCCAGCATCTGCCATCGGGCGCGAGAGCCGCCACTGGGGAAACGCTCAATTGCCCACAATTAAGGCGGCAATATCCACCGATACTGCCGCCCTAAACTCTCTAATAAATCTCCAATCCGCCTGTCACGCCTTTTTGCAAGCCAGACCGAACCGGTTATGACGTTCCGGCTTTCGACTATGCAAAGAGGAAGTCGGAAGCGTGGAGATCCGCTACATTAACGTTCTGCAGCGTCACGATATGGTTCGCATCAAGGGTGATGACGGTATTGGCGCCGTCCTGAGCAGCATGCGAAATGATGTCGGCGAACTTGTACTGGCTTACACCAGCAGCGCCGAACTTCAGCTTGTCCTGGCCGATGGTGAAGTCGGCAATGTAATCCGAACCGCTTTCAAAAACGAAAGTGTCCTTACCGGTGCCACCTACAAGGTAATCGTTGCCTGCGCCGCCGTAAAGGAAATCGTCGCCAGCGCCGCCATAGACATCGTCATCGCCGTCATCGCCAAAGACGAAATCGTTACCGTCGTCGCCGAGCACCTTATCGTTGCCGACGCCGCCGTATACGCGGTCATTGCCTTCGTTGCCGTGAACGATGTCGTTGCCTTCGTCGCCGTAAACGCGGTCATCGCCAGCATCGCCAGTGATGAAATCAGCGCCGGTACCGCCGCGCACGATGTCGTTGCCAACACCACCGCCCAGAAAATCGTTGCCTGCGCCGCCGTAGATCGCGTCGTTGCCTTCGCCACCCCAAACATGGTCGCTACCGTCGCCGGAGGCAATGATGTCATTACCAGCACCACCGAAGACGAAGTCGTCGCCTCCACGCGAGTTGATTACGTCGTCGCCAGCATCACCGTAGATTGCATCTTTTCCGGTGCCGCTGCCGATCAGATCGTTGCCGTTGCCGCCGAGTATTTTGTCGTCACCGTTACCAGAATAGATTGCGTCGTTACCGTCGCGCCCACGAATCTCATCATTTCCAGCCGTACCCTTGAGAGTGTCGTCTGAATTGGTACCCAGAACGTTAGCCATTTCGATTCTCCCTTTGAAACACAAGTAAGATATTTATAGTGAAGCGCTGTCGGCTTTCGTTCCCTTGACTATTAAAGAATTAATTTATTGTAAACCCTGAAGTTGAGAACAAAATTGGGCTGATAAAAATATACTTAACTCGAGATCACTCGCTTAAAGTGTACTCGTGCTCAACAGCGGAGTATCGCAACTATTGCACGTTAAAATATCCAACAGAGGGAATTACAAGAATAGCGATATTGAGGGACGCCAATTAGGCGGGATAGCGCAGCCGAGAAACCAACGCTGCCTGCGGACTTTCAATGCCGCAGGGCGTTCCGCAGACACGTTTCATTCTATCTGTCGCGGGGAATGGCGACTGAGAGCTCAATCGACTTCATTTATTCGTCTTGAGCCGCCGATATTCTAGCTGGAACGACTAATGTTCAGGTTCAGAAACATGCCAGGAGGGCTGGTGCCGGGATGTGACGGACCACGAGCGAAAATCCATCAACGACTGTCGGTCATGTGGCGACACGGTCGCAAACTTTTTCACACGTCGTTGAGCGATGAACTGGCACGGATCATATTTAAAGATGTGATCGCGAGCCTCCATGGAGTGCCCTTTTGAGACTTTTGCGCACATTATAGTATGCAGGTCATGAGGCACCCTGCTTGTCGGACCCACGGCTCAATTCCAAAGATATCGATTGATCATCGCCTGTGGAAACCATCGGTGAGCCGCGTTCAGGCAGTGCCTTTCAAAGCCAATTTGCGCGCATTCATTCACTTATAAATAAGGCCGTCAGCGTGCATCACGTGAAGCCTTAGCCATTTGTTTTCACTGCGCTAATCGAGCTTATGCTGGCCCTGGGGATCCAGTTGGCCCGCCATTATTTCTTTATGAAGGTCAAAGTCAGGCCGCAATGTCGCCAATTTCCACAGAGATTTAGGCGTTGCAATCGCCAGGGAATATTAATATCCATTCTAGGCCTGAACGGGGCGTAGGGATTCATTCGCGAGGAATTCTAATGGCTTACGCTGTATCAGCAGTAATACCTGTTAAGAATCGGCCTACCGAGATCATCCGAGCCGTAAACAGTATTTTAGCTCAAACGGTAGTTCCACATGAGATAGTCATCGTTGATGACGGCTCGACAGATTCTACTCCGGCGGTAATCAGCCAGCTTGCCGAAGCGCATTCAATTATTAAGCCAATTTTCCTGAGCAAAAGCCGAGGCGCCTCTGGTGCAAGAAATGAAGGCTGCCGCGCGGCGTCGGGCGACATGCTTGCTCTGCTTGATTCCGACGATGAGTGGCTTCCCGAAAAAATGGAGCTGCAGTTGAAGCTCCTGTCGGACGACGAAAAATGCCCTGCAGCCGGCTGCGGCATGAAATACGACTACATCGATAGGCCAAGCGTTTCGCGCGTGCCGCCGCGGGTGATCACGCTCGAACATCTGAGCCAGGGAAATATCTTCGGCTCGGCTTCTGTTGCGCTTATCCGCAAAAGCAGCTTCATGGATATTGGTGGATTTGACGAAAGCCTGCCGAATTGTGAAGACTGGGATCTGTGGTTCCGTCTGTCGCAGATTTCTTCGCTCCTGAGCACCAGTGAAATAATGGTGCGCTATAGCTATGACGGAAACGACAAGCTTTCCCGCAATATCGACAAGCTCATTCTTGGCCACAACATGATGCGCGACAAAATATTGGCGAGCGTCAGCAATCAGCGGCAGAGAAATATCATCATCGCCGCCCATGAGATGAAGATGGCTGAAATTGCAGTTCGCACAATCGGCTCTCCTAGCATGGGCTTTAAGCATGCATGGAAGAGCCTGTCGGCGAACGCAGGCCCGCAAAACGTCACCCGTGCTCTGAAGCTGCTGGCGGCCGGCGCTTTCTATTCAAATCGCTACTAGAGAATTCCAGCGTTCAGATGGCATCACCCCAGGTGGCGTCCTCTGAACGCAGGTATTCTGCGTCTGAATTTGATGACGCCATCGGCATTCTGACCCTGCAAACATCGTTTTGGCGACCCAGGGAACAGCCAGTTCAGACCATCTGACCCCCCTTGAGGGAGCGGTGGGCTTGTCGTTTTTAAATCACAGCTGGCACTAAATTTCTCAAATTCATGGATCAATCGCGACCTTTCGAGCCCCCAAATACAACGTGCATGCTGCATTGCACAATTTTTCGTTGACTGGATCGCCGTTGCTGCAGCGACCAGCCAAGAAATGTGCCGTCATGCCCGACGAGCATAAAGGGAGCAAAGAGAAAACTGAAAAACGCGTTTAAAAACAATTCGATGCCGCCAGCAGTCGAAGCTTCGCCTGCCCGTTTTCGAAAAAATCCCCAGAATGGCTATTTCGAAAATGTCATATGCACTATACAAATGTGATCGAAATTGATCATCGGCAAAACGTTCATTTTTTTGCGGTTGCGTAATCGATGTAAATTTTCGACTATCTCCGCACAGTCACAAACCCCAGGAGCGTGCGAATGAAAATTGCAATCTTTGGCCTTGGCTATGTCGGCCTCACAGGTGCCGGATGCCTGCTCAAAGAAGGTCATTCCATCGTCGGCGTGGAGCCTCACGAAGACAAGGTAAAACTCATTCTCTCCGGTCATTCGCCAATCTATGAGCCCGGGCTCGACGACCTCCTGACTGAAGGTCTGGCTGACAATCGCCTGACGGTCGTCTCGAAGGTCGGAACATTGCTTTCGGAATGTGACCTGGCCATTGTCTGCGTCGGTACACCGAGTGCAGCTGACGGCTCGCATAATATGACATTCATTGCCGAAGTCTCGCGTCAGATTGCTCTGGGCGTGAACGCTGGTCGTGAGAAGCCGTTGACCGTGGTCTTCCGCAGCACGATCCGGCCGGGTTCGATCGACGGACTGATTGCACCGATCTTCAAGGCACATCTTGGCAAGGATTTCGGCAAGTTGGTCGAAATCGTCTACAATCCTGAATTTCTCCGCGAATCCGTGGCGATCAAAGATTACTTCAATCCGCCGAAGATCGTCGTTGGCACTCAGAACGGTCAGCCGTCCGAGCGCATGACTGAGCTTTACAAGAATATCAGTGCGCCAATGTTCGTAACCGGCTACCGCGAAGCCGAGTTCACCAAATTCGTCGATAACACCTGGCACGCGGTCAAGGTCGCATTCGCCAACGAAATCGGCCGCGTCTGCGTCCAGCTTGATATCGACCCTCAGACCGTACACAAGATCTTCATCTCCGATACCAAGCTGAATATCTCGCCTTATTATATGCGCCCCGGTGGCCCCTTCGGCGGCTCCTGCCTTCCCAAGGATGTGAGGGCACTGGCCCATATCTCCGAGGAGGTCGGCGCTTTCAATCACTTGGTCGATTCGTTGCTGCGTTCGAACGAGGCGCACAAACGCTTCATCTTCGACTACGTTACGCGCGACGTCGCGCCGAAGGCGAACATCCTCATGCTTGGACTCGCGTTCAAGGCAGAAAGCGACGACCTGCGCGAAAGCCCCCAGCTTAACCTAGCCCACAAGCTGATCACCTCCGGGTACAAGCTCAGCATCTATGATCCGGCCGTCAAGCCAACGCAGTTGCTGGGTCAGAATATGGGCTATGCCTTCTCGCACCTTCCATCCATCTCGGAAATCATGGTTTCCAAGGAAGAGGCCGAAAGCACCGAATACGATCTGGTGATCGACACAAACGGAAGTTTGGCAAAGATAGATGTGAAGGCTGCAAAGACAGTCGACACAAATACTTTGCACTAAGAAGCAAAAACACGCCGTCGGCCTCTCCGGGGGCCGATTCTTTGAGAATTATCGAGAGTAGGCAATCGATGGCAATTCAAGAAACAATCGATATGGCCCCGGATGATGCGACGGATCTCAGTGTCTTGCCCCTGAAAGGGCGAAAAGTGCTGATCGTCGTCGAGAACCTGCCGGTTCCCTTCGACCGTCGCGTCTGGCAGGAAGCCCGGACCTTGACCGCCGCCGGTGCGCAGGTTTGCGTCATCTGCCCGACTGGAAAGGGCTTCACCGAACGCTACGAATGCATCGAGGGAATCCATGTTTACCGGCATCCCCTGCCGCTCGATGCAAGCGGAGCATTAGGCTACCTGCTGGAATATGGTGTCGCGCTCTTTTGGGAAACTGTCCTTGCCTGGAAGATTTTCTTCCGTCACGGCTTCGATACAGTTCACGGCTGCAATCCGCCGGACCTGATTTTCCTGGTGGCCTGGCAGTTCCGGCTCTTTGGTGTTCCGTATATCTTCGATCATCACGACATCAATCCCGAGCTCTACGAGGCTAAGTACGAAAAGCGCGGCTTCTTCTGGAGACTGATGTGCTGCTTCGAGTGGATCACCTTCAAGAGCGCTCGCGTCGTCATCTCGACAAACGAAAGCTATCGCGAAATCGCCCAGGTGCGCGGAGGCAAGAAAGCCGAGGATATCTACGTCGTCAGAAGCGGACCTGATCTTTCACGCTTCGTTGCCGTCGAACCCAATGAAGCGCTCAAGAAGGGCCGAAAGTACCTCGTTGGCTACGTAGGCGTGATGGGTGCTCAGGAAGGCGTTGATATCCTTCTCGATGCCGTGGCCTATATCAAGAACCAGATGGGTCGCGACGACATTCAATTCGTCCTGGTCGGTGGCGGCCCAAGCGCCAAGGGCCTGGCTGCCGATGCGGAAAGAATGGGCCTTGCAGAGTGCGTGACCTTCACGGGACGCGTATCCGACCATGATCTTCTCGAAGTGCTGTCGACATCCGACGTCTGCGTCAATCCCGACCGCGTCAACCCGATGAACGACAAGTCGACGATGAACAAGATCATCGAATACATGGCGCTCGGCAAGCCGATCGTTCAGTTTGACGTCACCGAAGGCAGACGCAGCGCCGAGGAAGCCTCGCTTTACGCAAAGGCCAACGATGCGAAGGATTTCGCTGAGAAAATCGTGGCCCTCCTTGAAAATCCGGAAGAGCGTGCGCGGATGGGCGCCATTGGCCGCAAACGTGTCGCAAGCAGCCTTGCATGGCCGTACCAGATCCCCAATCTGATCGCTGCCTATAAGAAGGTGAAGCGGCAGAGCTGATTTTCGTTAGCAAGCAAGCGCAAACAAAAAGCCGCATGAGTTTGCTCTCATGCGGCTTTATCTTTATTGCTCACCCATTGATGGGTTATCGGCAGCGAATCCCCAAGCTGCAATGCCTTCGCAATTCACCGTGGTCGCTCTACCCGCGATCTCAGCAATGCTTTTTTGAGCGGGTCTCCAAACGCAGTCCAGTAATCGACTATTCCTCGCGGAAGGTGTGCTTCATCTGGTCCGTTAGCGGCTTGGTCAGATAGGATATGACTGAGCGGTCGGCAACCTTGATAAAGATTTCAGCCGGCATGCCCGGGTAGAGCTTCATGCCCTGCAGCTTTACAAGACTTTCGGGTTCCGGTCTTATGCGCACCGGATAATATTTTGCGCCTGTCCGCTCTTCGGTGATGGCATCTGGAGATACCGACAAGACCTTGCCCTGAACTTCAGGCGTCGACCGTTGATCGAATGCGGTGAATCGAATGTCAACATCCTGATCGACATGCACTTGGTCGATGTTGCGCGTTGCGATCTTTGCCTCGACCGTGAGTGCACGATTGTCCGGCGCCAGCAGCATAAGCGTTTCGCCTGGAGTGACGACGCCGCCGACCGTGTGGACTGAGAGCTGGTAAATTCGGCCGCTCAGCGGAGCCTTCAAATCCAGCCGCTGAAGCTGATCGAGGGCAGCGATACGACGCTCCTCCATCTCGGCAATATTGCCCTCAACATCCGTGAGGTCCTTGGAGTTTTCGGCACTTTGGTCCGCATCAAGCTGAAGAACTTGCAGTTTGATCTCGGCAATCTTGCCCTCCGCCTGCGCGCGGTATGCTACCCGACTACCGCGACTGCCATCAAGATCGGCCTTCTGACGTTTCAGACTGTTGATCTTTTGCATGGTCACGAGCTTTTTTTCATAAAGCTCTTCCGTTGCGGCAAGCTCTTCGTTGACGAGGGAGGTGGCATCGTCGATCGCCTGCAGTTGTATGGTGTCGCCTTTGATCTCCTCGTCAAGCTGAGCCATTTTCTCTTCAAGCTGCTTTTTGCGCCCGACCATTGAAGATTGACGCGTCTTGAAGAGTTGCATTTCGCCATCAATCAGCAGTTTGTTTCCTTCGAGATCGACGCCCTTTGCCTGCAGTTCGTCCATTGAAAAACTGGGCTGCCCAAGTCGTTCCGCCTCGAGACGACTTCTACGCACGTAGAGCTGCGCGAGGTTACTGTTGATGATACCGAGATTGGCCTTAACCGAAGTCCCGTCGAGCCTCAGCAGCACATCACCTGCGTTGACATGGCTGCCTTCGCTGACCGAGATTTCGGAAACAATACCACCAACAAGGTGCTGTATCTTCTTGACGTTGTCGTCGATAACAACAGTCGCCTCGCCGACAACGGCATTTGAAAGTGTTGTTGTCGCTGCCCACCCCCCGATGTTGCCGATGAGTAAGATTGCCATTGCAACGACCATCACCGAATGGCGCCGTAGCGAACGCTGAGATTCAGATACCGTCACGATGTTACTGCTCCTGGGAGTCGCCAACGATTTTCAGGGTCGATCGTTCTGCCGGAATTGGCTTGATTTCCCGCCGTAGAACGCGCGCAAGCACCTCATCCTTGGGCCCGAATGCCGCAAGTTTACCGTCCTTCATCATCAACACGAAGTCACAACCGGCAAGCGCGTTAGGTCTATGCGCAATAATAACCACGATACCGCCGCGCCGGCGCACGGCAAGAATGGCTTCTGCAAGTGCAGCTTCTCCTTCGGCATCCAGGTTGGAATTGGGTTCGTCCAGGACAACAAGGAAAGGATCTTTGTAAAGCGCGCGCGCCAGCGCGACGCGTTGCCGTTGGCCAGCAGACAGCATCGAACCACTTGGACCAATCTGGGTTTCATAGCCGTTCGGCAACCGCAGGATCATCTCGTGCACTCCGGCGATTTCAGCAGCAGCAATAACCGCTTCAGCCTCAGCATTTGGCTGAAATCGCGAGATGTTCTCGGCAACAGTGCCCGAGAAAAGCTCGATATCCTGTGGCAGATAGCCGATATGTGAACCAAGGGCGGTGTCATCCCATTGATCGAGTGCAGCGCCGTCAAGCCGGACCGAACCGCGATAGGCAGGCCAGATCCCGGTAATCGCGCGGGCGAGCGACGATTTACCGGATGCACTGGGACCGATTACGCCGACAGCGCTACCTGCATCGACCGAAAAGCTGATTCCCGCGATGGTGAAGTCTTGCCTGCCGGGGGGGCCACTCACGAGCTGTTCCACCGTCAGCTGGCGATAAGGTGCACGTAGTCTGAGCGGGGTCGTGTTCTCCGGCAATTCACGGAAGGTAGTCTTGAGACGTTTCCATGCTTGCTGGGCTGAAACAAACCCTCGCCAGTTGGCAATCGCCTGTTCGACAGGCGCCAGTGATCGCGACGTAAGGATCGACGATGCGATAATGATCCCGCCGGTCGCCTGGTTTTCGATCACCAGAACGGCGCCAGTTGCAAGCACTCCAGACTGCAAGACCGCCCGGAAAATTTTGGAGATCGTGGAATAGACGTTGCCAGTGTCGGAACCTGCGCGCGACATCATCCGGTATGCATCATTCTGTTCGAGCCACCTGTCGGCCAAGTCGCCCCTCATTCCCATGGCCTGAACGACTTCGGCGTTCCTCTGGGCGGCCTGCAGATAAGCGTTGCGCCGATTGCCGAGTTCGGTCGCCTGTTTTGTGGACACCTGTGCTGCTCGATGGGTGAGGAATGTCAGCGCGACCAAAACCAATGCGCCTCCGATGGCAATCGCGCCGATGATCGGATGAAACATAAAGCATATCGCAATGTAGATGGGCATCCAGGGCAGGTCCAGAAACGCCGCCGGGCCAGAACTCGAAAGAAAGCTGCGAATCTGGTCAAAATCGCGAAGGGTTTGCAGCCCGTCGCCGTCAACCTTTGTTTTGACTGGTCCCATCATGACCGAGTTGAAAATACGCCCGCTCAGCACCTCATCGAAGACGCCGGAAATACGGACGAGCATACGGCCGCGCAAAACATCGAAAACGCCCTGGAAAACGTAGAGAAAAAGTGCGAGCAGCGATAACGCGATGAGAGAAGGGATGCTTCGACTGGGAATGACGCGGTCGTAAACCTGCAGCATAAAAAACGAACCGGTCAGATAGAGAATATTGACCAGAGCGCTTGCCAGTGCGACGACCACGAACGCGCTCTTACAGCGCGAGAAAGCCTCGGCACCCGTGTTCTTGTTCCGTGGCAGCACAAAGCCAGCTATCAAATTATTCAAATCTTCGACACCTTCTGAACAGCGCTCAAAGGTAATTCCCCCTCCGGCGATCTACTCTGTAACATCACAGAAACGTCTTAAAAGATATGCGACACTGCGACGGCAAGGTCGCGCCTCCGATCTCGAACCTAAAATAAAATAAATTTTGGGTAAAATAGAATCTCTCAACAAAATTAATGTCAACATGCGCCTCGAGAGAGCATAACAACACAGCAGGAAAGCCAAGAGATAAAACAACTTAGCGCTTGTTGAGATATCTACATCAAATCAGCCCAAATTTGGACGACAACTCGCGTCCATGGGTCCATCCGTGGCAGTACTAAAGATCGATTGCCCCTTTTACCCGAGGTCAATAGGTCAATATCACGTCGTCATAACCGAAGAACGCTTTGTTTGCACCGATAAAAGCGATGTCCTGCGCCGCCTTCCCGCCAGATCCGTCCGCGTCGTAAGAGACTACGCCGCTTGCCGAATTGTAGATCACTTGCGGTCCGCTGCTCGTCGTAAATGCTCCTACCTTGGTCAGGATCGTGAACGCCGCCTCATCAAGAATATGATCGCCATTTGAATCGAGCCCCGCAAATACCGACTCCGATAGCATGATCTTATCGTCGTCACTGAAGTCCCAGATGGTATCTTTGTTTGCCGCCCCCATCTCGGCAAAGTGGAACGTGTCCGCTCCACCACCTCCATAAAGAGAATCAATGCCGCCGGCGCCAGCGATTGTATTGCTCTGGGCATTGCCGCTAATCATGTTGGCGAGAGCATTGCCGATACCGCTGATTTCGGCGGCCCCGGTAAGCCGCAAATTCTCGACGAATGACTCGCCGCGGAGATCGACGCCGACGGAAGACCATATCGTATCCTTGCCGCCGTCGGCCAATTCGCCGGTGACGTGATCACGGGTATCGTTGAAGACATAGCTGTCGTCACCGGCGGAACCGTAATAGAGATCGGCACCTTTGCCGGCGGCGAAACTATCGGCCCTGTCCGTGCCTGTATGTGGTGTGGGGGGCGTCGAAGGAGACGTAGGCGTGTCGTCTGCCCATTGCATGGTCGCAGAGAGCGACGTCTGGAGATTGTGCGTATCGAAGTTCGCGGTAACCGTATTTTGCAACATGGCGAGCATAGACCAGCCCTGACCGTCATTGGCCTGAACCACAGTTGATGTTCCGCTCTGGATGACCCGGATATGGCCATCTGCGATCAGGTCACTACCGCTTCCCCATCCCAAGCGCGCGGCTAGAACCGAGACATCGATAACGTCGCCATTCGCGCCGACTTGAAAATCCGTGATTGTATCTCCGCCTTCGCCCAGCGCATGATAGGCGAAGCGGTCGTGTCCGGCCCCACCGGTAAGCAAATCGGCTTTGTCACCGCCCCAGATATAGTCGTCACCGTCGCCGCCCGAGAGGTTGTCAGCGCCCAGACCGCCAAGAAGCTTGTCGGCAGCCGCCGTGCCGACAAGGGTGTCATTCCCGGGCACGACGCCAGTGAGCAGCACCGTATTGATGAATTTGACCATCGACTCAGGGATGTTGTATCCCTGCAGAAGGCTCTCGAAGACGCTGTTCTTGACGATATTCGCCTCCGGCGAATTCGATATGATGAAGGCGTAGTTCTGTATTTCACGCAGGATTAGGTTGTCGACAAGCGAATTGCGGGCGTCGCCATCGCCATATTCATAGAACTGTATACCGTAGGCATCGCCGACACTGCCGCTGTTCGTGAAGGAATTTCCTATGCCGCGGAAATCGCCGAACATGCGCGAATAGAACGAAAGATCATCCGTATAGACCCCGTTCCGGCTCTCCGAATGAAAGTCGTATGCCGAGTTCGATGCGTCGTAGACGACCGAATTCTTGGCAAGGAAATTGATTTCGGCGCCATAGGCCGATGCGCTTGCGGCGTTTGCGATCGTTCCGATGCCTTGAACCGCAATGGCCTGGCCGACGTGCTCGGCAAAGAGGCCGTCGATCAGCGTGTTCAACGATGCGCCGGTGTGAATGGCAGCATACAGATTGGCGCCGATGATATCAGTCAGGTGGGCATTGACGTTGTTAACGATATTGATGCCACCGGAACCGTCCTTTATCGTAACGTTATCGACGACCGCATCGACCAGATTGCGCAGGTTGAGCAGATCGCCGCCGGTCGTGCTGTATTCGCCGCTCACGCCGTCGATCGTGCCATTTTTGATCGTAAACTGGCCTTCGGCATAGACGGTCGCACGGACATTGGTCGCGTAAAGGTTCTGCTCGACGAGCGAGCCCTCCAGAACGACCGTGTTACCATTGATGGCGATGACTTTGGCCGCCTGCCCAAGCTTCGTCGTCTGGCCCGCATCACCGGGATCTATGTGGTCTCCTGGCAGGCTGTCATCTGCAGTCACCTTTATCCAACTGCCGACCTGTATGTTCTGTGGCAGGGTTGCATAGGTGATGGTTGCATTGTTCGATGCGTCGGATCCGAGCGTGACGCTTTGTAGGGGCGATTCCGCTCCCCCAACGCCGAGAACTCTCTCAGTAGCCGTGACCTGATGCAGGGTGCCGCCGTTGAGATCTATGGTGACATCGCCTGATCCGATTGCGACATAGATGGCCTTGCTGACCGTAATATCGGCATCCTTTGCCAGGACAACCGTGCCGCCACCATTGGCGACGGTCGCAAGCGCTTTCCGCAATTCGGCTTCACCGGCTGTGGCATCGAGATAGATCGTGCTGGGCATCAAAATCTCCAGGAGCATCAGTGCTGCAGGAGCTATTTTGAGGGCCACAGTTTTAAGATCGGCATCAAACAACCGTTAAAGTTTTAATCAACTATCGCTTTTTTTGGAATAATCCGAGACAGCCCGCGACCGAAAGGCGAAAAACTCCCGCATAACGAGAATCTTATTCCGTCTTGATTGCGACATCGGAAAGAAGCGAAATATATCCCGATTGCCCCCTTTCATCGGTGCGTTTGAGGGACAGGACGGAAAACGGCGCTTTGAAAAAGATGTGATCGTTGCTGATGCCGAGGGGGCCGAAAGAGACCGGCCAGGTGGCCGGCTCCGGATAGGTGCTGCTCAACCTATTGTTGCCAAGGAACCACCGCATGTCTGGCACGATGACGGGCGCACTGAAATCTCCGGCCAGCAGAACAGGCTCGCGGGTCTCCCGTAGCGTGCGTGTAATGGTGAAGAGCTCGAAGTTATGGAATGTGTCGAACCACATTTTGGAAAGACGAGTGGCAAAAACGCGCACACGCATTCCATTAATAGAAAGGGAAGCGGCGGCCAACTCACTGCCAATAGGGCTCAGCTGCTGGAAACGAGGATCCGCAAGAGGCCGGCGCGACAGAAGCATGACGGTACAGCGTGAACTGGCTGGATCGTCGCAGCCGACGTGAAATGGATAAGATTGGCGGGCGAGATCACGCCGGCTGGCAAGAGAGCTGGCACTTGTCACGACAAGAATGTCGGCATTGGCCTGGTCGATCGCCTGTCCTAGTGCCACATCGTCCACCTTTTCATCGACAATCTTGATCGACAGCAAGCGCAAAGCCGGCACCGCACCTGGCTCAGGCGCCTGAGCAAATTCCCTGAGCGCCAGAATCGGGTGCGCGATCAACACGACACAAGCCGTGCCGAGCAGCAGGCTATACCAGTGCCGCACGAAGAAAGCGGAAAGAAGGATGATGGCAAGGCACACGGCACCGATCTGCATCTGCAGCGCACCGACGATCGCCATGGGCCAAAGATCGGCGACGTATTGGACGGAAACGAGGAGGAGAAGGAGAGAAACGATGATGCAGACAACGCGAAAAACATTATGTCTCATTCATATCGGGTCCTGCGATGCGAAAATGCCTCGGGGTTAAAGAATGAGATAGAGCCTACTCGGATCTCGTGCGGCGTGATGAAACCATCAGGCCCGTCAGGATGAGCCTAAAGGTTCTGCCCGCCCTGATGGCGTTGCGACGCTAACAGAAATTCGGGGAGGCGCCACCCAAAATGACAACGGACAATCCAAAGCTTTTTCTGGCACTGCACACAAAGCAGCTTCCACCGGCCTGTTGTCCATGCTTTATATGCCCCGCGTTCGGCACCGATAGAACTGAGATGTTCGCGCAACAAGGAGATGGTGTTTAATGGCACGCAGCTTGAACAAATTCCTCTGGCTGAGATCGCTTTTGGTAAAGGCTAAGTACCATTACTATACGAGGTTCTGGGGGATGAACATTCATCCGACGGCAACCTTCTCGCTGAGCGTTCGGCTGGACAAGACCTATCCCAAGGGCATCTATGTCGGCGAAAAGTCGTATGTCGCATTCGACGTGGCCATTCTTACTCACGACAGAACGCGTGGCCTTTATCGCAACACCAAGATCGGCAAGCACTGCTTCATCGGCGCCAGAAGCATAATCCTGCCGGGTGTCGAGATTGGCGACGAGTGCGTCATCGGTTCAGGAAGCGTCGTGACCAAGAACATACCGTCGCGCTGCATCGCAGCCGGCAATCCAGCAACCATCATTCGCGAAAACATCGAGGTCGGCCCCTACGGCCGCTTCCTGTTCGCTGACATCCCCGAAGCGGAGCGTGCTGCCGATCAGAGGAAGAGCGGCACGAATGTCCGAAAGGCATAGGCATTAGTCTCTTAGTCGCGCCCACCATTTTCGAAGAGGCGGGTGGCAGGCAAAGCGACGAAGGTATTGGTCATCGGCCGCAAGGGTCGCGCTATCCCGTCCAGCTTTTCGGCAAGCTCCGGATCGCGGCTCCTGAAATGCGGCAGTAGAACATCGATCCAGGTGACCATACCGGGCTCGACCTCCTGAGGATATCCTATCTTTGCCTCCAATTGGTCGGGGTGGAGATACATCGTCGCGGCAAATCCGGCGATTGCCCGCAACCTCTTTTCCTGGTCAGGAGTGAGCGTGACATTGTTGACATCGGCAAGCCGCACGAGGATCGCGATCGCATCCATGGCGAAATTCTGATACTTCAGCGAACGTCCGCCTCGGGAAAGCTCACGCGGCAATCCGCCGTCATAGGGCGCTTCATCCAGCGCTGACTTCAAAATATCCATCGACCAGTCGAACCGCTTGCGATCCTGCAGATGAACTGCCATCAGGCCAACTGCAGCCGCGGCCCAGTATCGATGGTTGCTGTTGCCGTCGAGCCAGACATATTTGGGCTCGCGCGGCGCCGGCGT
The DNA here is from genome assembly GCF_056398505.1 of Rhizobium sp. 01T437. Taxonomy (NCBI): domain Bacteria; kingdom Pseudomonadati; phylum Pseudomonadota; class Alphaproteobacteria; order Hyphomicrobiales; family Rhizobiaceae; genus Rhizobium; species Rhizobium sp. 01T437. The sequence continues at coordinate 86,483 of NZ_JBFTPM010000003.1, forward strand.
GAATTCTGCAACGAGCATATCCGAAAGCTTGGTGAACCAGGCCCTGATGGGCGCATCGGCAGAGCTTGGCGGCGGCGCGATTTCCTTTGCCACCGCATAGGCGTTCGAAAAGGAAATCGTTGTCCACCCCCCTGCGAGAACCGCCTGACGATGTCCGAGCGGATCATTGTCCTCGACCCCGCCGAGTAGCGCATTGGCATCCGCCCAGACGCGGGTCTGTCGCACGATGCAATTGGCGGCGTTTCTTCGCTGTCTTGGCACGTCAAGCGCCGTCTGCATCATTTCCAGCATGCTCTTCGTCACGGCACCTGTCGGCCACAAGCGCTTTGCGAAGGCTTTCATCGCGACTGGATCGACCTCCGACTGCGTGTAGCTTGGCTTATAAAAGCTGAACAGCTTACTCATGTCGATCAATGGCGCGACTGGTACCGGGCATATGAAAGGACGAGCTTTCTTGCCAGCACCGGCATCTTGAACCTTGCCAGCTGGCAGCTCGAAAAGATATCGAAGCGGCTCTTCGGCGCTTGCCGGAATTCCGGATACCAGCAGGGCAAAAATCAGCCACAATACAACGCGATTGAAAGGCTCTGCCTTCCGGCGGGCCTTTGAAGCCATTGGCATATGTCTCTCCGATTCCGGTGATTGGCCGTGCTGTTCGTGGCAGATAACCATAAAGGGATGTTTGCGGCAAAGTTAACGTTTACCGGCCATTTTCTCCTTTTCAACCCCGACCGCAATGTCTATGTTGCACCGCAAGATCAGGGCCGCACGCCGTGCCGCACGCTGAAGGTTAAACAGCTCTACTGACATATTCTCGAACAATAGAGTAGTCATGCCGAAAATCACACTTTTCTCGACAAGTAATCTAAAGCAGGGTCGCTCCGAGCATCTCCAGAGGATGATTGATTCGATTGCAAGCGCCAAGGCCGCAGACCCTTCGATCGATGTCCACCTTTATCTTCTTCTGCAGAATATTCCCGACGATGCCGCCGATCCCGACTTTCCGGAGTGGATCAGCACACGACGTATCAATCATCAGATTTCGCTTTCGGCGGCTCGCAATCTCCTTCTTCAGGACGTGGCCAAGGCCGGAATCGTAACCGCCGATAGCATCTATGCCTTCCCTGATGACGATTGCTGGTATCCGGAAAAATTTCTAACGCTGGTTGCCAATCTGTTTTCAGAGAAGCCGGAGATTGATTTTTGGTTCTGCCGCTATAGCTCAACACCCGAAATCCGAAGTGTTCTGGCAACGGAAGCACCTGCATTGCAGAAAGTGATATCGAGAGCATCATCGAACACATTCTTCTTCCGCGGACGGCTGCTGCCGAACTTGGCGGCATTCGACGAAACATTGGGAGTCGGTGCTCGTCTCAATGGCGGCGAGGATACCGACTACGCGATACGCGCTTTCTATCTCGCCCGTGGCACGCTTTTTACGGATGCCGCGCTCGTCGGCCACCGGGATCACGACGCAAGCCTCAAGCCGAAATATTTCCCGGGGACGCTTTATGCCATCGCCGCTCACAAGAAGCGCAGCCTGCCCGGCGTAGTCGCCTTCATACGCAAACTTCTTGTCGGCGCATCCTTGGTGATGAGCGGAAAACTGCCGCTTTCAAGCTATATTGCTGCGGTGCGGAATGCGTAATGGCGGTGAGAAGCTCTTGACGTCTTCGCTCAATGTCAAAACGAGGCGCGCATGAATCGTAGTTCCGTACTCTGGTCGGCTGTTCGTAACTGGGGACCGCGCTTTGGCACGATCCTCACCTTTTTCGTGCTGGCCCGTATTCTCGATAAAACCGAGATCGGGATGTTCGCTGCTGCCTACGCGCTTGTATCACTGACGGAGTTGTTTGCCGATAACGGTTTCGGTGATGCAATCGTGCGTACTCAGGACGTCACGCGCGGCATGGCGACCAGCATCCTGATCCTGAACTTCGGCCTTGCCGTCCTTATTTATGGACTGCTGACGCTTTTCTCCGCCGAAATCGGCGGCCTCCTTGGCGTCACAGGCATAGAGCCGGTACTGCAACTCGTTGGCCTCTCGCTGGTTCTGAACAGCTTTGGCTATGTTCCGCAGGCCTTGCTGCGCAAGGAGTTTCAGTTCAAGCGTCTTGCGTTCCGTTCACTAGCGTCAACCGTGTTCGGCGCACTGACCGGACTGGCTATGGCTTTCCTGGGTTTCGGCGTCTACAGCATGGTCGGCCAGCTGCTGGCGACCACGCTGATAAACGTCGCCTTTCTCTGGTACCCTCCCGTGTTGCGGCCTGCTGCTCCGCAAGTTACCGGAATGAAGCACGTTCTCCATTACGCCTTGGGTATCTTCGGCTCCCGCGTGCTCAATTACGCCTCGCTTCGAATGATCGAGATCGTCATTCCGATTTTTTTCGGGCCAGCAGCACTCGCACTCTATATCATGGGATCGCGTGTTCCGGCGGTGGTCGCACAGATGCTGACCGCCGTGATGGTCGACGTCAATCTCCCGCACTTTTCCCGTCTGGTTGACCGGCCACCGCTCCTCAGGGAGGCATTCTATACGAGCCTGCGATCGCTTTCGATGATTTCCGCGCCGGCCTTCATTTTCATCGCGGCGCTTTCGCCTGAGATCGCCCGCATCTGCTTTGGAAGCAACGGCATAGATTCCGATTACATCATGTTCCTGGCGGCGATTCTCGGAGCAGCCCAATCCATCGGTTACTGTAATGAGGTCATGCTGAACGCATGGGGCTTGCCGCGTGTCGTTTTCCGCATGCAATGCTGCGCCGCACTTCTCGTCGCGGCGATGTTGACTATTCTTCAACATAGCAGCGTGTTTACACTTGTAACAGCATATGTTTGCTGCCATATAACAGTTATTGTTGGAGGTATACTTTACGGATCTCATAAAACTGAGGTTTCAGTAAAAACAATGATAAGTAAGTGCGGAGCTTTCTTCTTGTCGGCCCTCGCCGCTTTAGCCGCGGTTCATTTGACAAGGTCTTATGCCATCTCACCGGATTATCCCATATTGCTGAAGGCGCTGATGCTGGGAATGCTGTTCGTCGCCACTTATGTTGTTGGTATCGGGCTGCTCGACCGGGACGCCCTGCGTGGATGGTGGAATAGAGCGCGAATGATAAGAGCCTGGAAAAAGGCGTAATTTTCCAAGGAAACGAGTCGTCATGTTTAGAGAAATAGCTGGAGACTTTCGAAGTCATAAGAGAGCGCTGATCTCACAAGGCTTCTGGGCGCTTGCCTTTCACAGATACGGAAGCGCTGTACGTTCGATAAAATTCGCGCCTATCCGTCTGCCACTGAAAGTCATTCACCTCTTTCTTATTAAATTTTCCGAGATCYTTTTCGGAATATATATCGGAGCCAACGCGAAGATCGGCGAGCGATGTGTCATTGAGCATTTCGGATCGATTATCGTCCATTCGGAAGTGCGGATCGGCAATGACGTCCGTCTGCGTCAAGGTGTGACGATCGGCAACAAATCGGCCGACAAGCCCAACGAGGTTCCGATCCTGCACAATGGAGTGGACGTTGGCGCGGGTGCGAAGATCCTGGGAGCCGTTGTCATCGGCGAACGTGCTGTCATCGGCGCGAACGCCGTCGTCGTCAAGGACGTGCCGGCCGGAGCTATCGCTGTCGGCGTGCCGGCGAAGATCAAATACAAAGAAGCGCCCGGCCCCGCCATCGTCCAGCCAAGATCAAACAACAATCGCTGACCGAACATCGCTGCCAACCGGCAATCGATTGGCGAACTTCATTAAAGCGCCCAATGCATTCAGATGTCGTCGAGAGCCTTCTTTCGGGCATGATAATCTTGCCTGAACCGACGTCAGTCGGAGCATGTCCCGCCAATCGCCTCGACGATTGTCGGGACCATGACACTTGCCGCAGCCGCAGCGGTCGGATGGACGCCATCCGGGATGCCCGTCGAGAGCTCGTCACTCGATAACTTCGCCCAGCCGGCGCTATGATCGATGACCGCAACGTTCCATTCTGCGGCAACGCTGCGGTGAGCCGAAATGTAGCTCTCTAGAAACGGCCTGATCGCCCCCCGCAAGCCCGACATCGGGTTCATCACCATCATGAAGATTCGTGCATCGGGCAGTCCCATCCGCAACCTTTCGAGGATGGTTGAAAAGTTCCGCCGGCTGACGCCGACCCCCATCCAGCGGTTCAGGGCAGCATCGTTGGCGTAAAACTCGACGAGCACTATATCCGGGCGCTCGGCGATCACGCGGTCCACAGAAGATAAGGCCCATTCCGTCGTTGAGCCGCTCTTAGCCACAACGGTGATATCAACGGGACGGTGAAGGCACTGCTCGAGAGCATTCTCGAGACTTGCCTGCCACCCGCCCCGCGCCGTTAGCGATGTTCCGAATGTTGCGATCTTCAGTCCTGCCGCGGCCACATCAGCCCCCTGCAGAAGAAAGAGAGCGATCAAACCGGCAGCAAGTTTCATCAGCCATTCGAACCGGCGGCAACGGTTGTGGGCGCCGCTCGCCGTTTCTTCATCTGCATGATCTTCTCTTCGAAGAAGACGAAGGAAGCAATCGATACGACCATCGTCAGAATGAAGGCCGTAACAATCTGCATGATCTGGAAGACCGTCCCGTCCCGCATCCCCGTTGCTATCGCGACAAGCCGTCCTGACGGACCAAGCAGCAGACCGTGAAACAGGTAGAAACCATAGCTGACAACGCCCACGCCGCGGATCAGCGGAAGCTCAAGAAATCGGGTCGCGCTAGAGTTCTGGCAGACCGTCACCAGCAAGATCAGCAATCCGGACAGAAGCGGAGCAATGATCAGGGCTGCGTTCGGATGTCCGCCAAAAATGAAATAGAGGTGCTGCAGAACCAGAATCACACCGAGCGCAAGGATCGCCAAACCGGAAAAACGTAAGTTGACCGCGCCAAGCTGTCTGGCGACGAGGCCAAAAACTCCGCCAACTGTAATAGCATAAAAGCCCGACAGCGAATTGACGCGGAACATGAGTTCGTCGCCGAACACCCACAGGCTCGAAACCGCRAGCAACAGAAMCAGGAATATCAGAAGGCTGGACCGCCAGAATCGGGATGGCAGCCAGATGAACAGCAGCGGGAACAGCACGTAGAACTGCTGCTCCACCGCAAGCGTCCACAGGTGAGACAACGGCCCCAGCCAATCATGTCTGACGAAGCCGATATAGACATTCGTCGTGTAGGTCAGGAGCCAGCTGATACTGCCGTAAAATTTGTCGACATTGTCGCCCGCGACGACGGTGACGGTCGACAGGAAGATCAAAGCGAGCGTCAGATAATAGACCGGGAATATCCGCAAGGCTCGATTGCGCATGAAAAGCACGATCTCGGTCGGAGCATCGGAGCTGCCCGCTTCGATGCGCTGCCGCGCCCGAAACAGGATTGGCACGATGAGAAAGCCGCTCAAGGCGAAGAATACCCAAACGGCAAGCGTGCCCGACTCCGACCTTTTGGTCAGGCCTGCATGATCGGTCAGAACGAAGAGAACACATATCGCTCGAAGGCCGTCGAGACCTTTGATAGCTTTGCCGACACCGAATACCTTCTGATAGATTTCGTGCATACTGGTTCCTTGGCAGGTATTGATATCAGACCGAAGAGATGAACCTGGCGTCCGGCCATCGATGTCGACCGCAACAGACGTCCTGGAGCTTCATCGGGCAGCTTTGACGGAATTCTGGAGCCGTTTGGAAGGGTTGGCGATGGAGCGCTCTCCAGCTTCTACACTTAAATCAGGCCCAAGACTATCAACGGAATGCAGCCGTGCCAAGCCATAAGCCCCTTCACGCCAGCATAGCAGCGAGCCATTTTCGATTGGCACCGTAGCACAACGGAAGGAAGCGCAAACGGCGCGACTGTGACAATTTCGCGAAATATTGTGATCTCGCTAGGAACCGTTCCGAATTTTGTTGCAATGCGGTATCATATCGGAATTCGTCGCCAATTTCTCCTATCCGAATTGAAGCCGGAGAGAAAATGCTTCTGGACGCGATGACTCTGGGGTCCTAAGAAAGCAGGGACAAAATCGTTCTCGGCTCTTCTCAGGTACCGACAGACATAACCGCTGCCAATAATGACACGCGGAAGCATAGACCGGCGTGCATGGGTGACAGCGGTAAAAATCTTGCTTGAATCATCGATGAAAATCGAGCGAACGAAAGGCTTTCAATGACGCTGCTAGCACCTGCTTCCCCGCCGCCGGCCGACAGCCCCGCCTATGGTTACATAAGAGGTCTTGACGGCTTGCGGCTTGCCGCGGTCCTGATCGTCGTCGTGGCGCATTTCCGCCTCTCTGCCGCGATCCCCGGCGGTTTCGGCGTCACAATTTTCTTCGCGATCAGCGGATTTCTGATCTCGAGGCTGCTGCTATCGGAAGAACGGCATTATGGGAAAATGTCCCTGCCGCGCTTTTTTGCCCGACGATTTCTACGGTTGATGCCGCCGCTTTTTCTGATGATCGCGATAACCCTGCCGATCTACCTGATTTTCGATCGCGAAAACGTGGTGCTCAGCCAGATTCTGCTGGCGATCTTCTATCTCGGCAACGTACCGGTCGTGATGAATGTCTTCACTCCGATGCCCGAAGGAATTCACAGCTACGGTCCCTTGTGGTCGCTGGCTGTCGAAGAGCATTTCTATATGTTCTTCCCGTTCCTGCTTCTGGCCCTGCGCACATGGTCTTCTCGCGTTACTCTTCTTATCGGCGTCCTGATTTTCAGCCTGGTACTGCGCATCCTGGCCGCCTGCACCGTTACAGACCCGGAAAGCTTCAACTATTATTTTACGCTGACGCGCCTGGATTCGATCGCCTGGGGCTGCCTGCTGACATTCGGGCTCGCGAATGAAGCAACCAGAAACCATTTGGTCAAATTTCGTGGCTGGAAGACCTTCCTGTTTGCCATCATTCTTCTGCTTGGCGGCATTGCCTTCCGCAATGAGTTTTTCCAGGATACCTTCCGCTACACCGTTCACGGTCTCGGCATGTTTCTGCTGATCAACGCCTTTGTTTTCGGAACAGCAACGGAGAAACTCGTTCGCCTGGCAGAATGGCGACCCATCCAGATGGGCGGGCGCATCAGCTACGAGATGTATCTTTGGCATCTGCACGTATGGTTTGTCGTCGGGCTTGTCCTTGCCGGAAACTACTGGCTACAGTTCTCAACGAGCCTGATCCTGACAATCGTTATAGCCTATGCGTTCTATAACCTGACGACGACGGCGACAAAGCGTTGGTCCAAGAAAGCCGGCAGCAAGAGCGTCGAAGACGAACGCCAGAAGGTTTACCGGACGGTACCGACCGATGATGAGACTGATGTCTCCGAAGCGAGAACACGCACCGCCAGCTGAAGCGGGAAGTGACCGAAACGGCTTTCCTTGTTGGGAAAGCCGTTTTCGATGGGCAACTTGTCAAGCACTTGCCGCCTGAAATTACCTGAAACAGAGAGTGTGGCTGCTCCGCTGGTTCAGCCTAAGCTGCACTGAATACGCGGCCCGTTCTGACCGCGCCTCTCTCCTCATTCCATGGCAGCCGCAATTGGACGCAGCGATCCGATGCGGCCGATCGCATACTTGACGATAATTGGCCCGACAACGCCTGCCGTTGTTGCAAGCACGAGAAGCAGCAGCGCCTGATCGCTGACCGAGAAGAACCGCCCGAAGACGGCCTTCACCGCACCGACAAACATCGTGTTCAACAGATAGATGGCAAAGGCGTTCTGGCCAATGAATTCCAGGAGACGGTTCTGATTGCAAAGCCGGGAGCGGATGAGGCCATGGAACACGACGAGCGATGCCATGCCAACGAGAAAATAGCGCCATTCGGAATCGAACGAGACATAGAGAAGCACGAGGAAGACAGCTATTGCAGGAATGAAATACCGCTCGACGAACGGCTCCCAAACGCCCCTGTGCAGGCAGGCAGTGCAGCCGGCCATGAAGAAGGCATAGAACATGAAGATGCGGTTTATATAGATGTAGTCCAATATCGCGTCACTGTAGAACATCACGACATGCAGGCCAAACATGATGATCGACGCCGCAAACAATATGTTCAGGCTTACATTCATGCGCGAGAAGAGAAACGTCGTACCGATCGAAAAGTAGAAAAGTACGATCAGGTACCATACGAACATGGATGGGCTCTGCTCGGTGTGGATGAAGACGTGCTGGACAGAGAGCAGCAGGTCATTGACGGGTTTGTCGACCGATACGAACTGGCCCGCGAAGAATTTTCCGAGAATGACGATCGCGGCCATAATGAAGAACGGAATAAGAAGCCGCTTTGCTCGCTTCGACGTATAGGCGGACAACGAACCCTTCAATTTGTGGGCGCCGACATAGACGAAGACATAACCGCTCAGGAACATGAAGAGCGGCATATGGAAAGCATAGATCGCCTTGCGCAGATCAATAGCCCATACAGGGAAGGCAGCGTCATAGGTATGCCCCCAGACGACGAGGATGATAGCCAATCCTTTGAGGCGTTCGATATCACCCAGCCATTTGCGCTGAGGTCTTGCTACGGGCTGTGGGGCTGCATCCATCTGCGACGTCTTCGCCGCGTCTTCTTGCTGGGACATATGATCTCTATTTAGCATTTGAGATAAAGGCGGGCGTTGTCGGGAATATCACGCTGTCGGCGACGTGCAAAGCACAAAGCGCCCGCGGCGCACGCTGAGCCCACCCGGAACGATGTTGATAGGCTGGAGTCAACTTTCAGCAGAAGAACGTTATTGCGCGTACCGGAAAGCAACTTCATTCGCGCTAACCTACGAAAATCCAACCAGATCGCCGCTCGCCGGCCCATTCGCTTCCGCTGGGATTGAAGCTCTCTTCCGCTGCGCATAGCGGCTCGGGGATCGCACCACCTCCTCCGTCACCAAAACTTCACACAGCCTTCAAGAAACTGTCTCGTCTGCGCGCTAATCGTCGCCAAAACGGAATGCAATTTTTTTTGCAGAGGAGAAATTTATGTCAAACAAATTGCAGAATACAGTCGCAGCCAGCATTGTCGCCCTGATGTCCATGGTCGGTTCGGCGCATGCCGATACGACCGTGAAGTTCTGGCACAGCTTCAGCAAATCCTCCGGCGAGGCGCTCAACAAGATCATCGCCAATTTCGAAGCCGCCAATCCCGGCATCCATATCGAAGGCGAATTCGTCGGTGACTACAATGATATCGTCGCCAAGCTGCAGGCGGCCATTCCCGCCAAACGTGCGCCGGATGCCGTCATCATGGAAGTCACCCGCTACGGTCTCTTCGCCGACCGCGGCGCGCTGATCGACCTCACGCCCTATTTCAACGCCGACCCGCTGAAGGACGACCTATACGACTATGCACGTGAGGTCGGCGTCTACAACGGCAAGAACTACATCGTTCCGTTCAACTCCTCGACGCCTGTCCTCTATTACAACAGGGACATCCTGGCGCGTGCCGGCTTTACGACGGAACCCTCGCTGAAGACTTTCGCAGATATTCTTGCCGTTTCGAAGACAATCACCGAGAAGCTCGGCTCGGAAGGCATCAGCGGTATTGCGGCCCCCGGCCAGTTCGCCCGCTGGGGTCTCGTGATGTCCAACGACAGCGAGCTGATCAATTCCAAGACCAACGATATCCTGCTCGACTCACCGAACACGATCGAGGCCTATCAGTGGATGGCGTCGCTGGTTCATGACCAGAAGGTTGCCTCTCCCGATGGCGTCACCGATGAGGATGTCGGCCGCGACGCTTTCTTCGCTGGCAAGGTCGGCATATCACTCAACTCGACGGGTGATTATGGTGGCGCTAAGAAGGCGCTCGGCGACAAGCTCGAAGTCCGCCCGATGCCCTGCAACAAGATCTGCTCCGTTCCGATCGGCGGTGCCGGTATCGGTATCCTGTCGACCTCGCCGAAGGATGTTCAGGACGCTGCCTACAAATTCATCAGCTATGCCGCTTCGCCGGAAGCCAATGCCATCTGGTTTGCCGCAACCGGCTACCTGCCGATCAACAAGAAGAGCGCCGCTCAGCCGGCTGCCGCCGAAGCACTTGCCAAGAAGCAGGGTATCGACGTCGCCATCAAACAGCTCGAATTCGCCCATGGCCGCGCCCGTCCGCCTGTCGTCACCTGGATGCGCACGACCGAGTACAAGATGTGGGAAGCCATGGCACTCGGCCAGCGTGATGTCGCAGAGACGATGAAGGACTTCGCTGAACAGACCCGAGAAGAAGCCAAACGTTCCAGCAACTAAGCCTCTCCCCCAAGCCAAGAGGGCGGGCCTTGAACGGCCCGTCGTCTCAACTGTACCGGTCCCATGCTGCGCAAACTCACACCCTATCTTCTCGTTACACCGCTGATCCTCTTCATCACGGTCTTCACCTATATTCCCGTCATCACCAGCGTGAACCTCAGCTTCCGGCACTGGGACTTCCTGTCGCCGACCATGCCTTTCGTCGGCTTTGAGAACTACCGCCTGCTTCTGAACTCCCGCGATTTCTGGAACTCGCTGCAGGTCACCGCCATCTTCGCGCTGATTTCAGTACCGATCAGACTGGCGCTGGCGCTGGCTGTCGCAAGCTATCTCGTCCGCGAGACATTGCCCTCGCGGCTCTTGCGCGGGGCGCTATTCCTCCCCTCAGTCACATCGACCGTCTCGATTGCGGTCGTCTTTTCCTGGGTCTTCGCCACCGATTACGGCATGGTGAACGCCGCGCTGACCTCGCTCGGCCTCGGCAAGGTGCAATGGCTGCAGGATCCGCAGCTTGCTCTGTGGGTGCTGATCTTCGTCAATACGTGGAAACAGCTCGGCTACGATATCGTCATCTATATCGCAGGCCTGCAGGCTGTGCCGCAGGAGCTCTATGATGCCGCCGCCGTCGATGGCGGCCGGCGCTTCCATGTGTTCCGCCGGATCACCGTGCCGCTCGTCATGCCGACCACCTATTTCCTGCTGGTGATTTCCGTGATCGAGGCTTTCCAGGTCTTCACCATCGTCAACATCATGACCCATGGCGGCCCTGCAGGTGCTACCGACATGCTCGTCAACCTGCTCTATCGCGTCGGGTTTACCCTCTTCGACATCGGCAGGGGGTCGGCGCTCGCCGTCCTGCTTTTCATCTTCCTGATCCTGCTGGCGCTGATCAAAGCCCTCGTCATCGGCCGGAGGGTCCACTATGAAGCTTGAGAACCCAATCGTCACCGGCCTCGCGCTGCTTGCCGGGCTGATCTTCCTGTCGCCCGTGCTCTATTCGATCTGGATGTCCTTCGAGACGGTGCAAGCCTATTACACGGGCAGGTACGAGTTCACGCTGGACAACTATGTTCGTGCCGTCACCGAGTACAATTTCGCTCGCTATCTTCTGAACAGCATCATCGTCTCCGGTCTGGTGACGCTGCTGGGCATCACGGTCGCGACCATGGCTGCCTTCGCCTTTGCACGCTACAGATTTCGCGGCGGCAACCTGCTCTTCGGCGCCACCGTTGCCACGCTGATGATCCCGAGCCATATAAGCCTGATCCCTAATTATCTGACACTCGCCAAGGCCGGCCTGCTCGATACCTATGCTGGCCTCATCCTACCGGCGATCTCGAACGGTTTTGCTGCCTTTTTCCTGCGCCAGTACATCAAGGGCATTCCAAAAGCGCTGGACGAAGCCGCCTATATGGATGGCGCAACACCGCTGCAGGTGCTCTGGCGGGTGATCGTGCCGATTGCCAGGCCGGCCATCTTCTCGATGGGCCTCTACATCTTCATCACCGAGTGGAACAATTACATCTGGCCGCTGGTCGCCGTCGGCAAGGAAGACCTCTACACGCTGCAGATCGGCCTTGCCCGCCTCTATCGTATCAATCCCGGCGAGGGCCTGGTCGACTGGCCGCTCGTCATGGCCGCCTGCACCCTCAGCATGTTGCCCGTGCTGCTCGGCTTCCTGCTGGTCGAGCGCCATCTCGTGCGCGGCATCACGCTCGGCGCGGTCAAATAATCATGAACAAGGACAAGCATAGAATGACACGCATCGCTTCGCATCGCGGCGGCACTCTGGAGTTCGGCGACAGCACGCCGCAAGGTTTCGTTGCAACCGCAAAAATGCCGCTGGAAGAGGTGGAGTTCGACGTCCATCCGACAGCCGATGGCGCGATCATGATCCATCACGACGCAACGCTTGACGGCACGACGGACCGGACCGGCGCGATCGCCGCCATGAGCGAAGCGGAGGTTCGCGCCGCCGTCATCAATTACGGCGCCGGCGGACATCCGATCTCGCTGGAAGAACTCTGTGCGATCTATTCCGACAGCACGGTAAATTTTCGCTGCGAGATCAAACCTGGCGTCGATGGCCGCCCCTACGACAACTTCGTGCCCCGCGTCGTCGAAACGCTCGCGCGCCACGGCATGCTCGAAAGGACGATCTTCTCTTCCTTTCTACTGGAATCGCAGGATGCGCTGTCGGCAGCCACCAGCCAGCCGAAGCTCTGGCTCGTCAGCCCGCCAGTGCTGCGTCAGCTTGGGACCAAGGCTGTGATCGAAGTCGCGAAAGCGCATGACATCCCCGAAATCGGCGTCCATGTGGATACCGCCGATTCCGCTCTGATGGCCGAAATCATGGCAGCCGGTCTCGATTTCGGTTGCTGGGCCGCCCATTCGGCACGGCAGATCGAGAAGGTGCTAGCGCTCGGCGTCAAGGTCTTCACGACGGACCGGCCGAGCCTTGCCATCGCCATTCGCAATCGCTTCGAAGCGGAGACCGCACAATGAGCGGTATCACCCTTCGCGACATCAGAAAGTCCTACCCCGGTGGGCCGGAAATCCTGCACGGCGTGTCCATGGATATCAAGTCGGGCGAGTTCGTGGTCATCGTCGGCCCGTCGGGTTGCGGCAAGTCCACCCTGCTGCGCCTGATTGCCGGGCTGGAGCGCTGCGAAGAGGGCGATATCGAAATCGGCGGCCGGCGTGCCAACGATCTTGCGCCGCAGGATCGCGACATTGCCATGATCTTCCAGAACTATGCGCTCTATCCGCACATGACCGTGCGCGAAAACATCGCCTTCGGCCTCGAACTGCGCGGCATGCCCAAGCCCGAACGCAATGCGCGGGCTGAAAGTGTGGCCAAGACACTGCAGCTCGAACCCTATCTCAACCGCAAGCCGGGCGCGCTTTCCGGCGGCCAGCGTCAGCGTGTGGCGATGGGCCGGGCAATGGCGCGCAACAGTTCGATCTTCCTGATGGACGAGCCGCTGTCGAACCTCGACAACGCGCTGCGCGTCGCCATGCGCACCGAAATCAAGGAGCTGCACCGCCAGCTCGGCGCCACCATCGTCTATGTGACGCATGACCAGACCGAGGCACTCTCATTGGCCGACAGGATCGCGGTGATGAAGGACGGAGATCTCCTGCAGTTCGACACTCCTGAAGCGATCTATGACCAGCCGCAGAACCGCTTTGTCGCGGGCTTCCTCGGCGTTCCCGCGATGAATTTCCTGCCTGTCGAACATCTTCCCGGCTGGCAGGGCCGGCAGGGACTGACCGCCGGATTAAGGCCCGAATCCATGGCGATCCGCGCCGAAGAACCTGCGCAACCCGCCCTACCCGTACGGCTCATGCTGTCAGAGATGACAGGTTCTGATATCATCCTGCACTGCGACAGCCCGGCCGGACGCATCACGCTCACCAGTTCGCGCAAGGACGTGCCGCGCCATGCCGACAACTTCTGGGTCATGTGCGACCTTGACCAGGCGGTGTTTTTCGATAACCAGAGCGGGAGCCGCGTCGATCTTTCAGCCGGAGATCGTCGAATTTAGACGCCGCTGACCGCTCCGGTCTCGGAAGCGGCACCGCAAGAAGTGATGCAATGGAAAGACAGAGCGAAATTCCGCAGCTTCTCGGCGATCTTATCAGCCGCAACTCGACAAAGCTTACAGAAGCCGACACGCGCCTTCTCGACGTGATGATGCAGGATCCCATTCGCGCGGCGATGGAAAACGGCAAGGCCGTCTCCTTCCGCGCCGGAGTGCACCCGGCTTCAGCCGTGCGGCTGGCACGCCGCCTCGGCTTCAAAGGCTATCCTGAATTCCGCACCTTCCTGCAGGCGAATCTCATCGAAGGCGGCGGCGATTTCGAAAGTCCGGCCGCCCGCATGGCCGCCCGTCTCGTCCGGGCAGAAGACGGCGGCGTGCTTTCCTCCGTTCTCGATAGCGAGATTGCAGCCCTCCAACAGGTGCGCAACGCCGTCTCCGACGCCGATGTCAGAGGCTTTTCGGAAGTGCTGCGCGATTGCCGCCGGGTCTTCGTCTTCGGGCGTGGTCATTCTGCCGCCCTTGCCTCGCTCATCGCGCTGAGGCTCAATCGCTCGGGCTATCCGGCAGTCGATCTCGCCAGCCAGATGCATCTGATCGCCGAAGCGCTCGCGACATTGGGACCTGGCGACGTCGTCTGGCTGCTCGCTTTCCGCAAGGCCTCGCCACTCATCCATCAGATCAGAAAGATTGCCGCAGAAACAGGCGCCAAGGTCCTGGCGCTGACCGATCTGCTCAGCGCCCGCATCGATCCTGCACCCGACCGTCAGATCTCGGTTTCCCGCGGTGAAGCCGGCGAGTCTCAGTCACTCGTCGTTCCCATGACGATCGCCAATGCTGTCATTCTCGACCTCGCCGCCATCGATGACGGCCGCTCGCTGCGTGCGCTCAGTGGTTTTAAGGCGTTTCGCGCGGACTGCGGTCTGTCGCCGGTGATCCTGTAGCAACAGAAATCTGCCGCGTGCCATCACGATGACCTATCCGGGAGACATTTCGATCTCCCGGATAGTCTATTCGAACCTCATGCCGCCCGGGCGGCTTTGGCGGGGATCTCGACGTCGATCTCGAGGATCGAGACGTTCTCGCCGCGATCAATCCTTATCTGCAGGCGATCGCCCTCGATCTCGACGTGTTTGGCGATAACGGCAAGGATCTCCTCCCTGAGAAGAGATACGAGATCCGAACCGGGAGACATACGCTCGTGTGCCAGAAGCAGTTGCAGGCGCTCGCGCGCAACCGGCGCGGTTTTTCTCTTCTGAAAGAAATCGAATACGCTCATGCTGCCCTCCGTCCGAAGATCTTACCGAACAGACCCCGCTTCTCGCCTGGTACCGTCACCGGGAGAACCTCACCGTTGAGGCGGCGGACTGCTTCGAAATAGGCCTTTGCCGGGGTGCTGTTCTGGTCTGCAAGCGTCACCGGAGCGCCGAGGTTGGAAGCACGCAGCACATCCATGCTTTCCGGGATGATGCCGAGCAGCGGGATCGACAGGATCTCGAGCACGTCATCCACCTTCAGCATGTCGCCGCGTTCGGCGCGGGTGACATCGTAGCGGGTCAGAAGCAGGTGCTTTTCGATGCGCTCGCCGCGCTCCGCCTTTTCCGTCTTGGCATCCAGAAGGCCGATGATGCGATCTGAATCACGCACCGAGGAAACTTCCGGATTGGTGACGACGACAGCAATATCGGCATGCCGCATCGCCAGCGTTGCGCCGCGTTCGATACCGGCCGGGCTATCGCAGATGACCCAGTCGAAATGCTTCTTCAACTCGCCGATGACGCGCTCGACACCTTCTTCGGTGAGGCAGTCCTTGTCGCGGGTCTGGGATGCCGGCAGCAGGAATAGTGTCTCCAGCCGCTTGTCGCGGATCAGAGCCTGCGTGAGCTTCGCATCGCCCTGGATGACATTGATCATGTCATAGACGACCCGACGTTCGGCACCCATGACGAGATCGAGGTTGCGAAGACCGACGTCGAAGTCGACGACGACAACCTTCTCGTTCCTTTGCGCCAGCGCCGCCCCCAACGCTGCAGTCGAGGTTGTCTTGCCAACGCCACCTTTACCCGAGGTTACAACAATGACTTTTCCCATATCCCTCTCCTGTTTCAACCATTCACCCAGTTAAGTCAGTCGCGATGCCATGATCGCGTCGTTCTCAAGCCATAGCTGTGCGGCCTGACCGCGCAGCTCCGCCGGCAGATCGTCCGCCGTCTTGTAGATCCCGTCGATTGCCAGAAGCTCGGCCTCAAGCTTGCGGCAAAAGATTCGCGCCGCCGAATTACCGATCGATCCGGCAAGTGCGCGTCCACGAAGCGCGCCATAAACGTGGATCGAGCCACCAGCGATAACTTCAGCCCCCGAAGCGATGGATCCAATGACCGTTACATCCCCTTCAGGGAAGACGATCGACTGGCCGGAGCGTACCGGTTCGTGCAATACCAGCGACGACAGAGCAGCGCGCACAATCGGCGCAACAACTTCCCGCACCTCGGCCGGCTGCGCCTTACCTGGCTTCTGCGCTTGCGCCTGGGCATCAGCTGCGGGCATCTCCACGTCAGCAGCCGGGCGCCCACCAACCATCCCGGGTGGCATGCTGGCATCGAGCTGCGATGGCCGTGCGCCTTCAATGCCCATCACCCTGACGCCACGCTCACCGAGAGCCGCAACCATTGCCTTGAGCGCGGCACGATCCAGTGAGAGCTCACTCACATCCAGAACCACCGGCCTGCCGAGGAAAAACCCAGCGGAGCGCGCAGCGAGGTCGTCGAGGCGCACGAGCCAGTCCTCGAATGGCAGATCAGGCGTCAGCACGACCGCAAGAAACGATCTGCCTTTGATACGAATGGAGCGCGCTTCGGTTAACACGTTAGTAAACTTGGTTAATTTCGATTTAAAAGCTTTAGCTGCTTCATGGTTAACAAATCGTTAACGCAGGGCTGGCGGGACCAAAAAATGGCGCCCGGAAGCGGCGGCGACCCACCCACAAATTTCGCGCCTCCAGCCGGTTACAATTGGGCCTTCTCACGAAAAATCAGGGCCTTTCTTGATTTCAAACGCAACAGGAAATCGGAAAGCCTTTGTTCGAATGAAACGCCATACTCTTGCTAAAATCGCGCGTTCGCTCGCAGAATGACGCTACCAATATGATGGACTCACAATAAGAGCATACGGAAAAGGAATGACCAGCTTTTTGATCACAGGACCGGAAACGGCCACCTTCACGATCCTCCTGGCTCATGGCGCAGGCGGAGCGATGGATTCCGCGTCGATGACGGATCTGTCGAAAGCGCTCGCAGACGGAGGATTTAGGGTGGCGCGATTCGAGTTCGCCTATATGGCGCAGCGCCGCCTGACCGGAGCGGTCAAGCCTCCTCCGCGTGCCGACCATCTCCTGGATGAATATCGCGCGGCGATCGGCGAACTAAATGCCGGCAGACTCATCATCGGTGGTAAGTCGATGGGAGGCCGCGTTGCAAGCATGATCGCCGACGAGAGTTTTGTGGCGAAGAAAGTCCGGGGCCTGCTTTGCCTCGGATATCCGTTTCACCCACCGGGAAAGCCGGACCAGCTTCGCACCGCGCATCTGGAAAGCCTGCGCACGCCCACATTGATCTGCCAGGGAACGCGTGATCCCTTCGGATCAAGGGAAGAGGTCGCATCCTATACGCTCTCAGATCAGATCGATCTGCTCTGGCTGGAAGATGGCGACCACGATCTCAAGCCGCGAAAGAAGATCTCCGGATATTCCACTGGCGACCATATGCGGCGACTGTCCGAATATACGACGGCCTGGGCAGAACGGTTGTAACGAACAAATCAACGCTCGCCCGACGCGATATTCCCACTAATATCAACCGTTTCCTCAATATTTAAGCTTGTTCAGTAAACATTTTTAAAAGGTTTGCTTGATCGAATGCGCCCTCGCGCATCCGCGCAGAAATCAGCTCCTGAACAAAGCGGCTTCCAGCTGAACATGCCCTTTGTCATCCGACGGGAAAACAGTCATGCGCGCGATCGAAGGCAGGAAGATTGACGGCAATCTTTCCATCTATCTTGATCTGCTGCGGCTCGGCGCAGCCGTTGTCGTATTTCTCTCCCATGCGCATGTTTTCCTGCTCCCCACCATCAAGATCGGACCTCTTGGTTGGGGACGGGAAGCCGTCGCGGTTTTCTTTGTTCTCTCAGGATTTGTCATCAGCTACGTCGGGCAGGTGAGCGAAAGAGAATGGCGCGTATACCTCGTCGCGCGTCTCGCTCGAATAATGCCTGTTGCTCTGCTGGCGATTGCAGTGATCTTCGTGGCCGACAGCATCGGGATGCACGCAAACGCCTTTTACTATGATTTCATCAACACCGGATTTTTCACTCCGGTATCAATCGAAGCCGCGCTCGCCTATGTGACCTTCACCAATCAGTTGTGGTTTGCCCATGCCGTTTTTGGCAGTGGCGAACCATACTGGTCGCTTGGTTTCGAAGTTCAGTACTACCTGTTCTTCGCCCTGTTCGCCTTTTCACCGCGGCGCGCGAAAATACCATTGCTGTGCCTATGGGCCGCGGTCGCCGGCCCGAAAATCCTGATGTATATGCCGCTGTGGCTCATGGGCTGGTTGACGATGAAGTGCGTCATCGAACGCCCGCCATTCCGGCGCGCCGTCTCCATCGCAATGATCGGCGCATCGCTTTTGCTGTTCTTCAGCCTGAAGTTTTTCGCCGATCGCGCTGCGACCAACATGTACGATACCTGGTCACTGTCTCAGGAAGTGATCAATTTCGTATACTTCAATCTGATCGGCGTTGCGGTGGTCCTGCACCTCATCGGCGCGGCATCGTTGCTTTATGATGCTCCGGTACTGTTCGAGAAGACAGGGCCGACGATCAAATGGCTGGCGGGCGGCAGTTTTACGCTCTATCTTGTCCACCAGCCGCTCATCCTGATGTTTGCGGCCTTCCTGCATCCGGTGGAGGAGCACGTTCCGATGGCGGCTGCCTTGCTCGTCGCCTGTTTCATCCTTTGCTTCCTGTTGGCGGAAGTCGCAGAACGCCGAAAGAAGTTCTTCGCCTCACTCATCGTCAACCTGCTACCGGTGCTATCGCGAACGGGCCAGAAAACGCCCGCCAATATCGCTTCCGACACAGTCTCCTCAGGCGATAATGCGCCGGCGACCTCGCAGCTCATTCGAGTTCTCGAAGAAATGCAAAACGCCCTCGATGGAGAAGAAAAAGTGGGCGACAGCCATGATGCACCGTCTCGCGACCGCGTGTCGCGCGCTTGAGTGATCGAATCTCCAACGTCTCTCGGATCTGGCTGATCTGATGCGCTCGCAACCATTCTCTGATCTTCCGCCTCAGTGAACGCTCGGGAGTTTCACCGCGGAGGCGAAATCTTCTGCCACCAGTTCGCTGATCGCGATCAATGTTTCCTCGATCGTAAACCCGGAGGCGACACTCGCATTGATCAGATCCTGCAGATCCGGGCCAATAGCCTCGCGGCAGTCGTCAAGCCGATCATCGGAAACCATCAAACTACGCAACTCTTCCATGATGTCCCTTCCTAGAATAGAGGGCCGGAATAAAGCGCCGCCGGCATATTGCGGCGGCGCCGCTGTCATCAACGTGTGGACGCGCGGCGTCTTGCGGCAGGCAGAAGCCCTTCGCGCTGCATCTTCTTGCGGGCAGCCTTGCGCTGTCGGGCAATTGCCTGGGCTTTTTCGCGGACACGCCGCTCCGAGGGCTTCTCATAGGCCCGGCGTTCCTTCATTTCGCGAAATAGTCCTTCGCGTTGCATCTTCTTCTTCAGGGCGCGGAGAGCCTGTTCAACATTGTTGTCTCTGACAATGACCTGCATGTTTTCTCCTTGCGGATAAAGGTGTTGAGCCCGCTCGGCTGGCGATCTCTCGGCATTCGTTCTGCGCAAATGGCGCAATCGAAGGAAGCCTTAGCTGAAACGATCAGAGGATCGCGCTTTGCCGCCGCGTTGCGTCAGTGTGGCTGCATCATGAGCTGAACGGCCAGTAGCCGATATCTGTAACGGTCCTGGCTGGAGCGCGTACACCTCTTCTGGAGGGCTACGCATCGTTCTCTGGGCCTGACCAAACCGATTGGGGTGATGGGAGGTAAATAAGAAAGGCATAGCGGCATTGCAAGGCAGCCTGATCCGCCTCCAACGGCCCGACGGGAACCTTCTGAAGCCATGCACATTCCCTTTGCCGAGCGAGGGCCGTGTCAACCGGACGCGACGGGATGGCGAACATGGCGCTTTTTCCGGTTTCCCGCCATGGCCGACGAATGGCAGACGAGCGCCCAACCTGTCCGGCCCATCACACCCTTTGGAGGTCGATTGAAGATAGCCACCTATAATATTAACGGGATCATCGGCCGCCTTCCAATACTGCTGCGATGGCTGGAAGAAGATGCGCCTGATGTCGTCTGTCTTCAGGAACTGAAAACCTCTGACGATAAATTCCCGCGACGGGAAATCGAAAGCGCCGGATATCGTGCCGTCTGGCATGGCCAAAAGAGCTGGAATGGTGTGGCGATCCTTGCGAGAAGCGTTTTGCCGGTGCTGACACGCCGTGGCCTGCCTGGCGATCCGGACGACACCCACAGCCGATACATCGAGGCTGCCATAAACGGGATGTTGATCGGCTGCCTCTACCTTCCAAACGGCAACCCGGTGCCTGGCCCGAAATTCGAATACAAGCTGCGCTGGTTTCGGCGCCTGCATCACTATGCCGGAGAGCTCTTGGACCTCAAAGTCCCGACCCTACTCATCGGCGACTTCAACGTCATGCCGACGGACCTGGATGTCTATTCCCCGCAACGATGGCGCGATGATGCCTTGTTCAGACCTGAGGTCAGAAAGGCCTATGCCAGGCTGGTCCAACAGGGATGGACGGATGCGCTTCGCCATCTTCACCCGGATGAGCGGATCTACACCTTCTGGAAATACTGGAGAAACTCGTTCGAACGGGATGCGGGACTGCGGATCGACCATGTTCTTCTCAGTCCCGACCTCGCTGGGCATCTTCGCTCTGCCAACGTCCGGCGCAATCCGCGGAGCTGGGACCATACGAGCGATCATGCGCCAGTCATGATTGAGCTCGACCTGCCTTACGCGACCGGCGGGAGGCGGTGAGTCCACAAGTATAGAGTGCCGGCGAAACCTCTTCGTCTGCACGATCCGGAAAGAGTTGACGGCGCATGCGATCGAGGGCCTCTGCTTCCTTGCGTGTTCTTGCAAGCAGATCGGTGGTGACATCGCCGTAGCGTGAGCCGTCCGCCGAAGCAACGCCGACAGTCCCGCCACTCGACAGGAAGTCGCAGAAGGATCGCACCGATCGAAGACGCGTGGTGATCTCGATATAGTAGCTATCGTGTCCGGCCATGCTCATCTCCTTTCGCTCTCAAGGGTTAACGCGCACTGCGTCAATATGATGGCGCTATTTGTGCCTTTCAGCGGAACCATACCGAAGGCACCGCGTCATGATCGGCGTCATTGGTTATCAGGCCCGCATAGGAAGTTATTCTCTTTTGGCAGGAACATTCACCCGCCATCCGCCTTTGTTCCCCTCAAGGAGAATCGCCATGGCCAACGCTCGCACCACCTTCCATGAAGTCGTCTCGGAGATCGAGGCGCTCGCGACTTCTACCGCAGCAGACCATTCCGGTCGCTGGACGGTCGAATATCTGACACGACGCGAGGTCTTCTATCAATTTTCGGGAAATCGCAGTCTCGCAGGCGAGGACGCAACCGGGCACCGGTTTGACGGTGCACGCGATACGCTGACGGCCCTGCCCGCAAATCTGCTCATTCCCGCCATCGCCGATTTCGACAACAATACGGTCATGGCCTACTATATCGGAGCAAGCACGTCGGTGACGACAATCGCTCGGGAAGCAGTCGATTGCTCCGTGCGGGCGCCGGAAGTGCTGCTGGTGGACATTACCATCGATGACGAAGATCTGCTGGCAGGTACAAGATCCCTAACAAGGCTGGCCTTTGTCGGGCTCGATGCCAATGAAGGATGGTCGCCACTTGTTCCATGTGCCGACATCCTGACCATCAATGACATGATCCATCCGTTCTGGTGCCACGGCAGACAGGTAGCCCGAGGGGGTCTACTGCAGATCAGGATCTGATGAGGCGATGGGGTGCGAAATACGGTCTCCCTCCTGGCGCTTGTCCTGTTGTGAGCACCGCTGGGTCGTCACTCAGTCAAATAACTCGCCACGTCCAATCTGCCCTTGCCTCGCATCGACGCCGCTGATTGGCGGATCGTCGGCAGGGTCGGGGTCCCTGGTGTTTGCGTCTTTGAGAGACCGTGCTGCCTCAACGAGTGCCACGGTCATCTCGTCCGTGCTCCAACCCGCAGCGTTGGCATCGGCGATTAGCGCCTCCAGGGCAACGCGGGCAGCATCGGTCGCATCCTGAAACCGGCGCGTGGGATCATTGCTTGTCGGGGCTGGAAAACTCATCTGCGTTCCTTTCGAGGGTTCGAACAAGATTCGTCCTTGCGGTGAACGCAGAGGACCGCAAATAGATGCGTCGATCATCTCTATGTATGACCGCCGAACGAAAACTGTGCCGATCGCTGCTCTTCAATGAAAGCTTATGTTCTTCGACAGGTGCCAGCGGAGTGAAGCCTTGAGTGAACCAGGCCGGCAAGCCGGCAGTGAAGACCCGAAGGAGGGAGAACTCGGAACCWATCGCCAGTASATCGGTTTATACACTGATCTCCATGCCCGAGAGAAGCGAAACCAGCAGAAAGGCCGAACGGAGGTTTCAATGCATCTGAACGAGGCAAAGGTGACGCATCGGCAGAAGGCCTGGCATGTCGATTTCTTCGGCGACGCCGGTGAGCAACTGACGGTGCGCCTTCCCGAGGCAGCGGCGCTGAGCGAAGAAGACGCAATCGATCGTGCGAGGGAAATGATGGTGCAGCTGACACCCTTTGGCACCCGAGGCGGCGAGCCGAGCCTCAATCGCTACGACAGTCTGAGCAACGGCAATTTTGACGACGATCAACCGCCTTTCGGGGTGAAACATTAAGGGAGGCTTCGGATGATCATTCGATACGGGAGCTGCAATTGCGGCAAGGTGGGCTATCAGGTGGAGGGAGAACCCAAACGCGTCGGGCTTTGCCATTGCACCGACTGCCGCCAGGAGAGTGGCGCAGCCTTTACCTATTACGCGATCTGGCAGACGTCCGCCTTCAAAACCACCGGGGAAACCGCAGTGCATCAAGGCCGCCGCTTCTGCCTGGCCTGCGGTTCGCGGGTCTTTGCCTATGACGAAGACGAGGCCGAGATCAAACTCGGGACACTGCAGGATGCGCCGACCGGCCTCAAGCCCACCTATGAGCTCTGGATCAAGCGGCGAGAACCCTGGCTGCAGCCGGTCGACGGCGCGGAACAATTCGTGGAGGATCGGATCTGACAGGCGTCCGCTGGTTCACGACGGACAGGTGCGTATACCGAGCTTTGAGCTCAAAAGTCTGATCACATTCGGTTGAAGCGTGAAAAAGCGAGAGGCATCGTCGCCATTCCCGAAGCAGGCAGCAACCGCAACCGCCTGGCCGCCAGGAATGTTATGGCAATGACCCCAGCGAGTTTCAGCCAGGGATAATTTCCAAGCTGCTCATGGGCGTCCGCATCCGCCCATTGGGCGCGTGCCGAGATCGCCGTGTTCGCCTGCTCGCGAAGAAGAGCGAGGTGTCTGCGCAGCAGCGTCAGATCCTCCTGCAATCTTGCGAGCTCGACGGTCTCCTGCTTTTCCACCGCGTAATCGACCGGAGGTGACAGAGCCTCTTCCGTTTCGGCGGCCTCTTCAATGTCGCCAAGATGTTCGTCAAGCTCGGCCTTCGTCTTGAATCCGCGCGTGCGTATATCCGTCATAGGCACCTCCCATCCGGCGAGTCGATTATCACAAAATGAGAACGCGCTCAGCCGTCATAAGTTCGAAGCTCGCTGATACATCCCGCGTTGCGCCTGGATCCGGAGCAGCAGCAGTCGAGCGAGGCGATCTCAGCCGCCCATTTGAGAGTGAAATACCCCGAAGGATACAGTTGTTTGGTGGCATGGCTTTCGAGCGTTGGCTAAGGCGACCAACGAAAGCTCGGCTTTAGCAGGCATCCACATCCATGCCGCTATTGCGCACCTGTCACATGGTTGAGTTCCGCCATCAAGGCGCGACCGCTGGACCATGCAATGACGACATAGGCGAGGCCCCCAACCGCAACTCCCATGAACAAGTCCACCAAGGGAAGGTGCAGGCTATCGCCTGCCATATGGAGAGCCAGGCCGACGGCGCCGACCATGACACAGGCGCCCAGCCCGGCCGGCAGGATCCGACGCAACAAGGAGGGCCAACGGAATCCGGTGCCGCGCTGCAGGAAGTAGAGAGACACTGAAGTCGTCAATGCCGCGGCCACGACCTGCGCAACAGCGATATTGACGAGGTCCGGTCGGATCCAGCCGGCGATCGCAAGGCAAGCGAGGCTTGTTGCCGTAAACAGCATGTTCAACCGCGGCAGCAGGGCAACCCGGCCGATGATGCTGAGCACAGGCTCGTTGAGCATCTGGATGACGGCAATGCCGCGCGCAGCCGCCAGCAGGATGAGGACTGGCGCGGCTGCGAGCCACTGCACCCCGAGCAGCACATTGACGAGTTGTTCAGATATGACGGCAAGGCCCATGAAGACGGGAAGAGCGGCAAAAGCGGTGGCCGCCATGATCAATCCCATGAGCCGGCTGAGGCCTTCCGCCCCGCTGCCCGTCGCGCTCTGCTGACGGGAGAAATAGCTCCATGCCAGCATCCGCACGGGTTCGGAAATCAGCTCTGTGACGGCGCCGACGATGCGGCTTGCCATTCTATAGAGGCCGACCTCCGTCGCGCCGATGAAGAACACGATCAGGAACTCCGCGCCGTAACTTTGTGCAAATTGCATGAGGCGCGATGCCAGGAGCCGGGTGGAATAGGCAAGCGCCTGGCGGGCAGTCGTGAGCTGGAATTCGAAGCGCGGAAGCCAGCGCGCAAAGCCGGTGGACATCAGGAGTGCGACAAGCACGACGCAACAGCGTCCTGCCGCAAGCGCGACGATGCCCCAGCCGAGCAATAATCCTCCGGTCGTCACGAGAAGGCCCGAAAATTCCGAGGCCGCCTGATAGAAGGCAAGTTCGCGCAGGCGTCGCCTCCTGACCAATACGCCGCTCTGACAGATGATGAAGGTGCCGGGCACGATGGTCGCCATCAGCAGCAGAAGAGTGAAGAAGATTGACCCGGTCGGCGCCAGCCAGACGAGGGAAACAGCAAGTCCAATCAAGCCGAGGATGGTGAAGGCGAGTCCGCTTGCAAGCGCGCAATAGAGAACCGTTCCGGGCAGTTCCCTATCATGCGGTGCAGCAATCAGATATTCGCTCCATCCGGCTTCAGCAATCTTCGATTGCAGCAAAACGGTCGAGGAGACCATGGCAAAGACGCCAACCTCGGCCGGTGAGAGGACGCGGGCTGCGACCAGCAACGTACCGATACCGCAGATCTGGCTGACCAGACGGGCGCCCGAAACCCATAGCGCATCCCGTGATGTAGAGACACTACGCGGCTCCTGGTCTTCCTCTGCGCCGGGTAGTGATGCCGTACTAGATGTGCCCATGGTCACATGTTCTTTTGAGTTTATCTGGGGTTTATATTGGCATTATTGCGCGCATCACATGTGTTACCGAAGTAACAACTTTGATGTATATTCGATATTGACGATCTATACTCACTTCTGCATAGTCAAGATGAAATTACAATCATGCATATGAAGATTGGTCGGCACATGCATGGATTTCATCCGGCCCTTTGTGACGACACAAAATCGTTTGTTGGCCAATTGGGCCGGAGGGACATAATGATGATACTCGCACATCGTGGCTGGTGGCTTGCACCCCATGAGCGGAACACTTTAGGGGCATTCGACAAGGCATTTGCCGCCGGACACGGCGTTGAACTGGATGTTCGCGATCTGAATGGCGAACTTGTAATTTCACACGATCCTGCCACAGCCGGGGCATTGTCCTTTGCGCGCGTTCTTGAGTGCTATGCAGCAAACGGCGCTCCGGGACGGCTGGCCATTAATATCAAGGCGGACGGCCTCTGCCCTGCCCTGCTGCCGATGCTGGAACAATATGGGGTGACGAAACGCTCCTTCGTTTTCGACGCGTCGGTTCCCGATCTCAGGCCCTATCTCGATAGCGATATCCCGGTTTTCACCCGCTACAGTGAGGTCGAGCTCTACCCGTCCTTCTACGAACGCTGTGAGGGCGTCTGGGTGGATTCCTTCACCGAGAAGCCGGCCTCGATCGAACGCGCAATCGACGATCTGAGACGCGGCAAATATGTCGCGATGGTTTCGCCGGAACTGCACAAGCGCCCGCATGAAGCGGTCTGGGCCGCCTGGTCTGGCGCATTGCGACAGGCTGCGAAGAGTGGTCTTCCGCTCGAGCGGTTGATGATCTGTACCGATCTGCCCGATGCAGCCGAGCAGAGCTTTGCCTGGATGGTTGAGGAGGAAGTCACATGATCCGTGCTGTTTTGTTCGACATGGATGGCGTGCTGATCGATGCCAAGGAATGGCATTATGAGGCGCTGAACCGGGCGCTCGATCTTTTCGGCATGCCGATCGATCGCCAGGCACATCTGACCACGTTCGATGGCCTGCCGACCCGCCGCAAGCTGGAGATCCTCTCCCGTACCAATGGCCTGCCGAAGGGGCTCAACGAGCTGATCCACGAGTTGAAGCAGGACTATACGATGGAGCTGATCTACACCCGCTGCAAGCCGGTGTTTGCCCATCAATACGCGCTCAGCCGTCTCAAGCACGACGGCTACAAGATCGCCGTCTGCTCGAACTCGATCCGTGTCACCATCGAGTCCATGATGCGGCGCGCCGGATTGATAGAATATATCGACCTCATCGTGTCCAACGAGGATGTCACCCGTGCCAAGCCGGATCCGGAAATGTATGTGACGACGATGGAGCGCTTCGGCCTCAGACCGGATGAATGCCTGATCCTCGAGGACAATGAATACGGCCTGAAGGCCGCGCGCGACAGCGGCGCTTACGTCATGCAGATCGGAACACCGGCCGACGTTGTCTACGGCCGGATCGTGTCGGAGATCAAGCGTGTATCGGAGGTGATGGCATGATCGTCCTGTTCCCCACCACGGGCACAAGCCCGCATTTCAGCCCGGAAGACTATGCCTATCCGCGCCCGCTCATCGAAGTGGCCGGAAAGCCGATGATCCTGTGGGCCATCGAAAACATGAAGTCGCTCGGCAGCGACGCGCATTTCCTCTTCCTCGTCGACCAGCTGGATGCCGTCAAATATTCCTACGAGCGGATCTTTGACCTCAGCACCAACGGCCGTTCCGAGGTGGTCATGCTGAAAGGCCCGACGGCCGGTGCGCTCTGCACTTGCCTGATGGCGGTCGACAGGATCGACCCCACCGAGCCGCTGGTGATTGCCAACAGCGACCAGATCATCGACACCCGGCTTGCATCCGTAATTGCGGAATTCGAGGCAGCCAAGGCGGATGCCGGCGTCATCACCTTCGAGACGATCCACCCCCGCTGGTCCTATGTGACGCTCGGCGACGACGGTCTCGTCAATCGCACCTCCGAGAAGGAGGTGATCAGCAACAAGGCGATCGCTGGGTTCTATTATTTCCGTGAGGCCCAGATTTTCTTCAAGGCCGCGACTGCCGCCTTGAGGCACGGGGTGACGGTGGATGACCGCTATTATGTCAGCTCGTCGCTAAACGAGGTGATCCTGGATGGCGGCCGCGTCGTTTCCGCAAGCGTTCCCGCGGACCGCTACCACAGCTTCTACAACCCGAAAATGATCGAGAATTTCGAGGTCAACGGGGTCCGCCGCCTGTCTTCCGCACAGGCCGCACGACCCGTGCAACTGGTGGTGCCGGCCGCCGGCCGGGGCAGCCGCTTCGCCAAGGTCGGCTTTACCCGCCCGAAGCCCTTCATCGACGTGCTTGGACGGCCGATGATCCAGCATGTGCTAGAAAACACCCTGCCGCCGGGTGGACAACCGACGGTCCTGCTGCTGCGCGAACATCTGGACAGCCAGGCGGATGCGGTGGCCGAACTTCGCTCGCAGGGCGTGGGGGTCGTTTCGGTCGATCAGCTCACCGAAGGCACCGCCTGCACTGTTCTGCTGGCGCGCCAGCATCTCGACGAGGAGGCTCCCCTTCTCATCGCCAATTCCGACCAGGTGGTGGACATGCGTATCGTCGATTTCATCGATGACTGCATGTCGCGCGATCTCGACGGATCGATCCTCGTGTTTCGCGATCCAAAGCGCGACCCGAAATGGTCTTTCGCCGAAACAGATGCGGCAGGATTCGTGCTCAGGGTTGCCGAAAAGCAGCCGATCTCCGAACTGGCAACGGTCGGTATCTACTTCTTCCGCCGCGCCGGTGATTTCATGAAGGGCGCGCTCGACATGATGGTGCACAACGACCGGACCAACAACGAGTTCTATGTCTGCCCGGCCTATAATTACGCCATCCGTAACGGTGCGCGTATCGGGGTTTACGAGATCGACGTCAGGAACATGCACGGGCTTGGTACGCCCGAGGATCTGGCCGAATATCTGCAGGGCCGTGAGCCTGCCTATGCATGACGTCGGAACCAGCCCGGGCGCGACCGCACCGCTGAACGTCATCATTCCCATGGCAGGGAATGATTTTGAGCGGCTTGACGGCTCGGTGAAGGCGGAAATGCCGGTAGGAAAGACGACATTGCTCGCCGCCACGCTGGGGGCGCGTCCCTGGTGGAGTGGTGCGGCTGTGCCTGTTTTCGTGCTGCGGGACAGGCCTGCATCACGGCGCTACGCTCGGGAAACATTGCTGGCACGCTATCCGACAGCGCGGATCGTCTGGCTGTCTGAAATGAGCGGTGGCGCTGCCTGGAGCGCTGCGGCCGGTGTGGCACTCGTCGCTTTTCCCGATGCGCCCGTTGTCGTCGATCTCTGCGATATCATGTTCGACAGCGATGCGGATATTGCCGCAATCTTTGCCGCCGATCCCAATCTCGGCGGTCTGGCACTCACATTTGCCTCCCGCCATCCGCAATACAGCTATATCAGGCTTGGAAATGATGGCCGGATGCTGGAAGCGAGGGAAAAGGTCGTCATCTCCGAGAATGCATCGGCAGGCGTCTATGCCTTCCGCAACGTCGCCGTTTTTCATCTGGCTTTGGCCCACAGCCTGCAGAACCGGTCGCGCCTCTCGCATAACGGCCTGCTCTTTGTCTGCCCGATGCTGAACGGCGTGGTCGCACACGGCTTCGATGTCCGGACGCTGCCGGCGCGCGACGTGTTCGATGTCAAGATCGCAGACGTGACCCTTGCCGGCTAGCGTCTAGGATAGGGGAAAATACTGATGCCGTTCCACTTCGACGGGGACGGGCGGAGCCTTGCTAACGATCCCCTCGACACGCGTTCGTGGGATCAGGGGACCTAGTAAACGGGAGTTCATCATGACAGCCGGGACATCGAGCAAATTACCCTCTCTCGCCATTATCATACCCTGCTACAACAATGTTGAGACACTTGCGGAGGCGCTAGACAGCGCTCTGGCACAGGATTATCCGAACTTCGAGGTCCATATCTGCGACAACGGCTCCACGGACGGCAGTCGGGAAATGATCGCATCCTACTCATCTCCATTGCTGAAGCCGGCCCTGCACCGAGACACCGTACCGCGCACGGACAACTGGAATCGTGCCTATACAGCCGGAGCAAACGCCGATTACCTCGTCACCCTGCATGCCGACGACCGTCTCGCGCCGGGGGCGTTACGCGCCATCGGGCGCGCGGCAATGCGCCATCCTGCCCTGATCCACGGCCGCTTCCGGCAGATCACCTATGAGGGTGATCCCATTCCCGGCCACCGCTTCGGGTGGAGTTACAGCAACAGCGGCGAGGCGTTTCGGGAATTGCTGCTGCTCAACAATATGGTCGCGATGCCGGGCGCAACGATCCGCACGGATGTCTTCTTCAAGGCCGGCCGCTGGGATCCCGCTTGGCAGTATCTGCAGGATATGGAGCTCTGGTGGCGCTGCGGCGAACTCGGAGAAGTGGCATTTGTCGCCGACATGCTTGGCGACCACAGGGCCTACAAGCATCCGCAGGCACTGCACCGGCATGCCGAAGAACATCTGCGCTGGGCAACGCGCAGACTTCGTAACGCTCCGACCCGCCGGCTACGGCAAGCCGCTGCCGATGGTCTGAACGCCTACCTCACGCGCCTCGAAGCGGAAGTGGATGCCTTGCCGGACGTCGCCGCCAGTCTGATAGAGCCCGTAAGGGCGGCCAGGGCAGCGCTCGCGAAGGCACCGGGAACACGCGTCGATGCCCTTCGCCGGCAAAGACTGTTGCGTATGCGGGCTGCCTCGCTCTCGGCCATCGCTAAGTTCTTTGGAAGACTTTCGCCCTGGCAAGCCTTGTCGCGTTGATATCGACAACATCCGTCCGTTCCAGATTGACGCGAGCGATACTCTTTCAAATCGTCTTCATGGCACGGCTACCGACTGGCCTGATACTGCCAATTCGGGAGACATTTGACACAGGCGTGCGATAACTGTCATCGCGGGCATTCACATTCCGTTGGCCGCCGCGACGGTCATCGCGATCCCCTATAGCAACGAGTGCGGCGATAATTCCTGCCATCGCAAATAGGATCGCGATGACAGGTACGGCAAAGCCTCTGGATCTTTCTCCGGGCTCGCTGTTCCGACGCTCGGACCTCAGTCGGGGTCGCTTCGGACTTTGGTCCGATGACGCGCGGACTGAAGTCCCAGATCCGGAACGCGCTGTCTCCCCACCCGTTCGGACCTCCATCGAAAGAGGAGTTCAGTCATGGGTGACAAGAACGAAATCCCGGGAATTTCCAGCGCGTGGAACGCATCCCTGCTGGCACTCGTCATCTTTCTTGCCATCATGCTCTATGTCTTCGGCACAGCCATGTCGGGCGACACCGATCAGTTGACCGCAAGCGTTCCTGGCGTCGATGTCATCCAGGCCAGGTGAACTGGAAAAGTCCAGCCAATGCGATAGTTTGCATGGATCGTCGCAAATCAGGTTGGAAATGAACTGGCTCATACGGTGGAATGCCCGCTCCCTTGCCTCCCAATTCTTCATCATGGGAGGGTTTGTTTCCCTTGGCGCAATGTTCGTCATCGGGCTTATCGTCACCCATCTCATCGAGGATGCCGTTATCCACAATTCTGGGGCTGCGACAGCGCTCTACGTCGATAGCGTCGTCGCGCCCTTGCTTCCCGACATGCAGACGGAATCGCTGCTCGACGAAGGAAGCGCCCGGGCGCTCGACGAAACGCTCGGACAGGGCGCGCTTGGCCGCCGTCTCGTGTCGTTCAAGCTATGGCGCCGTGATGGCACGATCCTTTATTCCAATGAAAAGGAACTGGTGGGAAAGACATTTCCTGTCAATGACAAGCTCGCTCAGGCATTTGCGGGCTCGCTGGTCGCACGTTACGAAGTCGCAAGCGACCCCGAAAGCGCCGAGGAGCGCAGTCTCGGCAGGGCGCTCATGGAAATTTACAATCCTGTTTTGCAGCCTTGGTCGGGCGAGGCTGTGGCCGTGCTTGAATTCTATGAGACGGCCGAAGGGCTGGAAGACAGCCTCGCACGGGCACGGCTCTGGAGCTGGCTGGCCGTGGCCGGCCTGACCGCAATCTTCTTCCTCACTCTCTCCATTCTCGTCTTTCGCGGCAGCCATACGATCGAGGTCCAGCGTGAAGCGCTCAAAGCCAGAGTAGACGAACTCTCCGCACTTCTCGCCGAAAATCGCGGTCTGCAACGCAGGCTTCAACTGTCCTCCCGGCGCGCCGCCGCCTTGAATGAAACTTATTTGCGCAGCATTGGAGCCGATCTGCATGACGGCCCCGCCCAGCACATCGCCTATGCCTCACTACGTCTCGACAGCAACCTGCTGATCGATGCCGCTATCCAGCCGGAGACGCGCGAGAAGGAACTCACCTGGATCCGTTCGAGCCTTGCCGAGGCGATGAAGGAGATCCGCGACATCTGCAAAGGGCTGGTCCTGCCGCAAATCGAGAGAGCTTCGATTACGGAGATCGTGAAACGCGTTGTCGAGGCCCACCAGGAGAAGACCAATACCACCGTCGATACGACAATTGACGAGGACGATCCGGAGCTTGCCCCCGCTCTCAAGATTTGCATCTACCGCTTCATTCAGGAGGCACTCAACAATGCCTATCGCCATGGCGGCGGCGTCGAGCAGACCGTCAGCGCAACATCACACGGCGGTGGCGTCCGCGTCGAAGTCAGTGACCGAGGCGAGGGTTTTGATCCGACGCAGGTGAGGTCGGCGAGCCTCGGCCTTGTTGGGCTCAAAGAGCGCATCGATAGCCTTGGCGGTGAATTCGACATAAAAACCGGTGAAGGCGGAACGACTGTCATCATGACCTTCGCGCCTATGGAAGTGGAGGAATAGAATGACGTCCATCAAAGTCGGCGTCGTGGACGACCATCCCCTGTTCCGCGAGGGGGTGACCCGCAGCCTCTCCGAGGTCAGCGATTTTGTCGTCGTCGGTGAAGGCGCCAACACATCTGATGCCGCAATGATCGCCGCCGATACCCGTCCGGACGTGCTGCTTCTCGATGTGTCGATGCCCGGGGACGGGCTCTCGGTGATCGACGAGATCCTCTCCATAAGCCCGGACACCAAAATCCTCATGCTCACGGCCTCAGAGGAAGTCGATACGCTCGTCGAAGCGCTGCAACGCGGAGCAAAGGGCTACATTCTCAAGGGTGTTGGTTCCCGCGGTCTGGCGGAAGCGATCCGGACTGTTTTCAAGGGAGCCCGCTACGTCTCACCGGCGATGTCGGCCAAAGTCATGGAATATTCACTGAGCGGGCAGGCATCGGACAGGGACGCGCTTACTCCTCGAGAACGCGAGGTGATGGATCTCGTTGCGCAGGGCCTTTCAAACAAGCATATCGGCCTGCGTCTCGATCTACAGGAGAAAACGGTAAAGCATCATATGACTCAGATCCTGACAAAGCTCGGCGTCACGAATAGGACCGAAGCTGCCTTGCGGTGGCGCGAAAAACGCTAGCGCAGGAGACGCGTGAGCCGTGTGTTGTCAGCCGATGTCGCCCGCCTGTTGATGATCGTGCGGCCTTTCGAGTCCTTCATGATGTAGCGTCCTGCACGAAGGGTCTCGGTTATTCCAT
The DNA here is from genome assembly GCF_056398505.1 of Rhizobium sp. 01T437. Lineage (NCBI taxonomy): Bacteria > Pseudomonadati > Pseudomonadota > Alphaproteobacteria > Hyphomicrobiales > Rhizobiaceae > Rhizobium > Rhizobium sp. 01T437. Next base: position 119,544 of record NZ_JBFTPM010000003.1, read on the forward strand.
TTGTATGCCGGACATCGATCGAGCCGTCAGTATCTTCGGTCGCCCGTTCTCCTGATGCCGAGGGCGCGTTGTTCGTGCTGCCGGCACCGTTCGAACTGGATCGGCCGTTCCCGCTGCTCCCGCTGCTGTTGCCGCTGCCGCCCGAATTACCGTTTCCATTCCCCCCGCCATTGCCGTTGCCATTTCCACCGCCATTACCATTTCCCCCGCCGTTGCCGCTTCCATTTCCCCCGCTGTTGCCGTTTCCACTCCCTCCGCCATTACCGCCGTTGCCGTTTCCATTCCCCCCGCCATTACCATTTTCGTTCTTCGCGAAGGCTACCTGGCTGGCGAGCGATGGAAACGAACCCGCCACATCGACCTTCAACGGCGCAACGGCAAGAATACTCGCACCGCAGCCCTTCAGGAAATTGCGCTTAGAGATCGCCATCGTCACTTGCCTTGTCGTTCTTCCCTAGTGTCTGCTCAAAAGCAGGAAGCACGAGATTGACCGCTTGTTCCGAAATTGCAAGACGGTCGGACATAGGTGCCAGGCGGTCTGGGACTTTGGTCCGGGATCACAAGCAACGGTCGCCACTCGAGACGCAACCTTCTCACAGGAAGAAAAAACGGCTTCGCTCAGATAACGGGAGAAACGCACTGACGTCTTGGCCCGCTGAACGGCTGGTAGGTATTGTCCCAAGCGCGATAGGAATTATAGCGCGCAGCGCACCATGATATATGCGGGTTGGGGCCTGTATCCGCCGCCGGTAGTCCGACGGAAAGCTCTCTGTCTTCGATCACGCAGGGCTTCCGGGGGCCGCCGTCAAAAGGCTGGTATGTATTGTCAGCCACATTATAGGACCGATAGCGTTGCTGGCAGAGGCTGAGATGACGGCTGCCAGCCATCCATTCCTGCTTCGGTTGCTCAATCGCCCCCGTCACGGCTGCATCAGGCGGCGCGATAGCTGCAATGCCGACGAGATTGGCGGGCTTTGAAAGTGAACCGCCATCCGCAACGGCCCGGAGGGGCGGAAGGCGCTTGAAGTCTTGCTTTCGAGGATCAACGCGTGTCGGTGTCGTCGTCCAGAGCGGCGCATCGAGATTGGCGAAGTGATGTGGTTCCGGTTCGCGGAACCCATAGGATGCAAATCCCAGACCGCCAGCCAGGACGGTCCCGACCACTGCCAGACAGATGGATGGCGCAGCAAGCGACTTCATGACGCGATCTCCGTTCCCGGTACAGATAGAAATTAGGAACGCCGGGCTTCGGTTCCGCGGACAGGTCGAAAATCGTGTCTTTTGATGCTTATTCTGCTGGCGTAATGGAGAGGACTCCGGAGATAGGAATTTATTGCCATCGCCCCGATTTTGACGGATAGCTGTTCTATTGGGTGATCCGGTCGATCGCAGCAGATTGCAGGCAGAAAGAGGAAGCATGTCGCAGAGAGCAGGCAGCGCCGACCTCCCCCTTCACGGAGGGCGCGTGCCGCCATGGCTGGGCAACCGCATGACCACGCTCGGTGCGCTGATTACCGAGGCTATCGTCCACCACTACGGGCGTGACGAGTTTCTGCGCCGGCTTGCCCATCCCTTCTGGTTCCAGTCCTTCGGCGCAGTCATGGGCATGGATTGGCATTCCTCCGGCATCACGACCAGCGTGCTCGGCGCGCTGAAGCGTGGGCTGAAGCCGCTCTCGACGGAACTCGGCCTGCATGTTTGCGGCGGGCGTGGCGCGCAATCACGCAAGACGCCGGACGAACTGATGGCGATCGGCGATCGCACCGGGCTGGACGGCGCCGGCCTGGCCAAGACAAGCCGCCTGGTCGCCAAGGTGGACAGCGCAGCCGTGCAGGATGGTTTCGATCTCTATCTCCACGGCTTCATCGTCGCCGATGATGGGCATTGGGTGATCGTCCAGCAAGGCATGAATGGCGACAAACGTCAGGCGCGGCGCTACCACTGGTTCTCGGAAGGATTGGAAAGCTTCGTCAATTCTCCGCATGCGGCCATCGAAGGCCGCTCGCAGGGCGAGATCATCAATCTGGCCGACCGGCGCGCGGAAAAATCCCGCCACGATCAGCTCGATCTTCTCGCAGCGCTTGGGCCGGACCGCATTATCCGCGAGGCGTCAGCCCTTGCCCTGGCCGCCGATCCTGCACCCGAGCCGGAGCCAACCGAACAGCTGATGCTGCCGCATCTCATCATGCCCGCACATCACGATGTGCGCGAAAGCGACGTCAATATGCGGCGTCTGCACGGCAACCTCGCCGCAGCTGCCGATCGCGGACCCGTCGATTTCGAGGATCTTCTTCTCGTGCCCGGCGTCGGCGCCCGCACAGTCAAGGCGCTGGCGCTCGTTGCCGAGGTCGTGCATGGCGCGCCCTGCCGCTTTTCCGATCCGGCCCGTTTTTCGATCGCTCATGGCGGCAAGGACAGGCATCCATTCCCCGTGCCGCTCAAGGTCTACGACGAAACAATCAATGTGATGAAATCGGCGGTCATGAAAGGCAAGCTCGGCCGGGAAGAGGAGCTGCAGGCCCTGCGCCGGCTCGACGACCAGTCGCGCAGCATGGAGCGCTACGTCACCGGCCCGGACCTCAAGGAAATCGTTGCCGGCGAATTCCGGCAATCTTCGACCTTCGGCGGCCGAAGCGTCTTCGGCTGGGAGCCGCCGACGGAAGATATGCCAGTGGACGAAACAGCGCGGCCCCACACAAGCCGCCGTTGATTGCGAGCGTGCCCAACGGTATCGAGCATTTCAACGCGGGAAAAGGTGGCCTTGCTCCCGCGGGCTTATCTCGAAGCGATGAGGATTGCCGCGAGCGGGCATTGCGGCTCCATTGGCGTCCTCTGAAATTGCGCGGCCGAGGGGATGGCAACCGACTTGCATGGACCGTAATGCTCACGCAACAGTCGCAATCAAGATGCTGGGGAGAGTATTGCCGAGGGGATCTTGATTATGCGCCTTCTTCTGGTGGAAGACGAACCGCAGATGGCGGACGCGTTGACGACGGCGCTTTCGCGTTACGACATTGTCGTCGATCATGCTGCTACGCTCGATCTGGCGGAAAATGCCGTCGCGAACCGCGTCCACGATATCGTCGTTCTCGACCGGCAGCTGCCTGACGGGGACGGTCTGGCGCTCATCCCGTATCTGCGATCGCTTCGCTCTACCATCCCGGTCATCGTGCTGACGGCGCGTGGCGCGCTTGCCGACCGCGTCAGCGGTCTCGACATGGGCGCCGACGACTATCTCGGCAAACCCTTTGCGGTCGAGGAATTGCTGGCGCGGATTCGCGCCCTGCTGCGACGACCGGCAACCATGGCACCGGTTTTCTCGCGGCTCGGCAAACTGGAATTCAGCCTTAATAACAGAGAGGCCCGCATCGCTGGTGTGCCTCTCGACCTGCCACGACGCGAGCTTCTGGTTTTAGAAGCATTGGTCAGGCGACAGGGGCGAACTGTGCTGCGCTCGGCATTGGAGGACGCGGTCTACGGCTTCGATGACGAGATACAGTCGAATGCTCTCGATTCACACGTCTCCCGGCTTCGCAGGAAGCTGAGCGATGCGGATGCCGGGGTAGAAATCCACGGCATCAGGGGCATCGGATATCTTCTGAGACAGGCATCATGAAATCGCCCAAGCCGCGCTCGCTGAAACGGCGGCTGATCACGCAGCTGCTGCTGTTCCAGGTTGGCATCCTCTTTCTCTTCGGTCTGTCCTTCGTCGCCTACCTCGTGCGCGCCGACGAAGGCGGCGTGTTCGTCGATCCCGAGGTCGCCAGAGTTGCCGCGCGCGCCATCGAGCGGGATGCGGATGGCCGCCTGATCCTGAAGGAGACGGCAGAGCTTGCATCGCTGCGGACCTCCGTGCCGGATTTCTGGTTTGTCGCCCTGAACGATAGCGGCGAGAGCATCCAGAGCGGTATCGTCCCCGATGTATACAAGCCGCTTAGCCGAAATCTCGACCGGATCAGCTTCGCCGATATTCGCGATACGGTCCGACCCTATCTCTATTCAGCGGTCGTCCGCCGGGAATCCGGGCCAGCGGGCGATTTTACCGTGCTTGGTGAGGGGCGGCTGTTCAGCGCCACCTTTGTCGTGCTTTTCCTCTCCAATCTCTTAATGATCCCGATCCTGGCACTGCTCGTCATCGTCACGGTCATCGCCATCCCCCTGATCGTAAGGCGAGCGCTGTCAGGGCTTTCGGAAGTTGCGGACCAAGCCGAACATATCGATATCAACAGGCGGGGATTCCGTCTTCCGGAGACGGGCATTCCCAGCGAAGTCCGGCCGCTCGTGAAGGCCGTCAACGGCGCGCTTCAACGGCTCGATGAGGGCTATGAGCGCCATCAGCGCTTCATCCTGGATGCCGCCCATGAATTGCGGACCCCGATCGCCATTCTGCAGACGCGCGTTGAAACAATCGAGCAGAGTCCGATCAGGGGCCGCCTGCTCGCCGACACCAGCCGCATCGCCGCGCTGGCGGAGCAATTGCTCGACCTCCAGCGGCTCGATCAGAGCGGTGCAACCTTTGTTCGCCTCGATCTGGTTGCCCTCTGCCGGCACGTGGTCGCGGATCTTGCGCCGCTTGCCATCGCGCAAGGCTATGAGATTTCCTTCGAGAGTACCCAGCCGAGCGAGCACGTATTCGGTGATGCCGCCGCACTCGAACGGGCCCTGATCAACATCATCCAAAACGCCATAGAACATGGTGGCCGGAAAGGCTCGATTGCAGTCCACGCGGAGCGCGGCGGCATCGTGGAAGTCTCCGACGACGGGGCGGGCATTCCGCTGCATGAGCGCGACCGCATCTTCGAGCCTTTCCATCGCCTCCAGCCGCGCGATCACGGTGCAGGGCTCGGCCTCAACCTCGTCAGGGAAATTCTCAATCGGCACGGCGGGCATGTATCCGTCGTCGACTCCGTATCAGGCGGCGCCTGTTTCCGCATGACGCTGCCGATGGCTTCATAAAGTTAAAATAACCTTAAAGAAAATTCCGCAATCAATTGAAATTATACCGTAAATTTCGCTCCCGCTCGAAAGCCGCAATGCGCCTGCAACCCTCGCATCAAGAATGACGCTCATCCCCGCGGCCAAAGCAATGGCAACGGGGCGATCCGGAAAATCCACGGACGACCGGAATCGGCATTCGGAAACCTTCCGCCGTCGGATCGTCCGGGACGGAAATGTTCAACGGAGTAAAAGAGTGATCATCGGAACGAAGAAATTCTGGCTGGCCCTCACGGCGGCATTCATCCCGGCAGCCGCAATAGCGGCTGACCTGACGCCTTACGCGCCGCCCCAGCCTGCCTATGAAGAGCCGCCCGTCTTCAAATGGGACGGCGCCTATCTCGGCGCACATGGCGGGCTTTCGTCACGCCGCCTGAACCCATTCGCCAGCGGCAAGGGCCTCGCTGCCGGCGTTCAGGCCGGCTACAACTTCCAGGTCGGGCCGGGCATCGTCGGCGCGGAAATCGAGGGCTCCTATCTCGGCAACAGCGAGCAGCGTGTCGATGGCGGCAAGCTCGAGGAAAAATGGCGTGCCGCTGCCAAGGCCAAGGCCGGGCTGAGCTTCGACCGCACGCTGGTCTACGGAACCGCGGGCGTCGCCCTGACCGATTTCGAAAAAGGCAAGAACGTCACGAGCGGCGGCGGCTGGAAGACCGGCTACCTCTTCGGCGGCGGGATAGAGCAGGGCTTTGGCGGCGGCCTGTCGGCGAAGGTCGAATATAATTACGTCCTGACGCCCGATGTCAAAACGACGACATCCGCCGGCACCTCCAAGGACGACCTTGGCAGCCATGTGATCAAGGCCGGCCTCAACTTCCGCTTCTAGCGAAACGGACATGCCCCCCAGGATGGGGGCTGACAAACGACGGTGCTCGTCGCCGACCCCATGACGCACCTTCGGGAGAGAGCGATTGACAGAAACGTCCCAGTCCTGAGGTCGCTCTCTCCATTTTTTCCGAAACAGCTAGCCGATCAGCAGCTTGACCCAGGCCTCGACATCATCGCCGCTGCTCATCTCAGGGCGTACGAGCCCGTCGATCATGAATGTCGGCGAGACATGAATACCGTTCTGACGGGCATATTTGCAGTGCCACTTGATCTCCCGGTCGAGATCGGGAATGGCGAAGGCTTCCTTCAGTGCAACACCGCTATAGCGCTCGAGACGCTCGATGATCTGATTCGGCGTCACATCCATGTTCGGGCCGCCGGCGTGACGCTCGAACTCGAATTCCTCGCGATGGGCGGCAACGGCCGCCATGACCTTCTTCGCAGTCTCCTTGCCGCCTTCCAGCGTCGATGCCGCCAGGATAGAGCGTACGATCACGCCGGAGTAGAGATGCCATGGCTGCGATTGTAGCCGGATCTTCACTGTGATCTTGTCCGCACCGGCCTGCTCCAGAAGCGCGTCCAGCTTCTTGAACGTCCTGACGGAATATGGGCAGGTCGGCTCCAGAAAGGCCTCGAAAACCGGTGGTCCAGAACCCCAAACGAGTGGGTCTGCCTGCCAGGAAGTCGTCGTCATATTCATGTCCTCTTGTCCTGCGGAACGATATTACCGGCCACCATAATCAACGGCGCAGCCGGCGTCGCTGACGATAAGGTTGTTTCCCATTCTATTTATTCACGGTGTCATGAAAGGCAAAAGACCGTTTGGCCTGTCACGCCTCTTTCACAAATGCATCGAGCCGCTATGCTGTCGTCACGGATAGAATGATGGGTAAATCAGTGATGCAGGTACGGCAGGGCGAATTGCGTGAGCGAATGACGATCCTCGGCGATGTCAATGCCGCCTCGTTCATCCCGTGGATCCGCCGCCATGCCGACAAGCTTGGACTTTCCCAGGATTTCTTTCACACCGGCGCCGACCGAATCGAACTTGAGGTCGCGGGGCCGGTAGAGCTGATCGACATGCTGGAAATGGGATGTTCGCTTGGCCCGATCGACGTCTGGGTGGATGAGATTCAGCGCAGGATTGTAGATCCCGCCGACACACCGTAACGCAGGCCGCATTGATCCCCTGCCCTTTATTTAATCATTGTTGCCAATGCGATTTTTTTATGCAAGCCTCTGACAACTGAGGCCGCGAGCTCGGCGACAGTGCGCGGCCAACAGCGCTAAAGCCTTGGTAAAATTGGGGATTTATAGGTTATGCCATCTACTACGGCCGGCTCCTGGACGCCTGTCGCCCTTTCTGCTGATCTGCCGCCGGCGACCGTGATGCCGGCCTGGGCACCGGCAGGATCGATCGCCCTCTGGCGGAGTCAGTCCGGACGCGCATCGGCATCGTCGGATCGCTGTCCCCATCGCGGGATGCGATTGTCCCATGGCTTCGTGCGCGGCGAGGCGCTCTCCTGTATCTATCATGGCTGGAGTTATTCTCCGGCAGGAGGATGCATTCGCATCCCCGCCCATCCCGATCTCGTGCCGCCGGAAACGATCCGTGTCGCGGTCCACAAGGTCGAGGAATCGGATGGTGTCATCTGGGTGGCTGTTGGCGAGCCGGCGGCCCAACCGCCACACTTTAACGATCTCATGCCGTTGCGCTCGCTGACTGTGGAGTCGGATATTGGAGCACTCGAAGATGCTGCTGGCGCGAAAGTCGATTCGGACGGGCTTATCCGCGTCGCCGAGCTTCCCTGGGTCCGGCTGCTGTCGGCTGAGCAGGTCGATCGCACGCTCATTCACGTCATGATCGAGAAGGATCGCAGCTCGGCAGACCGTGTTGCCGCGTCCCGTATCGCCGAAGCCGTGCGTCGCCAGGCGGAAGCGCGGCGGAAGGAGGTCGCATGATGAAGGCTGGCGCGATGATCGACGAGTGGTATCCGGTCGGCCTCTTCTCCCAACTGACCGAGACAGGGACCAAAACCGCTCTGATGGGCGAGCCCATCGAAGTGGCGCGCACGCCAGATGGCAATGCACGGGTGACATCGTCCGATGGGCGCAACCTCTCGGTCCGTGTCCGCTACGGCCATGTCTGGTCTTCCCTCGGCAATCCTGCCAAGGAGCTTTTTGCCATTCCCGAGGCGGATCAGCCTGGCCGCCGCTTCGTCGATGTCGGCGTGGTACGGGTGCGCTGCTCGCCGTTGCGGGCGGTGGAGAATTTTCTCGACATCGCCCATTTCCCTTTCGTCCACACCGATATTCTCGGCGCCGAACCCCATACGGAAGTCGAGAATTACAAGGTTGAGATCCGCGAAGACGAGGATGAGGTCTGGGCGACGCAGGTGAAATTCTACCAGCCGCAGGCCGCCAAATCGGCAAGCGGCGGGATCACCACCGAATATATGTACCGCGTGCCGGCACCGACCTGCTCAGTGCTCTACAAGACCTGCCCTCCCCGGCCGGGTGAATGGGATGTCATTACCCTGTTCGTGCAGCCGCTTGCGGAAGACCTTTGTGACGTGTGGCCGTGGATGGCCCTTTTCGATGACGAAACGCCCATGACAGACCTCATCCATTTTCAGCAGATGATCTTCCTGCAGGATCGCTCGATCCTCGAAAACCAGATCCCTGCTCTGCTGCCGCTCGATCCCGGCATGGAAATCCCGACCAGGGCCGATCTGACGTCGGTCGCCTATCGGCGCTGGCTCAAGCGCCATAACTATACCTACGGCGCACAGTTGGTCGCGCAATGAAGCTTTACGACTACATTCTCTCGCCGAGCTGCTACAAGATCCGCCTGATGGCCGCGATCCTCGGCACTAAGCTGGACATCCGGCCGGTCGATTTCCATCCCGGCGCCGAGCATCGCGGACCTGAGCTCCTGGCGCTCAATCCAGCAGGCTCCATTCCGATCCTCGAGGATGCTGATCTCTTCCTGACGGAATCCTCAGCCATCCTTGCTTACCTCGCCGCCAAAAGCGCGCCGGAATGGCTGGGCACCAGCACGCCTGAGGAGACGGCACGGGTTCAACAGTGGCTCTCCTTCTCGCACCGGCTGACGGCGAACCTCGGCGGCGCGCGGCTGCACGAAATGCTGCTGCGCCCCGGCAATATCGAGACCCTGCAGACGCAGGGGATCGCAGCATTGCGCGAGCTGGAAGCCGGTCTCTTCGAACAGCAGCTTCGTGGCATGCGCTTCTTGGCATCGAACCGTGCCACGATCGCAGACATTGCCTGCTTCCCCTATGTGGCGCTGGCACCTGATGGCGGCATCTCGCTCGATCCCTACCCAACGATCCGGCTGTGGCTGCGTGCCATCCGCAGCATTAACGGCTTCATCGAAATGCCCGGCATCCAYCGACTGCACGAGCTAAAGCCCGATCCCCATCCTAAGAAGGAGGAAAGCTGATATGGCCGGCTACCTCCTGAAAAACTGCGAAGCTGTCATCGTCAACGAGGGCAACGGACCAAGTGTGAGCCGGAACGTGGACGTGCTGACCAATGGTTCGGCGATCCAGGCAATTGGCGCGAACCTGTCCCAGGAGCCCCTGCCTTCCGGCACGATCGTCCAGGATGCCACCGGCTGGTTCGTCTATCCGGGCCTCGTCAACACACATCACCACTTCTTCCAGTGCTTCGTGCGCAACCGGGCCGATCTCGACTGGACGAAACTGTCAGTCATCGAATGGCTGGACCGGATCTACCCAATCTTTTCGCGGCTGACAGAGGACTGCTTTTACCATTCCTCCGTCACGGCCATGGCCGAGATGATCAAGCATGGCTGCACAACGGCCTTCGACCATCAATATTGCTTTCCCCGTCATGCCGGAAAACGTCTCATCGACCGACAGTTCGAAGCGGCTGAGCTGCTCGGCATGCGTTTCCATGCAGGCCGCGGTGGCAATACGCTCCCGAAGTCCGAGGGATCGACGATCCCCGATGCCATGCTGGAAACGACGGACGAATTCATCGCCGATTGCGCCCGGCTGATCGACAGTTACCACGATGGCGGTCCCTTCAGCATGCGACAGGTGGTGGTCGCCCCCTGCCAGCCGGTCAACTGCTACCGCGAGACTTTCGTTGAATCCGTAGCACTTGCCCGCGACCGTGGGGTGTTTCTGCACACGCATGTCGGCGAAGGCGAAAGCCCTGTCATGGAGGCACGGCACGGCATGCGCACCGTTGATTACTGCGCTGAACTCGGCTTTGCCGGCCCCGACACTTTCTACGCCCATTGCTGGGAACTGACGCATGACGAATTGCGCAAGATGGCGGCAAGCGGCACCGGCGTCTCCCATTGCCCCGAGCCGGTTTATCTCGTCGGCGCCGAGGTCACCGACATTCCCGCAATATCAGCCTTAAACCTGCGCGTCGGGCTCGGCTGCGATGGGGCCGCTTCGAACGACAATTCGAACCTTATGCACTGCATTCACTCCGCCTATATGCTGCAATGCCTGACGGCATCGACGCGCGCTCATCCTGTTCCGCCCCCGGTCGACTTCCTGAGCTACGCAACGACAGGCGGCGCAAGCCTGCTCGGACGCAGCGATATCGGCCGCTTGGCGCCGGGCATGGCCGCCGATCTCTTCGCGATCGATACGCGGCGGATGGATTATGTCGGCACGCGGCACGATCCGCTGAGCCTGATCGCCAAGGTCGGGATCGGCATGCCGACTGACCTCACCATGATCAATGGGCGCATCGTCTGGCAGGAAGGCGAATTCACCGGCCTCGACGAATTCAAGCTTTTTGCGGACGCCGAAGCGGCGCTCGCGACCGTCGAATTTTGAAAAACCAAAAGAGGGGAACTGACATGTCCAACAATCTGACCCGCAGAACGCTCATGAAGAGCGCGGCCGCTGCCGGCCTCGCCACCGCCTTTGCCGGCCGCTCCGCACTTGCTGCCGACGAACCGCTCGGCATCGCCCTCGTCGTGCCCTCGCCGATCGGCGATGTCGGCTGGGGCCATGCACTTGCCGCCGGCATCGATCCGATCAAGGCCGCCTATGGCGACAAGGTGAAGGTCACCGTTATCGAGAACATCGCCGAAGGCCCGGACGCCGACCGCATCATGAACAAGACGGTCGCCGACGGAAACCATTTCCTGATCGCCGGTTCCTTCGGCTATCAGAATGGTGCGCTGCAGATCGCCCGCCGCAATCCCAAGGTCACCGTGTTGCATGCATCGGGCTTCCAGGTCGCGCCGAACTTCTCCCCCTTCGCCGCCAAATATTTCCAGGGCACCTACCTGCTCGGCATGGCGGCGGCGGCCGTTTCCAAGACCGGCAAGCTCGGCTCGGTTTCGGCCTTTGCCATTCCGGAACTCATCACCTCCATCAATGCATTCACGCTCGGCGCGCAGTCCGTCAAGCCCGACATCGAAGTCTCCGTCGTCTGGGTCAATTCCTGGTTCGATCCGGCCAAGGAGCAGGAAGCCGCCAAGGCCCTGATCTCGCAGGGTTGCGACGTGATCTTCTCCAATGCGCAGGATACGCCTTCGGTGATCTCGGCCTGCGAGGAAGCCGGCATCTATGCCTTCAACCTGAACTCCTCGATGAAGAAATATGCCGAGAAGACCTATCTCGGCTGCGTCGCCACCGACTGGTCGCCCTTCTTCAAGGCTTCGGTCGATGCCCATCTCGCCGGCACGTTCAAGGGCGCCAACACCTTCCTCGGCGTTGCCGACAAGGTGGTAGAAGTGGTCGACTGGAACCCGGCAATCCCGGCCGATACGATGAGCAAGATCAAGGCCATCGAGGCAAAGATCGCCGATGGCAGCTTCTCGCCCTTCACCGGTCCTATCACCAAGGCCGACGGCAGCGAAGGTGCTGCTTCGGGTGCGACGCTGACGGACGCGCAGATCGTCGCGATGGACTGGCACGTCAAGGGTGTCACGACGCCGCTGCCGAAGTAAGCCATGGCAAGCCCGCTTCTGTCGCTGCGCGGCATTTCCAAGAGCTACGGCCAGGTCCACGCCAACCAGCAGATCGACCTCGACGTCGCTCCCCGCTCGATCCATGCCATCCTCGGAGAAAACGGGGCCGGTAAATCGACCCTGATGAAGCTGATCTACGGCGTCGAGCTGCCGGACAGCGGAACCGTCGCCTGGAACGGGCAACCCCTCAGCCTTGCCTCTCCCGCAGAGGCAAGGCGTGCCGGCATCGGCATGGTCTTTCAGCATTTCTCGCTATTCGAAAGCCTGACGGTGGTCGAGAACATCAGGCTTATCGTGGCGGGCAAGAAAGCCGAACTGGCTGAGCGCATCCGCAAGCTGGGGCACGAGTTCGGCCTCGAGGTCGATCCGCTCGCCCATGTGCATTCGCTTTCCGTCGGCGAGCGGCAGCGAGTGGAAATCATCCGTTGCCTGATGACCAATCCAAAACTGCTGATCCTCGACGAGCCGACATCGGTCCTGCCGCCGCAGGCCGTGGAGAAGCTGTTCGAGACCTTGCGCCGGCTGCGTGATGGCGGCGTTTCCATCCTCTTCATCTCCCACAAGCTGGAAGAGATCCAGTCGCTTTGCGACCGGGCGACGATCCTGCGCGGTGGACGCGTGACCGGCCATGTCGACCCGCGCGAGCATGACGCCCATGATCTTGCCCGCATGATGATCGGCCGCGATATGCCGGAACCCATGCCGGCGCTGCCGCTTGCCGAAGGTGAGAAGCGGCTGGAATTGATCGGCCTTGATTACAGGCCGGACGACCCTTTCGCCGTGCCGCTCTCTCAGGTCAGCCTGGCCGTGCGCGCCGGCGAGATCCTCGGCATTGCCGGCATTTCGGGCAACGGCCAGAGCGAGCTTGCCGCGCTGATCTCCGGCGAAACGATCCTGCCGCGTGAGCAACGCGATCAGATCTTCATGATGGGCAAAGATGTCGGCACATTCGACTCGGCGGCCCGCCGACAGCTCGAATTTGCGTTCGTGCCCGAGGATCGGCTAGGCCGCGGCGCAGTCCCCGAAATGTCGCTCACCCTCAACAGCCTGCTCACGGCCCATCCGCTGCATCTCGTCAAACGCGGCCTGCTCGACAAGGCGCAGGCGACCGCCTTCACCAATGAGTGCATCCGGGACTACGACGTGCGCACGCGCGGCCCCGAGGCCGAAGCCGGCTCACTCTCCGGCGGTAATTTGCAGAAGTTCATCGTCGGGCGAGAAATCATGCTGGCGCCGAAACTGCTCTTCCTTGCCCAGCCCACGTGGGGCGTCGATATCGGCGCAGCCTCGGCAATCCGCAAGCGGCTGATCACGCTGCGCAACGAAGGCATGGCGATCCTCGTCATCTCCGAGGAGCTGGAAGAATTGTTCGAACTTAGCGACTTCATCCAGGTCCTCCATCACGGCACGCTGAGCCCGCCGCTCGTCACGCGCGACACCAAACCCGAAGAGATCGGCCGGTACATGATCGGCGCCCAGTCGCAGCGCGAGAAAGCGATCGCATGAGCAGACCTCTGTTTGCCGTCCTACCAACCCTCGTCCGCCGGGAGCGCGCATCGCTTGCCGCCACCCTGCTTGCCCCGCCCATCGCGCTTGTCATCACGATCATCCTCAATCTCGGCCTTTATGTCGTCATGGGGCGTGATCCGGCTGCGGTCATCTATGCGATGCTGATCGAACCCTTCTTTTCCTGGGCATCCTTCTCGGAAGTACTTTTGAAGACCGGACCGCTGCTGCTGATCGCGCAGGGGTTGGCGATCGGCTTCCGCGCCAAGGTGTTCAACATCGGCGCCGAAGGGCAATTCGTCCTCGGCGCGATCTTCGCCTCGGCTATTCCGATCTGGTGGCCCGATGCGACCGGCCAGTGGATCTGGCCGGCAATGCTGCTGCTCGGCRCCATCGGCGGCGCGTTTTGGGCATCGCTGACCGCCTTCTGGCGCGTCCGGCTCAATGCCAACGAAATCTTGGTCTCGCTGATGCTGAGCTTCGTTGCGGTGCAGCTTCTCAATTATCTGCTGCTCGGCCCCTGGAAGGATCCAAATGGCTTCAACTTCCCGCAGTCGGTGATGTTTCAGTATGACGCGATGGTGCCGATCCTGATCGAGGGAACGCGCGTCAATGTCTCGTTGATCCTTGCCGTTCTGCTGTCGATCGCCGCATGGATCTTCATGCAGAAGAGCTTCATAGGCTATAAATTGCAGGTCGGCGGACTGGCGCCACGTGCCGCAAGTTATGCCGGCTTCAAAGAGGGCTGGGCAATCTGGCTGTCGCTCTTGATCGGTGGCGCAGCCGCAGGTCTTGCGGGTGCATCCGAAGTCGCCGGCCCGCTCGGCCAGCTGCAGCGCTCGATCTCGACCGGTTACGGCTATGCGGCGATCATCGTCGCCTATCTCGGCGGGCTACATCCGATCGGCATCGTCATATCATCGATCGTCATGGCGGCCCTCTATATTGGCGGCGACAACGCCATGGTCTCCGCCAATCTGCCGATCGCCGCCGTCCGCGTTTTCCAGGGCAGCCTGCTGCTCGCCTATCTGATCGCCGTCGCATTCATCCGCTACCGCCTTGCCTGGCGCCCTGTCGCTATCAGGAGCCCATCATGAATGCCATCGAGTTCATCCTGGCCGGCATGCTGGCCGCTGCGACGCCCTTTTTACTCGCAGCGCTGGGCGAGCTTGTGGTCGAGCGCGCGGGCGTGCTCAATCTCGGCGTCGAAGGGCTAATGGCGTTCGGCGCCGTCATCGCATTCATCGTCGTCTATCACGGCGGCGGCCACTTTCTCGCTTTTCTTGCAGCCGGCATCGGCGGCATCCTGCTCTCGCTTGTCTTTGCCGGGATCATCCTTGGCTTCAACGCAAACCAAGTCGCGACGGGGCTTGCCATCGGCATTCTCGGCCAGGGCCTATCGGCACTGTTCGGCAAGAGCTATGAGAGCCTGACCGTCAAGGCGTTACCGAAGATTATTATTCCCGGCCTTTCCGACATTCCTCTCATTGGCGGCCTGTTCACCCAGGACATCGTTGTTTGGCTTTCGCTTTTGGTGACACTCGCGATCTGGGCGACGTTTGCCTATAGCAAGGTGGGTCTCGTCATTCGCGCCGTCGGCGAAAACCCGAAAGCCGCTCACGCCATCGGCTATTCCGTCATCGCCGTACGCTTCGCCGCTGTCGCATTCGGCGGCATGATGGCCGGCTTTGCCGGCGCCTATGCGTCGACGATCTATACGCCGCTCTGGGCGGACGGCATGATCGCCGGCCGCGGCTGGATCGCGATTGCGCTCGTCGTCTTCGGAACCTGGCTGACGGGGCGGATCTTCCTCGGGGCTTGCCTCTTCGGTGCCGTATCGCTGATGGGGCTTGCCGCCCAGGCAACCGGGCTCAACGTGCCCTCGCAGCTTTTGGCTTGCCTGCCCTATCTCGTGACGATCATCGTGCTCGGCATCATCTCGGCAGACCGCCGCCTGCTGAAACTCAATGGCGTCGCCTCGCTCGGCGAGCCATTCGAGCGATAGCAGAATGCGGCCTGCACGACGGCGCAGGCCGCTGACTGCGATCAATCATGCCTGGTGAGAAAGGCTGAGACGATGTCGAGGCAAAGTTCGTTTTCCTCGACATGCGGCATGTGGCTGGAGTTCTCGAAGAGCACCCACTCGCAACCCTTCACACGATCGACATAGGGTTTGACGACGAGCGGAGTCGCCTCGTCATATTTGCCGGAGATCAAAAGCGTCGGCGCCTGAATGAGCGGCAGGCGATCCTCGATCGTCCAGTCCTTCATCGTGCCGATGACGTGGAATTCGGTCGGGCCATTCATGTTGCGGTAGACGGTGTTGTCTTCGTCCATAATCGCGAAAGTGCGCGCAACTTCCGGCGGCCAAGGGGAAACGCGGCAGACATGCCGGTCGTAAAAGACGCGCGAGGCTGCGACATAGTCGGGATCGGTAATGGTGCCAGCTTCCTCATGCTTCAGCAACGTGTCCTGCACCTCCTGCGGCAGTTCCTCGCGCAGGCGGTTTGCCTCTGCCACCCAGGTATGCATGTTGGCCGGCGAATTGGCGATGACGAGCGCCTTCAGACCCTTCGGCTGGCGTACCGCATGTTCGGCACCCAGCATGCCGCCCCAGGACTGACCGAGGAAGGCATAGCGATCCTGAATGCCGAGATGCTTCAGCAGCGCATCGAGTTCTTCGAGGAAGAGCGCAGGCGTCCAGAAATCCGGCCCCTTCTCGGGTAGCCGGGTTGAGTTGCCGTTGCCGAGCTGATCGTAATGGATGACGGCGCGGCCATCGAGCTCCGAGATGCCCTTGAAGGAATCGACATAATCATGCGTGCAGCCGGGACCACCATGGGCGACGACAAGCGGCAGTCTGCCGGAATCAAGCGAACCGGTGATGCGATACCATGTCCGGTATTCGCGAAACGGCAGAAAAGCTTCCTTCGTCGAAACTGCGGCCACTGACATCTCCATCCTCTAGCGCAATGATGGAAAAGCATAGCGTGGCCGAAAAGGCGAAGGCAGCTATCAGAAGTTATAGGATGGGCGATCTTCCAGTAGCCGGTAATGCGCGGCCCGAACCACGGCCTGCGTGCGGTTACGGGCCCCAAGCTTCTTGGCAGCCGCATTGAGATGCATGACGACCGTCGGCACCGAGCGGTCGATGATGCGCGAAATCTCCTTGGCCGAGAGGCCCTCTGCTGAATGGCGCAAACATTCGCGCTCCCGCTCCGTCAGGCGGATCTTGCCGACGCTCAACGCCTTGGCATCGAAAAGCGAATAGGCAGCCTCATGAAAGACATGGGCCAGCAGGTTGAAATCGGCGATGTAGCGCAGCGCATGCTGCTCGAAATCGCTGTTGGCACCGAAACGGATGCCGGTCACCGTCGCATAGTCGCCTCGGGGCATATGGACGGGAACGGTGACACCCGTCGACATGTCACGTTCGCTGAGATAGCGCGTCACCGGCGCGGTGTCGTCGCTCATGAAGCGATTGATAAGCGTGTCGGCATCCCGGTCATAATTCCAGAAAAAGGGAGCGGAGGTGCGCAGCGCCACCTGCTGAACGGGATCGATGCGGAAGTAGCCGCGGTCGAACCAGTATTCCCGCATGTCCTCGGAAATATTGCGCAGCTTCAATAGCGACGGGATCATGATCGCCCCGTCGATGTCATAAGGCACCGGCGTGTAGTCGTAGATCAGGGCCTCGAAGCCGATCTCTTTCATCGCCGCGAAAACCTGATCGATACGCCCGTCCAGCGTCTGATGGGCTGAGAATTGCCGTCTGATCGTTCCGATTTCGTCAAGCATGGCAGGCTCCAGTCGGTGGTTCCCCACCCTATCACTTCTTATAGCTGGCAAAGGCTATGGTTTAAGGTAAAAATTTAGCCATGCCCAATTATTGAGCAAGCAAAATCTTTGCCGGAGCGGCCAATGTGGCGTGAAATCGAGCCTGAGGCGCGACATGAGATCGAAGTCGACGGTTACAAGGTGGTCGCCTACAGCTTCGGAACCGGCAGCGAGACCGTCTTCTGCCTGAATGGCGGCCCGGGTCTGCCCTGCGATTATCTGCGCGAGGCCCATTCCTGTCTCATCGACAAAGGCTATCGCGTGGTGGCCTTTGATCAGCTCGGTACCGGCGCCTCCGACAGGCCGACCGACGCATCGCTCTGGACCATCGGCCGCTATGTCGAGGAGACCGAGATGGTGCGCAAGGCGCTCGGCCTCGGCAAGGTGCATATGCTCGGCCACTCCTGGGGCGGCTGGCTGGCGATCGACTATGCGCTCACCTATCCGGAAAACCTGCAGACGCTGATCCTGGAAGACACCGTCGCCGACATGCCGCACCTGATTTCCGAACTGGAACGGCTGCGCGCCGCCCTCGGTCCGGAAACGGTCGCGATGATGCAGAAGCATGAGGCACAGGGCACCTACAATCATCCGGAATATCTGGCGGCGGTGACGATCCTGAACTACCGCCATGTCTGCCGCCTGCCGGAATGGCCGGCACCCGTGCGCCGCTCGCTCGACGACTGGAACATGGGTCCCTATGAGACCATGCAGGGTCCGAACGAATTCCTCTATATCGGCAACCTGAAGGACTGGAACCGCATCCCCGATCTGCCTGATGTGACGACGCCGGTGCTGATTACCACGGGCGAACATGACGAACTGACGCCGGCCTGCGCGCTGCGCATGAAGCTCGCTTTGCCGAATGCCGAGCTCAAGGTCTTCGCCAATGCCAGCCACATGCCGTTTTATGAAAATCCGCATGATTATTATCCCGCGCTGATTGATTTTCTATCGCGGCACAGGGCAAGCTGATGCAGGGCCAGGTGATCGGAACCCACCGAAGACAAGGGGGCGAGCGCCGCCATGCATCGTTATAAATTCATACTGACCCGGCCGGTCCAGTTTCTGCCCGTTATCTTCGGCATCAGCGTCATCACCTTCATCCTGGTACGATTGATCCCCGGCGATCCGGCCCGCAATATTCTCGGCACGCGCGCGACACCGACAGCCCTGGCCAATATCCGCGCCCAATACGGCCTCGATCAGCCAATGTGGCTGCAATATTTCTACTTTCTCAAGAACCTCGCGAATGGCGAAATGGGCAAGTCGATCCTCTACAAGATCGACGTATTTCCGCTGATCGCCACGCGCATCGAGCCGACGATCGCGCTTGTCCTGACAAGCGTCATCCTGTCGATCCTGATCGCCGTCCCGATGTCGGCGATTGCCGCTCGCAACGCTGGCCGGGCGCCTGATCATGCAGTACGCGTCATCTCCACATTCGGGATCGGCTTTCCGCCTTTCTGGCTCGGCCTGATGCTGATCATTCTTTTCAGCGTCGAACTCGGCGTCCTGCCCGTCTCCGGCTATGGCACGACACTGGGCGACAAGCTCTCCCATCTCATCTTGCCGGCGTTGACCGTTGCATTGTCGCTCTCGACCGTGCTGACCCGCAGCCTGCGCGCCGCGATGATCGAATCCCTGAAATCGGATGTAGCGACAGCCGCTCGCGCCCGCGGCATGCCTGAGAGTATCGTCTTCTGGCGCCACGTCCTGCCGAATTCGCTGGTACCGACAATCAATCTTCTGGCCGTCAACATTGGCTGGCTGATCGGCGGCACTGTCGTTGTGGAAAGCGTCTTTGCCCTGCCCGGCATGGGTCAATTGCTGGTGCGCGCCATCTTCTCGCGCGATTACATGGTCGTTCAGGGCGTCGCCATGACCTTTGCCTGCGCCACCGTGCTCGTCAATTTCATTGCCGATATCGTCACCGTCGCTGTCGATCCGAGGGTGAAGCTATGAGCGTCGATGCCCTTACCCCCTCTCCCGTCGCTTGGCGCCGTTTCCTCGGCCACCGGCTGACGCTCGTCATCGGCGCCGGTATTCTCTTGTTCTTTCTGCTTCTGGCAATCGCCGCTCCGCTGGTCGCACCCTATGATCCGATCCTGCAGAATGCCGATGTGCGGCTGCAGTCACCCTCCTTCGCCCATCTCTTCGGCACGGACAATTTCGGCCGCGACATACTTTCGCGCGTCATATGGGGCGCCCGCATCGATCTGCAGATCGCCGTCATCGGCGTTATCTTCCCGTTCCTGATCGGCACGACGGTCGGCACCATCGCCGGCTTCTTCGGCGGCATCGTCGATGCGGTTTTCATGCGCCTCGTCGATATCATTCTCGCCTTCCCATTCCTTGTCCTGATGCTGTCGATCATCGCCATCCTGGGGCCGGGCCTAAGCAGCTTCTACATTGCCATGGCGCTGGTCGGCTGGGTCTCCTATGCGCGCCTTATCCGCGCGCAGATGCTGGTGCTGAAAAGCAGCGACTACGCCGTCGCTGCCGTCAGCCTCGGCTTCAGCCGCTTCCGGATCATGTTCCGTCATCTCCTGCCGAATGCGATTGCCGGCTCTATCGTCTTTTCCATGTCGGATGCCACACTGGTGCTGCTCAGCGGCGCAGCGATCAGCTATCTCGGCCTCGGTGTGCAGCCGCCGCTCGCCGAATGGGGCGTCATGGTTGCCGAAGGCCAGAGTTTCATTACCACGGCCTGGTGGATCACGCTTTTCCCTGGCCTTTCGATCGTCTGCCTTGCTTTCGGTTTCAGCATGCTGGGTGATGCGCTCGGCGAACTTCTCGGAGTTCACGAATGAGCGCTTCAGTGCTTTCCGTCCGCGACTTGACGGTCAAGGTTCATCTCGATGGTGGCGTGCGAAAGCTGATCGACCATGTTTCCCTTGATCTCGCCAAGGGCGAAATCCTCGGCCTCGTCGGCGAAAGCGGCTCGGGAAAGAGCCTGCTCTGCCGTTCACTTGTCCGGCTGCTGCCCTCCTCTCTGATCAAGATCGAAAGCGGCACCGTCCTGCTCGAGGGGCGCGATCTGACCACCGCGAGCGATGCCGAGATGCTGGAAGTTCGCGGCGGCGAGATCGGCATGATCTTCCAGAACCCGACGAGCCATCTCGATCCGGTCATGCGCATCGGCGACCAGATTTCCGAGGGCATCCGCTATCATCAGGGGCTTAGCGCCAAGGAAGCACGGGCGGCGGCCATCGAGATCCTGACACAGGTCGGCTTTCCGGATCCCGTTCGCCAATATGACAGCTATCCGCACGAGTTTTCCGGCGGCATGCGCCAGCGTGCCATGATCGGCGTTGCACTCTCCTGCAACCCGAAGATCCTGATCGCCGACGAGCCGACGACCGCACTCGACGTGACGATCCAGGCGCAGATCCTGAAACTCTTGCTGGAGATCCGAGAAAAGCGTGGCTTGTCGATCATCCTCATTACCCACGATCTCGGCATCGTCGCGCAGACCTGCGACCGCATCGCCGTTATGCGCAACGGCAAGCTGCTTGAACAGGGGCCGAAACGGACGATCCTCTCCCGGCCGCAGGATGCCTACACGATCAATCTGATCAACAGCCACCCCTCCATGCCGGACGAGGCGCCAATGCTGGAGCCGCAGGTCGTGTCTTCCGCTGCATCGACCAAGCCGCTTCTTGAAATCGACGACCTTCATGTGCGTTTCAAGGTTGGCGGCAGCCTGTTCAAGGGCAGTGCCAAGACGGTGAGCGCCGTTTCCGGCGTCAGCCTGCAACTCATGCCAGGCGAAACCATCGGCATCGTCGGCGAATCCGGCAGCGGCAAGAGCACGCTCGCACGCGCCGTGCTGGGGCTGACGCCGATCTCCTCAGGCCATGTGTCCTTCGACGGGATCGATCTCGCGCAGCAGCGGGGTGCCGGACTCGCAAAGCTGCGGCGTGAGACGGCCATGGTCTTTCAGGATCCTTATAACGCACTCAATCCGCGCCTCACGATCGGGCAGATGCTTGCCGAGGTGCTGAAGGTGCAGGGCAAGGTGCCGGCATCGGCCATTCCAGAGAGGATCGGCGAATTGCTCGATCTTGTCGGATTGGAGCGGGAGTTTGCCAATCGCAAGCCCCGCAGCATGAGCGGTGGCCAGTGCCAGCGCGCCGGCATCGCCCGGGCGCTCGCAGTCGATCCGAAGCTCATCATCGCTGACGAATGTGTCGCCGCGCTGGATGTGACGATCCAGGCGCAGATCATCGCGCTTTTCCGCGAACTGACGGCAAAGATGAACCTGACGCTGATGTTCATCGCCCATGACCTGGCGATCGTGCGCAATCTCTGCGAACGCGTCGTCGTCATGTACCGCGGGGAGATTGTCGAGGAAGGCCGGTCGGAAGAGGTCTTTGCGCGGCCGAAACATCCCTATACCGCGGCGTTGATTGCCGCCATTCCCGACATCGATCCGGACAAGCCGCTTCTGAGCGGCGCGAACTCGGAAGACGAGCTGCAATTGATGCCGGCACTACCCGTCAAACGCATGCCATAACAACGAAGGGAACGAACGCATGATCACCAGATGGAAATCAATCGGGCTTGCAGCGCTTCTTGCGGGCCTGACGCTCAGTGCATCCTACGCCGAAGCCGCCGGCGTGCTTACCATCGGCCGGCGCGAGGATTCGACGACATTCGATCCGATCAAGACGGCGCAGAACATCGACAACTGGGTGTTTTCCAACGTCTACGACGTGCTGATCCGCGTCGACAAGACCGGCACCAAGCTGGAGCCCGGCCTTGCAGAAAGCTGGACCGTGTCCGACGACGGACTGACCTATGTCTTCAAGATCCGCGACGCAAAATTCTCCGACGGTTCGCCGCTGACGGCGGAAGATGCGGCCTTCAGCCTGCTGCGCATCCGCGATGACGCAGGCTCGCTCTGGAGCGACTCCTACAAGGTAATCGACACCGCCGTCGCGACCGATCCACACACGCTGACGATCAAGCTCAAGAATCCCTCGGCACCTTTCCTGTCGACGCTGGCGCTGCCGAATGCCTCTGTCATTTCCAAGGCCGGCATCGAATCCATGGGCGCCGATGCCTATGCCGAAAAGCCGATCGCATCCGGCGCCTTCGTCGTCGATGAATGGCGGCGCGGCGACCGCGTCATCCTGAAGAAAAACCCGAATTTCTGGCAGGCGGACCGCGTGAAGCTCGACGGCGTCGAATGGATCTCTGTGCCTGACGACAATACCCGCATGCTGAACGTGCAGGCGGGCCAGCTCGATGCGGCCATCTTCGTGCCTTTCTCACGTGTCGAGGAACTGAAGAAGGATGCGGGCCTCAAAGTGCTGATCGACCCGTCGACGCGTGAAGACCATCTGCTGATCAACCATGCGCATGGCGATCTCGGCAAGAAGGAAGTACGCCAGGCCCTTGATCTGGCAATCGACAAGAAGGCGATCGTCGATGCCGTCACCTTCGGTCAGGGCACGGTCGCCAATTCCTACATTCCGAAGGGCGCTCTCTATTACTACGCCGACAACCTGAAGCGCCCCTATGATCCGGAAAAGGCTAAGAAGCTGCTGGCCGATGCCGGTGTCTCCAACCTGACGCTGAACTACCTGATCCGCGCCGGCGACGAGGTGGATGAACAGACCGCGGTGCTGTTGCAGCAGCAGCTCGCCAAGGCTGGCATCACCGCCAACCTGCAGAAGGTCGATCCCAGCCAGGAATGGGACATGACGGTCGCCGGCGATTACGACATCTCGGTCAACTACTGGACCAACGACATTCTCGACCCGGACCAGAAGACGACCTTCGTGCTCGGCCACGATTCCAACAACAACTACTTGACCAACTACAAGAACGAAGCGGTGAAGGAACTGGTCGCCAAGGCCCGCCTGGAACTTGATCCCAAGAAGCGCGAGCAGATGTATATCGACCTGCAGAAGACGGCGAAGGACGATGTCAACTGGATCGATCTCTACTATAGCCCGTATATCAACGTGGCGCGCAAGAACATCGACAATTTCTACCAAAACCCACTCGGCCGCTTCTTCCTGGAAGACACGGTCAAGAATTGAGCCTGAACCTCGCTACCATGCTCCGCCGCCCTGAAAGCGGCGGAGTATTGTTTTCACGAGCAATCGGGAATGACGACGGATGAAATCCGCATTCATAAGGGTGGCCGAGATTGGGCAAGCCTATGGAAGCGGCTCGCTTTCGCCCGTCGATCTCATGCGCGCCAGAACGGCGGCGTTTTTGCTCTCGACGGTTCCAGTTATAAGGTTGCCGCTGACCTCGCCGCCTGCTCGTAATAGCCCGATAAGGCTCTCAAATGGGAGGCAATGCCGGAAAGATCGTCCTGCGATAGGCCCGACACCTTCGTCGCTTCGACCAGCAGCCGCTCACGGATTTCCGAATAACGCGTCAGCGCCTCCAGACCCTTGTCGGTAACTTGAATGACTTTCTCCTTGCCGGATTTTCCGGTTTTGACCAGCCCCGCGGCATCAAGCTTCTTTACCGCGTAATTGGCGACATGGGTGTCTTCGATATCGAGCACGAGGCAGAGGTCGGACAATGTCTTCGGCCGGTCGCGATGGCGGACCGAGTGAATGATGAGGATCTCCACCGGCGACAGGCTCGGCACCCCGGCGGCCGCCATGCAGCGCACCATCCAGCGATTAAAGGCGTGAGAAAAGAGGACCGATCCGTATTCGAGCTCCGAAAGAGCCGGCGAGCTGCCGAGCGCCAGATGGGCCGACGAGACGATCAGGTCGCGGGGAGCCTTTTGGTCTTTCGATTCTTCCATTGAACGCCCTTTCATCCCAAATGCTCAAGCATCTATCGGTCCATATCCGCCGCCTGTTGGCGTCACGACAGTAAAGGCTTCACCCGCTTCCAGCACCGTATGGGCAGCACCGATCAACTCATCGATCGTACCGTCATTGCGGCGAACATAATTGCGGCCGGTCTGCCCGTCTTCGCCACCCTTTAGACCGAAAGGCGCGACGCGGCGATGGCCGGATAGAATGGCAAATTCCAACTTCTCGAGCGTGCGGATCGTGCGTTGCGTGCCGTTGCCGGCATGCCACTGACCGCGGCCGCCGGAGTTCGGCCGGATATGGAAATCCTCGAGCACGACAGGGAAACGGCTCTCCAGAATTTCCGGATCGGTGAGGCGCGAATTGGTCATATGCGTATGCACGGCATCCGCACCGTTGAAGCCAGGACCGGCCGGCGCGCCGGAGCAGATGGTTTCGTAATATTGGTACTTGTCGTTGCCGAAGGTCAGGTTGTTCATCGTGCCTTGTGCCGCGGCCATGGCGCCGACGGCGCCGATCAGGCAATTGGTAACGGCCTGGCTGACTTCGACATTGCCGGCGACGACGGCCGCCGGATAGGCCGGCGTCAGCATCGTGCCCTCGGGAATGACGATGCGGATCGGCCGCAGGCAGCCGGCATTCATCGGAATATCCGCCTCGACCAACACACGGAAGACATAGAGCACGGCAGCGCGCGTCACCGGCGCCGGCGCATTGAAATTGTCGGGGCGCTGCGCCGACGTGCCGGTAAAATCGACTGTCGCCTCGCGCTTTTCCCGATCGATGGAAATCTTGACGACGATCTTGCAGCCCTGATCCATCTCATAGGAAAATTCGCCGTCCGGCAGGCGGTCGAGCACGCGACGCACGCTTTCGGCGGCATTGTCCTGCACATGGCCCATATAGGCGTCGACTACGTCCTCGCCGAAATGCACAATCATCTTCTTCAGTTCCGCCACGCCCTTTTCATTGGCGGCAACCTGCGCCTTCAGGTCGTTGACGTTCTGCGCCAGCGTGCGCACCGGATAGCGCGCGCCGGTGAGCAGGTCGACAAGAGCGTCCTCCCGGAATTTGCCGCGATCAAGAAGCTTGAAATTGTCGATATAGACGCCCTCCTCCTCGATATGTGTCGCGAGCGGCGACATCGAGCCCGGCGAAATGCCGCCGATATCAGCGTGATGACCGCGGCTCGCGACCCAAAAGCGGATGCGCGTGCCGGCATCATCGAAGACAGGCGTGCAGACGGTGAGGTCAGGCAGATGCGTGCCGCCATTGTAGGGCGCGTTGATCAGGAAGACGTCGCCCGGATGAATGAGCGGATTTTCACGGATTGCGGTCGCGACGGACGCGTCCATGGAGCCGAGATGCACTGGCATATGCGGCGCGTTGGCGACGAGATTGCCGTCCGCATCGAAAACGGCGCAGGAAAAATCGAGCCGTTCCTTGATGTTGACGGAATAGGCGGTATTCTGCAGCGTCACCCCCATCTGCTCGGCAATCGACATGAAGAGATTGTTGAAAATCTCCAACATGACCGGATCGGCCTTGGTGCCGATCGCCGTGCGCTCGGGCAGCGCCTTGATGCGGGTCAGTACGATATGATCGCGCGTCGTTAGCTTCGCCTGCCAGCCATCTTCCACGACGATGGTCTGGTTTGGCTCGATGATGATGGCCGGCCCGGTGACGGTCTGGCCGGGAAGGATGTGATCGCGCAGGACGACCGCCGCATCATGGCTTTCACCCTGCGAATGGAACTGGATTCGCCGGATGGCCGAAACCTCGCCATCACCGGCCTCGCCGCGATCGACGTCGATTTCGGCGGCCGCACCGCCGATGCATTCGACCTCGACTGCTTCCACGACCAGCGGCTTGTCCTCGGCGACGAAGCCGAAGCGACGCTTATGCAGGATCTCGAATTCCTTGCGAAGGCGCGTCTCGTTATCAGCCTGCGGGAACAGTGCCTCGACCGCCAGCAGCGTATCGGTGCCGGCATAGCGAATATGAGCGCGCAGCACCGTCTTGATCTTGCCGGCCGCGACGCCCTGCGCCACCAGCTCCGGCTGACACTCGCCCTGCAATTGCCTGCCAAGCGCGGTCATCGCTGCGGGAGCAGCCGCATCGAGCGGCACACCGAGCGCCTTTTGACGCGTGGAGCGGATATCGGCGAGACCCATGCCATAGGCAGACAGAAGACCGGACATCGGATGCAGGAGGATACTCTTCATCCCGAGCGCATCAGCGACAAGGCAGGCATGCTGACCGCCAGCGCCACCAAAGCAGTTGAGCGCATAACGCGTCACGTCATAACCGCGCTGGACGGAAATCTTCTTGATCGCCTCGACCATATTGGCAACGGCAATGCGGATGAATCCGTCAGCCACTTCTTCGGGGCTGCGCCCGTCACCGATCTCGGCTGCCAGCGCGGCGAACTTCTGCCGCACCGCCTCGACATCGAGCGGCTGATCCTGGTTCGGGCCGAAGATCGCCGGGAAGAAATCGGGCAGCAGTTTGCCAGCCATGACATTGGCATCGGTCACCGCGAGCGGGCCGCCATTGCGATAGCAGGCGGGGCCTGGGAAAGCGCCGGCGGAATCAGGCCCAACTCGGAAGCGGCCGCTCTCGAAATGCAGGATCGAACCACCGCCGGCAGCCACCGTATGGATCAGCATCATCGGCGCGCGGACGCGAACGCCAGCGACTTCCGTTTCGAAGGCGCGCTCATATTCGCCATCGAAATGCGCGACGTCAGTCGAAGTGCCGCCCATATCGAAGCCGATCACGTGGCCGAAACCAGCCTGCTCGCCGGTCTTGGCAAGACCGACCACACCGCCGGCAGGGCCGGACAGGATCGCGTCCTTGCCCTGAAACATATCGGCTGCCGTCAGGCCGCCCGAGGACATCATGAACATGACGCGCGCCCCCGTGCGCGCCACGTCAAGTTCGTCCGAGACCTGACTGACATAGCGGCCAAGCACCGGCGAAAGATAGGCGTCGACAACGGTCGTATCGCCACGGCCGACCAGCTTGATCAGCGGCGAGACCTCGTGACTGACGGAAACCTGTTCGAAGCCGATGGCGCGGGCAATGCGCGCAGCAGCTGCCTCGTGATCAGGATACTTATAGGCGTGCATGAAGACGATAGCGACGGCGCGGTAACCCTTGCCTCGCAGATCGCGGAGTGCTGCTTCGGTCGCGGCTTCATCGAGTTTTGTCTCGACGGTACCGTCAGCCAGTACACGCTCTTCGAGCTCGACCACATCCTGATAGAGCGCTTCCGGCTTGACGATCTCCGTCGCAAAGATCTTCTTGCGCTCCTGATAGCCGATGCGCAGTGCGTCACGGAAACCCTTTGTCGTCACCAGCGCCAGATGTTCGCCCTTGCGCTCCAGAAGCGCATTGGTGGCGACGGTGGTTCCCATACGCACCTCGCCGATCAGCCCCGCCGGGACAGGTTCACCAGCGGTCAGACCGAGATGCAGGCGAATGCCGTGGACGGCGGCGTCGCGATAGGCTTCCGGGTTTTCAGACAGCACCTTTCGGGCATGCAGGGCACCGGACGGGTCGCGTCCGACGATATCCGTGAAGGTGCCTCCACGATCGATCCAGAAGTCCCAGCTACCAGCCGTAGTGCCCGACAAAATCGCCTCCACCGTTCGTTTCCGATATCAATAAGAAATTATCGACAAATCGTCAACGTTTTATGGAGGAGAAAGCCACCGAAGGTATCGATGAGTGGAGGGAGTGGGACTGGCCCGACATTCAGACGCATAAAATCGAACGCCGCGGCCGGAGGACCGCGGCGACAAAATTGAGATGAATGACGGGTTCTTGAGGGCCAACCCTCAAACGCCGCCCTTCCCGTTTGATCAACGAGAGGTCAGATCGTCGGGCAGTTCGGCATTGTGGTACTTGCGATAGATATCGCGCAGTACCTTGTTGTCGAAATTGGTCTTCACCCACTGGTCGAGCCAGGTCTTGAGGCCGGCCTCGCCCTTCGGAATGCCGATACCGAGGTTGGTTTCCTTCTGCGTGAACTTCACCTGCAGCGGGTGATCGGCCATCTTCTTGTTGATGCCGTTGATGACAGCCGACTGGCTGGAGAGGACATCGACCTGACCCGAGACGACGGATGTGATCAGCGTCGCGTCGTCCTCGAAGCGGACGATATCCGCACCCTTTGCATTGGCCGTGATGTCCTGGTCGTTGGTCGTGGCGCGGGTAACGCCGATGCGCTTGCCATCGAGATCTGCATAACCCTTGATCTCAACACTCGGCTGAGCGGCGACGACGAGCGCGAGCGTCGCATAGGGAACGGAATAGTCGATCGCCTTCTTGCGCTCCTCGGTGATGCCGAGCGAAGAGACGACCATATCGGCCTTGCCCGTCTGGACCGAGGGAACACGAGCAGCATTGGTGATTTCCACCAGTTCCAACTCGACACCGAGATCCTTGGCGATCAGTTTCGCGGTCTCGACGTCAGAGCCGGTCGGCTTGAGGTTCTCATCGACGAAAGAATATTCCGGAATGCCCATCGCGACCGCAATGCGCACCTTGCCGGCCTTCTTGATATTGTCGAGCACATCGGCATAGGCAACGCTTGCCAGCGCCAGCAGGCCYGCGCCCGCCAACAGTGCCAGYTTCGAAATCATTGTCTTCGGCATACTCCAAGTCTCCTCTACCTGATTGCCTCTGCCCGCTCTCTGTCGGGCCTCCTCTGAAACCTGCGCCGGCTCATCCGGGACAGGCCGTTCCCTCCCGCAATTGGCGGGGTTGGAGCATTCCGTTTTCTGGAACCGCGGAATGCTCCATCTCTTTGTTTTCACGCAATTCCGGACGCAAAACCGCTACGCACTTTTGCTGGAATTGCTCTATAGCTCTGCAGCCATGAACTCCTTGAGTTCGGGCGTCTGCGGATTGCTCAGGATGTCGGCGCCACCCGTCTCCCAGACCTTGCCGGTATGCATGTAGATGACGCGGTTGGCGGCGCGCTTGGCAAAGCCCATCTCATGGGTGACGACGATCATCGTCATGCCGCCGCGGGCGAGATCTTCCATGACGCGCAGCACTTCGCCCGTCAGCTTCGGGTCTAGCGCCGAGGTCACCTCGTCGAACAGCATCACCTTCGGCTGCATGGCGAGCGAACGGGCGATTGCGACGCGCTGCTGCTGGCCACCGGACAGTTGCTCCGGATAGGCATCGATCTTCTCAGAGAGACCGACCTTGGCGAGCACCTGCTTGGCGATCTCCAAGGCCTGATCCTTGCGCATGCCCTTCACGCGGCGCAGTGCCAGCATGATGTTTTCCGCGACCGTCATGTGCGGGAAGAGATTGTAGCTCTGGAACACCATGCCAATATCGCGGCGCAATGTCCGGAGATCGAGCTTCGGATCTTCGACGCGATGGCCGCAAACCTCGATCGAGCCGTCCTGGATCGTCTCCAGCCGGTTGATGCAGCGTAGCGCCGTGCTCTTGCCGGAGCCGGACTGGCCGATCAGCGCCACCACTTCGCCGGCATTGATCTCGAAGGAGACGCCCTTCAGAACCTCCAGCGCGCCGAAGCGCTTGACGACATTGGTGAGTTTAACGGCGGCCGACATTGAGCTTCCTCTCGAGAGAGCGGCTCCAGACCGACAGCGGGTAGCAGACAGCGAAATAGAGAAGCGCTGCGATGCCGAAGACCAGGAAGGGCTGGAACAGGGAATTGTTGATGACCTGCGCTGCACGCGTCAGCTCCAGAAAGCCGACGACAGAGGCAAGCGAGGTGTTCTTGACGAGCTGGACGAGGAAACCGACCGTCGGCGGCGTGGCGATCCGGAGCGCCTGCGGCAGGATCACATCCCGCAGCGCCTGCCAGCGCGTCAGGCCGAGGCATTCGGCCGCCTCGAACTGCGTGCGAGAAATGGATTCGACCGAGCCGCGCCAGATCTCTCCGAGATAGGAGCTCGAATAGATCATCATGCCGAGGCCGGCTGCGACCAGCGGCGGCAC
The DNA here is from genome assembly GCF_056398505.1 of Rhizobium sp. 01T437. Lineage (NCBI taxonomy): Bacteria > Pseudomonadati > Pseudomonadota > Alphaproteobacteria > Hyphomicrobiales > Rhizobiaceae > Rhizobium > Rhizobium sp. 01T437. The sequence continues at coordinate 149,481 of NZ_JBFTPM010000003.1, forward strand.
AGAGATATTGATGACCCCAAGGCCGAAATAGAGGATGAACATCTGGATCAGGAGCGGCGTGCCCTGAACGATCTGGATGTAGATGAGCGCTGCACGCCGTACCCACAGGAATCGCGAGATCCGGCACAGCATCACGAAGAAGCCGGCAATACCACCCAGCAGGAAGGCGAGCGCAGACAGCACCACCGTCCAGACAAGGCCGTCCAGCAGATAGATCAGGTGATTGAAGGAAAACCCACCGAGCATGGCGACCCCTAGAGCGACGTGCCGAGCCGGCGACGGCGCGGGAAGGCGATGAGACCGAGGCCGTAGAAGCCTGCCCGCATCAGATAGGTGATGGCGATGTAGAGAACGGCGACCACCATGTAGGTCTCCAGCGATCGAAACGTGTTCGACTGGATGTTGTTGGCGACACCCGTCAGCTCCTCGGCCGATATTTGCGAGGCAATCGAAGTCGACAGCATCATCAGGATGAACTGGCTGGAGAGTGCCGGATAAACACGCTCGATCGCCGGCAGAAGGATGATGTCGCGATAGATCTGCAGCTTCGACAGGCCCAGCGCTTCAGCCGCTTCGATCTGGCTCGGATGGATGGAATCCATGCCGGCGCGCACGATCTCGGCCGTATAGGCCCCGACGTTGATGACCATGGCGAAAACGGCGGCCGCAATGATCGGCAGACGGATGCCGACCGAGGACAGGCCAAAGAAGATGAAGAAGATCTGCACGATGAAAGGCGTGTTGCGCACGGTCTCGACATAAATGCTGACGAGGGTACGCAGCGGCCCGATATCCGAACGGCGGGCGATAGCGCAGGCAACGCCGATCACCAGACCGATGAGCACCGAAAAGACGGTGATCTCGATCGTGACGAGCGCGCCCGATAGGAAATCGCTCCAATAGGGCAGCAAGGCCGAAAAATCGAACTGGTACTGCATGTCCTCCTCCATTCCGGCCACGCCAACTCCACTGACGCAGCCTCGCTTTCCCGCAGGAAAGCGTCATGTCTCCTCCCGGCTGTCGCGTCAGCGCGCCAGCCAGCCTCCATCGACCGGCAGCACCGTGCCGTGCACGTAATCGGATGCAGCTGACGCCAGGAACACGGCGGCACCGCCAATATCGCCGGGCTCGCCCCAGCGGCCGGCCGGGATGCGGGACAGGATGCTGGCATTGCGATCGGCATCTTCGCGGAGCGCCGTCGTGTTATTGGTCACGAAATAGCCGGGAGCGATGGCATTGACGTTCACGCCCTTGCCCGCCCATTCGCAGGCGAGCAGCCGGGTCAGACCCGCAAGGCCGCTCTTCGAGGCCGTGTAGGACGGGATGCGGATGCCGCCCTGAAAGGAGAGCAGCGAGGCGATATTGATGATCTTGCCGCGCCCTTTTTCGAGCATGTGACGGGCAGCCGCCTGAGACAGGAAAAAGGCCGTCTTCAGGTTGACGTTCATCACCGCGTCCCAGTCTTCCTCGGTGAAGTCGATCGCGTCGGTACGGCGGATGATGCCAGCATTGTTGACGAGGATATCGAGCGCCCCGAAGCGCTCCAGCGCCTCCGCAACGATCGGCTTGGCCGGCTCGATCGTGCCGAGATCGGCCTTGATGACGTGGAATGTCGCTCCCGTCTCCGCCACCAAGGCATCGGTCTCATCCATCGACGAACGGCCGACTGCGACGATCGAAGCACCAGCCTCTGCCAGCGCGACGGCGATGCCCTGCCCGATGCCGGTATTGGCACCAGTGACGACGGCAGTTTTTCCTGAAAGGTCGAAAAGAGCCTGCATCGCCATCACCTCAGATCGCCGATGGCGATGTGATCCATGTCCGTGAAGCTCTTGTTGTCGCCGGCCATCGCCCAGATGAAGCTGTAATTCTTGGTGCCCGCACCCGAATGGATCGACCAGGGCGGCGAGATGATCGCCTGCTCGTTGGCGACGAGCATATGGCGCGTTTCCTGCGGCTCACCCATGAAATGGAAGACACGCTGATCGGCATCGAGGTCGAAATAAAGATAGGCCTCCATGCGCCGGTCATGCGTATGGCTCGGCATGGTGTTCCAGATACTGCCGGTCTCCAGGCTGGTGAAGCCCATGGTCAGCTGGCAGGACTGGCAGACCTCTGGATGGATATACTGATAGATCGAACGCTTGTTGGCGGTTGCCGCCTCGCCCGGCGTCAGATGCCGCGCCGTTTCGCGCGTCAGAAGCACGGTCGGGTGGCTTGCATGGGCCGGCGTCGAGACCAGATAGAATTTTGCCGGATCGGCAGCCTCCGCACTTTCGAAACTGATATCGACGGCACCCTTGCCGACATAGAGGCAGTCATATTTCGCCAGAGTGTAGATCGTACCATCGACGACCACGCGGCCGGAATTGCCGACATTCAGCACGCCAAGTTCACGCTCCGCCAGAAACGTGTCCTGACCGATCGCCTTTGGCGCCGTGAGTACGAGTGACGTGCCGAGCGGCGCGGCTCCGCCGATGACCATGCGGTCGTAATGCGAATAAGTGAGCCTGATTTCGCCAGGCACAAAAACCGTCTCGACCAGGAAGTGGCGCCGCAGCGTTTCCGTATCGAAGCCCCTGACAGCTTCGGGGTGGGAGGCGTGTCGTACGTCAATCTGCATTGGAATTGTCCTTCTCTCCTCCGGATGCCGACGCGTGCGGGGCATCCTCAATGAAATAGGCTGGGTCGAGCATCTCGGCCTTTTCGACTTCGTGCAGCAGCTTGCCGAGATGGAACTCCATGGCAGCCTTCGCCCCGTCTTTGTCGCCGGTTCGCATGCAATCGATGACCGCGGCATGTTCCTCGATGACGCGTGTCAGACGACCCTGCTGCGGCAGCGTCAGCAGGCGGTAGCGGTCGCTGTGAACCTTGACCTGCTGGATGATCGCCCAGATGCCGGGAAAGCCGGCGATATTGCTGATGAGCTGGTGGAAATCATTGTCGATGACGTGGAAGGCCGCGACATCGCCGTCACGGTGGCAGGCATCCAGATCAGCGAGATTGCGCTCCAGCGCAAGCAGGCCTGCCGGCGTCATCTTCTCGACCGCAATCGAAACCGTCGTGTCCTCCAGCGCCTTGCGCACGAGGATCGCTTCGTAAAGCGCGCGGCGCGGAATGCGGGAGACGAAAGTGCCGGATTGCGGAAAGACGTCGACGAGGCCGTCATCAGCAAGCCGGATGATAGCTTCACGGATCGGCGTCCGGCTGACGCCGAACTGCGCCTCGAGCTCCTTCTCGTTCAACAACTCCATCGGCTTGCGGCGCAGCGAAACGATGTCGTCGAGAAGCGCGCTGTAGACCAGCGTTGCTGCCCGCGGGGCAGCCGCCCGCTGATGCGAAAGCACCGTGACCCCTTGCAGGGAGCGCTTCTTGCGCGCGATTCCGGAGGGCGAATTCATCGCATTCCTTCCAAGAGGCAGATCAGCAATCGAGTGTTTGACATCATCAAGGACCGCCTCCATTTGGCCTGATAAAAAGTAATATATTAGTATCCAACTTCTGGCAAGCGTGTCGATGAGCCGTTTTTTACAGTTGTGGAAAACGAAGCCGAGGTGGGAAATCTGCCAAGTGCACAGAGGACGACGGTGTTACGCGATCTGTTCGAAGCGATTCTCGCGGACCATCCGTCGCAATCGAATGGTGGTCTGAACTCTTGGCCGATGGCCCCTTAGAACGAAACGCGCAACCAAGGCGCGACTAGGCCACACCATCATTCCGTCAGCGACGCCGTATTTAAGACAGCCTTGAAAGAAGGCTCTAATACGCCATTTTCTGACGCAACCAGAATGGCCGTTGCGGTCCTAAAGCAGGCTCAATGCAGGGGGTCGGCGCACGCGGTGCCGCCGGCGCCCGGGTTAAGGATGCACCGCGACCAGAGGGAACAAAAAAATGAAAGTACTTTTGGCATCCACCATCTTCGCAGCCGGCACGATGCTCGCGAGCGGCAGCGTTTTTGCAGCCGATTGCGGTAATGTCACGATCGCGAGCATGAACTGGCAGTCCGCGGAAGTGGCCGCAAGCCTCGACAAGATCATTCTTGAGGAAGGATACGGCTGCACGGCCGAAATCGTCACTGGCGATACCGTCCCTACCCTGACCTCCATGGCAGAAAAAGGCGAACCGGATATCGCTCCGGAAGCCTGGGTCAGCCTTCAGCCGGAACTGGTGAAGCGTGGCCTTGAAGGCGGCAAGGTCGTCGAAGGCGCCAAGATCCTCTCCGATGGCGCAATCCAGGGCTGGTGGATCCCCAAATACATCGCCGACGCCCATCCCGACGTTAAGACCATCCCTGATCTTCTCAAGCATCCCGAACTCTTCCCGGCACCAGAGGACAAGAGCAAGGGCGCTGTCTTCAATGGCCCACAGGGCTGGGGTGGCACTGTCGTCACCGCGCAGCTCTTCAAGGCCTACGGCGCTGAAAAAGCCGGCTTTACGCTTGTCGACACCGGTTCGGCAGCAGGCCTCGATGGCTCGATCGCCAAGGCCTATGAAGGCAAGCAGCCCTGGGTCGGCTATTATTGGGCACCGACCTCCCTGCTCGGCAAATATGAGATGGTCAAGCTCGGATACGGCACGGAATATGACGCGGCCGAATGGAAGCGTTGCACCTCGATTGCCGATTGCGCCGATCCCAAGCCGAATGCCTGGCCGGCCGATGACGTGAAGACGCTGATCAGCAAGAGCTTTGCCGATCGCGGCAGCCCTGCCATCGATTACCTGAAGAAGCGCGCCTGGACCAATGACACCGTCAACAAGCTGATCGCCTGGATGACCGACAATCAGGCAACCGGCGAAGACGGCGCGAAATACTTCCTGAAGAATAACGAACCCCTCTGGAAGGATTGGGTCTCCCCGGAAGCGGCCGAAAAGATCAAGGCTTCGCTCTAATCATTCAGACATGACATGGGCAGCCTTGCCGCTGCCCAGACAATCCTTCGGCGCGACGGCCAAAACAACAATCGGCCGCCGCCACTATCTATTTTGGGGAACCGTTATGGATTGGCTCTGGAAATTTCCGACAATGAATGACGACGTGCTGCGCGAGCTGAAGAAGAGCGTCGATGAAGGATTTCGTGCCTTCACACGCGCCTATGGCGACAGCATCGAAGCGGCCTTCAGCCCGCTGCAGAGTTTTCTTATCTGGGCCGAACGGCTACTGACCGGCACACCCTGGCCAATCATTCTGATTGTTTTTGCCGCCATTGCCTGGTTTGCCAGCCGCAGCTGGAAGGTCGTTGTCGGCTGCGTTCTGACGCTTCTCGTCATCGGCTATTTCGACATGTGGCAGGATACGATGAAGACCGTGTCGATGATCTTCGTCTGTACTGTGCTTTCGATCGTGATCGGCCTGCCGCTCGGCATCCTGATGGCACGGTCGAATGCGATGCAGAAGATCGTCAATCCGATCCTCGACGTCATGCAGACCATGCCGAGCTTCGTCTACCTGATCCCCGTCGTCATGCTTCTCGGCATCGGTCGCGTGCCTGGTGTCATTGCCGTCGTCATCTACGCCCTGCCGCCGATGATCCGCCTCACCAATCTCGGCATTCGCATGGTGGACGAGAATGTGCTGGAGGCAGCTGATGCCTTCGGTTCGTCGAGCTGGCAGAAGCTTCGCAACGTCCAGCTGCCGCTGGCGCTGCCAACCATCATGGCCGGCATCAACCAGACAATCATGATGGCGCTCGCCATGGTGGTCATCGCCTCCATGATCGGCGTTCAAGGGCTTGGCCAGCCGGTTCTCAAGGCCATCTCCAACCAGTATTTCACCCTCGGCGTCTTCAACGGTCTCGCAATCGTCGGCATTGCCATCATTTTCGACCGGATCAGCCAGGCCTATGGCCTGCGACTCCAGAAGCACCGGGAGATCGTGCATGGCTAGTAATTCGATCGAGATCCGGAGCCTCTTCAAGATCTTCGGCCCGCGCGGCCGCGACTATGTGGAAGCCGTCAGCAAGGGCATGTCGAAGACCGAGCTCAACAAAGTGCATGGTCATGTGCTGGGGCTGAAAGACATCAACATCACCATCCCCGGCGGCAAGATCACCGTCATCATGGGGCTTTCCGGCTCCGGCAAATCGACACTGATCCGCCACATCAACCGACTGATCGACCCGACTTCGGGCGAAGTCCTCTGTGGCGGCGAGGATGTCTGCCGCATGGATGGCTTGCAGCTTCGCGAATTCCGCCGCCGGAAGACCGCCATGGTCTTCCAGCGTTTCGGCCTGTTGCCGCATCGCAATGTGCTGCAGAACACCGTCTACGGTCTGGAAATCCAGGGCGTCGCGAAGGCGGAGCGTGAGGAACGGGCCAATGCCTGGATCAAGCGCGTCGGCCTGGAGGGCTTTGATGGGCACTATCCGAACCAGCTCTCCGGCGGCATGCAGCAGCGTGTCGGCCTGGCGCGGGCACTCACTAATGATGCCGAAATCCTGCTGATGGATGAAGCCTATTCGGCGCTCGATCCGCTGATCCGCGTCGACATGCAGACCGTCCTCCTCGAGCTGCAGAAGGACCTGAAGAAAACGGTGGTCTTCATCACCCACGATCTCGACGAAGCTCTCCGACTCGGAGAGAAAATCGCCATCCTGCGCGACGGTGAGGTCATCCAGCAGGGTTCGGCGGCTGAAATCGTCCTCAACCCCGCCAATGATTACATTGCCGCCTTCGTGAAGGAGGTCAATCGCGGCCGGGTCATCAAGATCGGTGCCGTCGCGAAGCAAATCGCCGTCGAAAGCCAGCTGCAGCTTTCCGAAGATATGGATATCGAAGGAGCATTGCGCGAAATGTCTCGCGCTAACGTCTCCTCTGCGGCTGTCATGTCACAGGAGGGGCGGCCGCTGGGCGGCGTTTCACTGCAGCAGTTGCTGGCGCTGCTTTTGCATCAGGCATGAAAATCTTAAGCAATCAGGCGGCATGCGGCCAAACACATGCCGTTTGTTTAAACATGGTTAATTTTTTCATTATAATCATCTTGGAGAAGGAACCGAACGACACGTCCGGATGTTGATAGCACGCTGTGGAGGACCTCGAAGATGTTCAAATTTTTCTCGATCAAGCCGTCGACTGAAGACTTCGACGCCGATACCGGCACCTATGCCGATGGCATGACCGACCGCTACTATCGTGATCTGACTGGCCGCACCGAACATCGCTTCCGCTCAGCCCACGAGCGCGATTATGGCGCAGCCCGCGAGATCGCCGAACATGCGCCGCATGGCGTCACCGGCAACTGACCGGCGTATCGCCTCTTTGCTGATATCAGGCGCGTAGCGTTTCCGGCGGTCGCCTGCTCAAATTGCTTGCAAGAACAGTTTTATTACGGCCCTTGGCCTTGGCGTCGAGAAGGGCCGCGTCGGCGCGACTGACCAGCGTATCGACTGCGCCTTCTGCAGGTGATACCGCCACACCGATTGATACCGTCACTGCGCCAATGATCTGACCTGAGTATGAAAGTGCCGCGCCGCCGATCTGCGCACGCAATTTTTCAGCGAATTCGAAACCATGCTCCTCGCTGCAGTCAGGCAGCAGAATGGTAAATTCCTCCCCGCCAAAACGGAATGCATTGCCGATATTGGCGACAGCGCTGCGCAGGACCTGCCCGACATATTGCATGACCATGTCGCCGGCATCGTGACCGAACTGGTCGTTGAAACGCTTGAAATGATCGATGTCGATCATCAGGCAGGTGAGTGGCTCTTCGCCATTGTCGCGCCCACGCCGATGCAGCATGTCGTCGAGGAAACGGCGATTGAAGAGCGCGGTCAACGGATCGCGGATAGCAAGATCAGTCAGCTTTTCACGAAACTGCAGATTGGCGATCGCCAATCCGACATTTTCGGCGATCAACTCCAGATAGAGGCGGACATTGTCCAGCACCGGCATCTGCCCGTGACGCTCCTCGAGATAGAGAAGACCAATCATATCACCCTGCGCCGTCAACGGGAAACAGGAGGCCGCAACACCACTCCCCTCGACATGCTGGCAGGATACATCGCCGTCACCAGTGCCGCTCATATGCGGGCGGCCGCGCCGCAGAGCCCAGCAGGCATTGGCCGGAAAGGCCGCCTGCGCATTGACAGGCTCCAGCCACGTGCCGGCTTGCGCGAGAGCGGACTTATCCTCGTTGAGGATATAAAGACTTCCGGCAATGCCTGGAAAGATCTGCGGCGCGAAGCGCGCAACGACATCGGCCAGCTCATGTTGATTTTCACAAGCCTGGAGGCGATGCATCATCTGCAGGATGAGATCCTTGGTATGCTGGTCAGCCCGCCGCTCCGCATCCAGGCGTTCACGCTCAAGCCCGTTTTCGCGAAAGATCTGGATGGCCTCGTTCATCTCGCCTATTTCATCGCGGCGGTGGTCGTCAGGGACCTCGACCGCGTAATCCTGCCTCGCGAGCCGGGTAACGATGCCGGTCATGCGCACCAGAGGCATGGCCACGCGGCGGCGCAGGATAAAGTAGAGTACCGCTAGGAAGAGCAAGCCGGTCATCGCCAGCATGATCTTGGCGGCAAGGTTCCATTGGTCGCTGCGCCGGCGTGCATCGTCGAGTGCCGCTCCAGTGCGTGTCGCCGTGATATCGCGCAGATGCCCGGCCGACTCCATGAGAGCCGTTTGCAACCGCTCGTGCTCCGCCCCGAAAAGTGTTTGCTGCGCTGTCTGTCTGTCCCCCTTCTGGAAAGAATCGACAGCGGCGGCTTCTACCGCGTCAAGTGCCTCAGCCTGCTTGTCCATGCCCTCGATAATATTCCGCTCGACGACAGATATGTCCCTTGCCGCGATCTGCTCGGCCGCCGTTTCGCGCCGCCGTTCGGTCTCCTCGTCCGCCTTGAAGGCATCAAGGTGGCGCTGTTCGCCGCGCATGACGTAGAGCCTTGCTTCATCGCTGGAGACTTCGGCACCCATCTCAAGCTGTTCGGTCAGCGTATCGAGAGCGAGATGTTCCTCAACCGCACGCCTTTCGTCGTCGGCGCTACGCGACGACATGATGAAAGCAACAGCCGAAAGTGCCGTGAGGATAACGGTTATACCGTAGGCCCAGTTGGTGATGGTGCTTATTCTCATATGGCCATGATAGCGAAAACGGATTGAAGGGGAATTAAAGAAACTTCTAACATAATACTGTTGCAGTATACGGTTTGCGAAAAGTGCGAAAATCTGAATCGAGCAATAGCTGCAGAATGGCGTAGCGGCGGCGGGCACGGCTCTTGCCAATCGCAGCGCGGTGCGGTCGATATCGAATGGTCTCAATCAATCAGTTTTGTGTAACTGATCCGGCCTGTTGGCGGCCCTCTACCGGATTTGTTTCAAGAGGTAATTTTCATGAGCCTGGCTGAGCCAGCTGCAATGGACCATCGAGTGCGTAACAAGCAAACAGCGATGTTCACCTGTATTTGACGTCTGGACGCGGCGGAGACGCCGCGTCCAGACAAGTTTTCCAATCAGACGCGATCGAAACGATCAGCGTTCATGACCTTGTTCCATACGGCGACGAAGTCCTTCACGAACTTCGCCTTGGCATCGGACTGGCCGTAGACTTCCGCAAGCGCGCGAAGCTGCGAATGCGAACCGAAGATCAGGTCGATGCGAGTGCCGGTCCACTTGGCCGCATTGGTCTTGCGGTCGCGGCCTTCGTAAACGCCGTCCTTGCCGGCGAGCGGAGCCCAGACGGTGCCCATGTCGAGCAGGTTGACGAAGAAGTCGTTCGTCAGCACTTCCGGACGCGCGGTGAAGACCCCATGTTCCGGCTTGCCGGCCGTCAGCACACGCAGGCCGCCGACGAGGACGGTCATTTCAGGCGCGGTCAGCGTCAGTAGCTGGGCGCGATCGACGAGGGCTTCTTCCGGCTTCAGGAACTGCAGGCGCTTGCTGTTCACGTAGTTGCGGAAACCATCGGCACGCGGCTCAAGCGCTGCGAAGGAAGCAGCATCCGTCTGTTCCTGCGATGCGTCCATGCGGCCCGGCGTGAACGGCACGACGATGTCCTGGCCGCCGGCCTTGGCCGCCTTTTCGACACCGGCTGCACCGGCAAGCACGATCAGGTCGGCGAGCGAGACCTTCTTGCCGCCGGTCTGGGCAGCATTGAAGTCCTTCTGGATGCCTTCGAGGATGCCAAGAACCTTGGCGAGCTGTGCCGGCTCATTGACTTCCCAGTCCTTCTGCGGCGCAAGGCGAATGCGCGCGCCATTGGCGCCGCCGCGCTTGTCGGAGCCGCGGAAGCTCGAAGCGGACGCCCACGCGGTCGAGACCAGTTCCTGAACGGAGAGACCGGAGGCTGCGACCTTGACCTTGAGATCGGCGATATCCTTGTCGTCGATGAGGGGATGATCGACGGCCGGGATGACATCCTGCCAGATCAAGTCTTCTGCCGGAACTTCCTTACCGAGATAACGGACCTTCGGGCCCATATCGCGGTGGGTGAGCTTGAACCAGGCGCGGGCAAAGGCGTCTGCGAATTCAGCCGGATTTTCCAGGAAGCGGCGCGAGATCTTTTCGTAGATCGGATCGACGCGCAGTGCCAGGTCGCTCGTCAGCATGGTCGGCAGCTGCTTCTTCGAAGGATCGAAAGCATCCGGAATGGACGCTTCCGCATTCTTCGCCACCCACTGTTTGGCACCGCCAGGGCTCGTGGTCAGCTCCCACTCGAAACCAAAGAGGTTTTCGAAGAAGTAGTTGCTCCACTGGGTCGGTGTCTGGGTCCAGGTGACTTCCAGGCCGCTGCCGATGGCATCGCGGCCGACGCCGCTGTTGAACTTGCTCGTCCAGCCGAGGCCCTGGGCCTCGATCTCGCCACCTTCGGGATCGACACCGACAAACGACGGATCGCCGGCGCCGTGCGTCTTGCCGAAGGTGTGGCCGCCGGCGATCAGCGCCACGGTTTCTTCGTCATTCATCGCCATACGGGCGAAGGTCTCGCGAATGTCGCGAGCGGATGCGAGCGGATCGGGAGTGCCGTTCGGGCCTTCCGGGTTGACATAGATGAGGCCCATCTGCACGGCGCCAAGGGGCTCTGCCAGCTCGCGTTCGCCGCTGTAGCGCTCGTCACCGAGCCAGGTGCCTTCCGGACCCCAGTAGAGCTCTTCCGGCTCCCAAACGTCGGCACGGCCGCCGGCGAAACCGAAGGTCTTGAAACCCATGGATTCGAGCGCGACGTTGCCGGTGAGGATCAGCAGGTCGGCCCAGGAAATGCTGTTGCCGTATTTCTGCTTGATCGGCCAGAGCAGGCGGCGAGCCTTGTCGAGATTGACATTGTCAGGCCAGCTGTTGAGCGGTGCAAAACGCTGCTGGCCCTGACCGGCGCCGCCGCGGCCGTCGGTGATGCGGTAGGTGCCGGCGCTGTGCCAGGCCATGCGGATGAACAGACCGCCGTAATGGCCGAAGTCTGCCGGCCACCAGTCCTGCGAATCCGTCATCAACGCATGAAGATCCTGCTTCACTGCGTCGAGATCGAGCTTCTTGAACTCTTCGGCATAGTCGAAATCCTTGCCCATCGGGTCGGAAAGACCGGAATGATGGTGAAGCATCTGCAGGTCGAGCTGGTTCGGCCACCAGTCGCGATTGCCTCTGCTACGTGCTCCCGAATGATCCACGGGACATTTGCCCGCGCTGTCAGGTTTCTGGTCCATAGTTTTCTCCTGTTGCTCCAGGCGACCATTCGACAGCCGCCTTGTCCGTTAAACTATTGGGCCTGATTGCGTGCCTGCACCTCACCCCGGTTCAACCGGAGTCGGCACGCATCCTCCCTCTCATTTCTTTTTATCGGAAGCGTATGATAATTTTAAGTTGGATTTACTGATGAGCGCGATAAGTTCACCTTATGACCAACGTTACACTGAAACAGCTTCGTTATTTTGAAGCCCTGGCACGTCATGGCCGGTTCCGGCATGCGGCCGATGCCTGCGCGATTTCGCAGCCCGCTTTGTCCATGCAGATCAAGGAGCTTGAAGAGGAGTTGGGCGGGAATCTTTTCGAACGCGGTGCGCGGGAGGTCAGGCTGACCGCCTTCGGGCAACTCTTTGGGCTCAGGGTTCGCGATATTCTGCGTGCCGTTGACGAACTTGGAGACCTCGCCCGCGCGTCACAGGACAGGTTGCTGACGCGGCTGAGAATCGGGATCATTCCGACCATAGCCCCCTATCTGTTGCCGGCGATCATCAGCGATCTGAACAGGACCTTCGACAACATTGAGATACAGGTGCGCGAGACGTTGACGGCGAGACTGGTGCATGAAGTGGCGCAGGGCGAGCTTGATCTAGCCGTCGTCGCATTGCCGGTATCGGAACCGTCGTTAACCGAGATCAAGCTGTTTGAAGAGGAGTTCCTCCTGGTCCGGCACCGCGAAGACGAAGGCAAGCCCGTGCCGGAACCCGAAGCCTTGCGCGAAATGCGCCTGCTTCTTTTGGAAGAAGGCCACTGCTTTCGTGATCAGGCCCTGTCTTTCTGCGGCATACAATCGACGCGCCCACGGGAAATCATGGAGGGCAGCTCGCTCTCGACACTGGTGCAAATGGTCAGCGCCGGCATCGGTGTCACCCTGATCCCGGAAATGGCGGTGCCGGTGGAGACGCGCTCGGCCGATGTTTCCATCTCCCGGTTCCGCAGACCCCAGCCCTTAAGAACGATCGGTATCATCTGGCGCAATTCGACACCTCTGGTCAAACAACTGCTACAGATTTCGGAGGTTATCCGCCACTCGGCCGCAAGCCTGCATCAGTATGCCGATCCCGCACGACCCGGTATCGAAGGGTGATTTTAGCTGCTCCACTGGCCGGTCCGCCAGCCGCGCCTAGCTTCCCGCACTAGTAACAGGGGAGCGGCTGAGTTGGGTCTGATCGAACTGATGCCCATAACACCGAACTGGACAGAAATTGGGCTCCGTCTGGCAGCAACGGTCATCGCCGGCGCATTCATCGGCCTCGACAGGGAGCGAGGCGGACATCCCGCGGGATTGCGCACGACCATCCTCGTTGGGCTCGCCGCCTGCCTTTCGATGATCCAGGCGAATATCCTCCTGGCGACGAGCCAAAGCGTAAACGGTTCGATGGATATACTGCGCTTCCCGCTCGGCATCCTCACCGGCGTGGGCTTCATCGGCGGAGGCGCGATCTTGCGACGCGGCGACATCGCAACCGGCGTCACCACCGCGGCGACCTTATGGCTGATAACGGCAATCGGCCTGTGTTTCGGCGGCGGGCAGATCGCCGTAGGCTCCGTCGTTACCGTCCTCGCTGTCCTGATCCTTTCACCGCTGAAGCGTGTGGACCGATGGATATCAGGCAATCAGAAGGGCACGGTATCAATCAGACTGGAGAGCGGTTCAGGAATTCCTGACGTGAAGGCGGTGGCTCCTGAACTTTCCGAGGCGACCTTCACGGGGCTGCGGGATATCGACGACGGGCATCGCGAACTGATCTACGAGATCAGGTGGAAGTCTGTCCGAGGCGTTCCAGGCGCCGTTCAAATTGCTGCATCGTTGGAAAAAAGCTTCCATGTAACCCGGTTCGAATATCGCGCCACGACGGCGTAGAAAGCGAGCTTCAAGCGGTACCACCGGCTGATATTTTCGCCTTTCGTCACTAAAGACGCCGGCAGCAGTCACACGGGATCAAGTCCGCCGCGGCCGCATTCCCATGCGACCGCGATATCGGTCGATCGATTTTTATACCAGCCCGGCCTTGTCCAGGCCGTAAAGCTTGTCTGCAGAACCCGGCACGGCCTTGACCGCAACGCTGATCCGGTTCCATGCGTTGATGGCCATGACCTGGAAGGTCAGATCGGAAACTTCCTTCTCGGAAAGCTGGCCGCGGACCTTCTCGTAGAGTTCGTCCGGAACGCCGGTGTCGGAGAGCTTGGTGACCGCTTCGGTCCAGGCAAGCGCTGCACGTTCGCGCGGGCTGAACAGCGTCGATTCACGCCAGGCGGCGACATGATAGAGACGGAGTTCGCGCTCACCGTGGATCTTTGCTTCCTTGGAATGCATGTCCACGCAGAAGCTGCAGCCATTGATCTGGGATGCGCGAATTTCGACCAAATCCCTGATCGTCTGCTCGATGGAGCTTTCTTTCAGTTCCATGGTAAAGGCGGTGAACTTTTTTACGAGTTCCGGCGAAAGTTGGGCGTAGTTCAGTCTTTGCGTCATGTCATCCTCGTCCTTCAAAAATTGCTGATTTGGGGAGCCGACCGCCAATGCAAGCGCCTGCATGCGGTCATAAAATGAGTAACAAGCACGACGAGAAACGGTAGCTAACCATCGGTTGGGGGATGAGCCCGACATAGGGGCGGCCTTATCAGTCACCCGTCGCTGACCGCGAGCTTGCTTTCCGCGATGCATGTTTCCGGATTTCGGTCTCGATGAATTCCGAAAAGAGGCGCAGCCGGTAGGTCGGCATTCGACCGAAAGCGTGGACAGCCTGGAATGGCATCGTCTCCAGCTCAAGGTCGGGCAGAAGCTGGATCAGTTCCCCTCGATCCAGTTCCTCCTGAACGATGCATTTCATCAGATAAGCAACACCTGCCCCACTCAATGCCGCAATTCGGATCGCCGTCGCCGTGTCGAGGTCCACCTGGCCCGTCGGTGTCATCGTCGCGCCATCGGCAAAGTGAATGGGATATGGGTGGCCGTCGATCGCATATCGCGCGAAAGGAATTTCGCGCAGCCTCTCCACCGACCTCACCCGTCCCCACGTTTCGACAAAGGCAGGAGACGCAACCAGAGCCATTTCCAGATGCACCAGCGTTCGCATCATCAGGTCGCTTCCCGCGACTTTGCCGACGCGAAAGGCGATGTCGTAGTTTTCGCGGATCAGGTCGACGTGGCGATCCGTCGTCCCGAGATCGAGCGTTATGCCGGGATGCTGCGGCAGGAAACGCGTGAAGATGGGCGGCATGAGCAGCCTCGCAAGCTCGCTTGGCAGGCTTACGCGCAAATGGCCGGTCGCGCCGCGATCCGCTTGAAAGACATCCGATGATTCCTCGATCTGCCGGAGAAGTGGCGCAATATTTCCGAAGAAGGTTTCTCCGTCAGGCGTCAGCGTCAGGATACGTGTCGAACGACGAAAAAGCTTCACCCCCAGCAGGTTTTCCAACCGGGAAACGCTTTTCGATACGCCCGAGGGCGTTGTCTGCAGGCTGCGCGCCGCAGCACTGAAGGATCCCGTTTCCACGGTTCGGACAAAAGCTACCAGCCCCGCGGTTTCGCCCAGCAAATTGCCCATCTCGCCTCCACGAATTCGACCTGCAGATAGGCAGCAACGCCCGGATATCGGCTGCGGCACCGCAATGGTCACTCATGTGCATGGTTGCGGAATACGGATCGGATGGCTTGCAGCAGATAGGACCGCCTGTGGTCATGCTGCATGGCGTGATTGCCGATATTCTCGCTCAATGCCTCCCGATAGGCGAGATTTGCCGCAAGGTCTTCTGCGAGTTCGGGACGCTCGTACAGGAGCGGTGCAAAAGCCTCCTTGCCGATTTCATAGACGGTCACCCGTGTTACCGCCCGAAGCGCATGGCTCTCGCCAATCCCGGCAAGAAAGCCCCCTTCGCCAAAAAAATCGCCGGGCGCCAGGCGCGCAGTCTCCCTGCCATCCCGCCGCATCGAAACGATGCCTGCCCGGATGATCATGAGGCTGGCAAGAGAGTCTCCTTCTTTTGCGATCTCGTCACCGGGAGCAAAAGTGCGCTTGGCCGCAGATGCCGCAAGCGTCGTCATCTCGTCGGCTGTGAGTACAGAGAAAACGGGGATCGCTTCGATCAGACTTTGCGCCGGACCTGCGCTGGAGACCAATGCATTCTGTGCGGAGGACTCGTCTGACGTGACGACCTTGCTGAGCGGCATCGCAAGCTGAAGTCCGCTGGACTTGCAGTGACGGTATACAAGATCGATGACCTCACTGCGCGCGATGCCTCGCCGCAGCGGACTGGTGACTTGAAAATAGAGTTCGATATAAACCGCACTGGCATCGATGCCGACAAGCGAAACGGCTGGCGGCGGATCCTTGATGATTGAATTGCAGCTATCCAGCACCGTTTGCATGACGCCGAGGATGATGTGCGGCATGCGTGTCGGAACAATCCGGATCGACAGCGTAATCAGGTGGTTTTCATCCGGTTGGCTGATATTGGTCAGCCCAAGTTTGGCAAGCACGCTGTTCGGCAAGACGACGATATTGTGAGCAGCCGTCAGCAGATGCGTCGAGCGCCAGTTGCTGGCGACGATCCGCCCTTCCGTGCCGTCACTGAGCAAAATCCAATCGCCGATGACATAGGGACGTCCAAGCGTCAGAGCGATCCCGGAGAACACGTCTCCCAGCGTATTCTGCAAGGCAAGACCAAGGATGACGGCGATGACGCCTGACGTCGCGAGCAACGTGCCGATCGGAACCCCGAAGACGAAAGCCATGACCGACAGGGCGACACCGAGATAAACCACCGCGATCAAAAGGTCCTGAATGAGCCTTGCTTCTCGCGGCCTGCCATCCAGCACAATGTAGATGCGCAGGAAGCCGATGACGGCCCAGGAGAGATGAACCCACCAGAGGATCTTAGCAGAGACAAAAAGTGCGCTCATGCTTTCCAGATGCGGCGGGTCAAACCGAAACGGAACAATCCCTGCCAGCAGGAGGACGATCGTCATCGCGGCAAAGAAGGCGATCTGCACGATCAGGCGTGCATTTGGCCGGGAACGCCCCTGCAGATGCCATACGACGATGCCCGCTATGCCCAGGACATCCAGCAAGACGACGAACGAAACAATTTCCTGCGGCATCCGGTTTTCTCATCGACAAAAATTGCAAGGAAACACACCACCCGTCGCCGCTTGGAAGGCAGCGACCGGCCAGTTGGAAAGAGACAGCTTTTGAGTTCACTCCTGTCGGGCTATGCCCGACGCCGGATTCTCGGAAAGCCGGCTGCGGGCGTTCTGGTTTCGCCTACATCGAGATCGAGGCTTCTGAGTTCGAGCGGTAATTTCAGCCGATTCGGTAGAATACTGATTTTCCACGCGTTTCCGGGAAATCGACTGCCATAAAGGCGAAGCATGATCGGGCCTTTGGTGTGCACGACGCGTAGCATAGTCACTCGCCAGCCTGCCTGGCTACTAAAACAAGAGTGGGCTTGACACCAAACCTGCCATCCATTGTTCGACAGCCTTAACGTGCGAATCCGTTGGACCATCGCTGCCGATCGGCCCAAGCAACAATTATCGATACCGTTGCGGTTAAACCTGGCTGATATCGTCGCGGATTTTCAATTACGCTTCCGGCGCCAGAGCAGGAGAACCTTTGATTGAGCCACCTGGAGCGAATCCCTAGCGGGAGATAAACTTCGGTTTAGTTGAAAGGCGCCTATTAGTTGTTACCATAGGATGCAGAGTTGGAGGCTGTCTCACGGGGAAACACACAGTCGTAGGGCTTCCATTGGCATCAACGATGTCCGGGGCCTGACGAGTAGATCCATACCCCATCTTGAGAGACGATGTGTTCCACCGATGCCAACGATTTATAGGGCGTTCCAATATCCTCAAAATGCCGGATGAACCGGCTCAATGTTGTCAGAGGTCTTATGCAATCCGGGCAAAAAACGACGATCGCGATCATAGACGACGATCAGTTTCTGTTGGAATCGCTGAAGGATCTGTTCGAAGCGACCGGCGTTGAAAGCCGGACCTATGCATCCGCGGACGCCTTCCTCAATTCTGGCGACATGCATCATGTGAATTGCATATTGGCGGATGTAAGAATGCCTGGAACCAGCGGCCTTGACCTGCTCTCAGCCGTGGTCCGGGATGGCGGTCCGCCGGTTTGCATAATGACGTCTTTTGCCAACGACCGCACGGAAGCAGCTGCAAGATCATCGGGCGCAGCTGCGTTTCTGGAAAAACCGCTGAGCTCCAAAGACCTGATGGAATTCGTAGCCTCTGCTGGAAAGCGTTGATCCCGGCCAGCCATATATCCAAATCAATTTCGCTCGGGACTGCGAAACCATTCGTCACTATGCTCACCATCTGCGCGGCAGCAACATCAGGGCTCCGAGCTTCAGCCCCGGCAGGAGCGCTGGTGATGAACGAGGAGCAAAAATGCATAAGCTTGACAGCGCCAACCGCCATTCCCTCGTGAACTGGCTGATCTCAGGCGTGAGAGACGAGCTGCAGATCGAGCCCATATTTCTGCAACTCTGTGATCGTCTTGTTGCTTGTGGCGTCGCCCTCAGCCGCGCTAGTCTCCATCTTCGCGTTCATCATCCCCAGTGGCTCGGAACGCGCGTTGTCTGGGTCAAGGATCACAGGCACGCGGATATCATGACGATCGGCTACGATGTCGAGGCGACCGACGCCTTCCTCAGAAGTCCGTTTCGTGTCGTCATCAAAAGCGGCGTGGAAATCCGGCAGCGGCTTCAGATCCACGGACCGCATCAATTTCCCGTCTTCGAAGAACTGAAGGAGGAAGGCCATACCGATTACCTCGCCTGGCCTCTTGACCATACCCAGGGCAAGAGACACCTCGCGACGTTTTCGACGAGCGAGCTCGGCGGATTCACGGACGAGGAAATAGCGTTCTTCCGGGAAATCCTTCCGCTGTTTTCACTAGTCGGCGAAATTCGCCTCAAGAACCAGCTGGCGCTGACGCTGCTGCAAACCTATGTCGGCCCTCACGCCGGGGAACAGATTCTGGACGGCGCAACGACACGCGGAAGCGGCGTGTCGATAAATGCCGCGATTATGATCTGCGATCTCAGAAGCTTCACGAAGCTCTCCGATCGCAGACCACGCGATGAGGTTATTTCCATCCTGAACCAGTATTTCGATGCCATCGCCGATCCGATCGAAAGGCATGGTGGCGAAATCCTCAAGTTCATGGGGGATGGATTGCTGGCCGTCTTTCCCCTTGAGCAGGCTGACGCCTGTACTGATCTCCTGCAGGCCGTCTTTGAGGCGCAAGAGGCGATCAAGGGGCTCCAGGGAACAGCTCTCGGACACGAGGTCCGCTACGGCACGGGCATTCATCTTGGAGAGGTGATGTATGGCAATATCGGCTCCAAGAAGAGACTGGATTTTACCGTGATCGGTCCCGCCGTGAACATTGCCTCCCGTCTTGAAACTCTGACGAAAGAACTGCAGCGCCCTGTCCTGATATCAGCAGACTTCGTGCGGATCGCGGGCTGCGCGGATCAGACGGAATGCCTGGGTACCTACAACCTCAGAGGCTTCGAACAGCCGGTCGAGGTACATGCGCTCCGCCTTCCGCCGACAGGGCTCTGACATCAGATGGCGAAGTTTCGATTATTTCTTAAGCCTCGGGCGCTCATCCACCGTCACGCTGCAATCCAGAATATAGCCGGTTCCGCGTGCCGTCCTGATGAGTCTCGGGTTTGACGGTTCCGTTTCCAGCTTGCGTCGCAGGCGCAGAACCAGCGCATCGATGCTTCGATCGAAGACCTCCTGCGAATGGACGCGGCTCGCCGCAAGCAACTTTTCACGGGACAGGACCTGTTTCGGCGCGTTCAGGAATGCGACCAGGAGATTGAATTCGGCGGCGGTCAGCTTCGTCTCGCCGAATTCCGGCCGTGTAAGTGCCCGCTGGCGCATGGCGAGCGTCCAGCCGCCAAACATATAGGTCCGACGCTCCCGGCCGGTCTCGGGCGTGGGCCTCACCCGCATGGCCGCTTTCAGTCGTGCCAGGAATTCTCGCAGACCGAAAGGCTTGGTGATATAGTCGCTTGCGCCAAGTTCGAATCCCAGCACCTTGTCGGCTTCCTCGACGCGGTCGGCACTGGTGATGATGATGGGCGCCGTCGAGAGTGTCGACAGCTGCCGCACGATCTCCAGGGCGTCCTCTCCCTTGAGATTCAGATCGATGACGAGTGCATCGATCATGTCCGTCGAGAGCATGCTCTGCAGTTCATCCCCATTGCTGACGGCAGTGACGCGAAACGCCTGTTGCATGAGAAAATCACTGATGAGACTGCGCGCAGAGGGATCGTCATCGACAACGAGGACATGCTGCATGGGCTTCTCCGTCTGGCAACGCCGCGGGGCATAGCTCAGCCAGATATAACAATGGCTTGCGATGAGTTTGTCGTTGATGGCGCCCCTCTCCGTTCATAGTCGAAGAGCGCCTGCCGGACGATCAAACGTCCGTTTAGGTTTCACCGGAAAATCTGCAGGTTTACGGTGTTGCTGAAACGCCGCCTTCAAATCCCTTGACGCTCAAGCCTGATATTCAGGCGCACGGACAGCCGTGAATGAAACGGAAGTATAGCTTCTCACAGGCCATATAAAAGATAGCCTTATCAGGCCTGACAAGGCGGCAATATTCCTCCCAAAACAAACATTTCGCGACGCCTATCAAGCATCTCGGAATAAGGAGACTCATATGAACCCGCAAAATTTCCGGCCAACGCGCCGAGATACGATGACGGGAGCGATTACACTTGCAGTCGCTGCCGCAACATTGAAATTTTCCCCACCTGCAATGGCCGATGAGCCGAAGAAATCGAAGGAAGAACATGCCATGAGCAATGAATACGTCACCACGAAAGACGGCGTCCAGATCTTCTACAAGGACTGGGGTCCGAAGGACGCTCAACCGATCGTTTTCCACCATGGCTGGCCCCTCAGCGCCGACGACTGGGATAACCAGATGCTTTTCTTCCTCGACAAGGGTTATCGCGTCATTGCGCATGACCGCCGTGGTCACGGCCGCTCCAGCCAGGTCAGCGACGGCCACGACATGGACCATTATGCCGCCGACGCCGCAGCCGTCGTCCAGCACCTCGACCTCCGCAATGCGATCCATGTCGGCCATTCGACCGGAGGCGGCGAGGCAACCCATTATGTCGCGCGTCACGGCAAGGGTCGGGTCGCCAAGCTCGTCCTCATCGGCGCCGTCCCACCGATCATGGTCAAGACGCCGGCCAATCCGGGCGGCCTGCCGATCGAAGTCTTCGACGGCCTGCGCACAGCGCTCGCGGCAAACAGGTCGCAGTTCTACATCGATCTGGCCAGCGGTCCGTTCTATAGCTTCAATCGCCCGGGCGCCCAGGTCTCGCAGGCAATTGTCCAGAATTGGTGGCGTCAGGGCATGGCCGGCGGTGCCAAGGCCCATTACGACGGTATCAAGGCATTTTCGGAAACGGACTTTACCGAAGACCTCAAGTCGATCGAAGTCCCGACCCTCGTTATGCACGGCGACGATGACCAGATTGTCCCGATTGCCGATTCCGCGCCGCTTTCCGCGAAACTGCTGAAGAATGCCATGCTGAAGATCTACAAGGGTTTGCCGCACGGCATGGCGACGACGCATGCCGATGTCGTCAATGCGGATCTGCTGAGCTTCCTCAAGGCCTAGTGATTTGGGGCGCCGTCGAGGCGCCCCAAATCAGACGGGATGGCGATGCGCTTCAATTCTGCTCGTCCGAAAACTGTTGGCCGGCAATGCACTCACCAAAACGATCAAAGCCCCTTTCGGGGCTTTGACTATTTTTATGCGATTTTGATGCCCGATCAGTGCCCCGGAGGCGGCGTAGCCGTCTTGACCCACTCGGAGTACCTCGTCTTGCCGATCCGCACCTGGCTACCGGGCATAAGGGAGTCCTGCTTCAGCAAAGCGCCGAAATAGCGGGTCTGATCATCGGCGATGACCTCACGCTTGTCGCCGATCTGCCGCATATAACGGGTGACGGCATCGGCAATCTTGATCGGTTCCGGACCGGCAATTTCGACAGTGGCGTTCAGCGGATTGCCGAGAACGACATCGACGAGCGCGTCGGCAACATCGTCCGAGAAAATCGGCTGCATCATGGCCGGCGAAAGGTGGACCTTGTCGCCCTGCACGCCGGATTGAGCGATACCGAACATGAATTCGAAAAACTGCGTCGAGTGAACCAGGGAATAAGGAATCCCCGATTCCTTGATGATCTTCTCCTGGGCAAGCTTAGCGCGCATGTATCCGCTCTCCGGCAGGCGTTCAGTGCCGACAACGGACAGAGCGACGTGGTGCTTCACACCGGCAGCCGCTTCAGCGGACGCGATGTTGTGACCCGCAGTCTGGAAGAATTCCATCACTGCCTTGTCTTCGAAAGACGGAGAGTTGGAGAGGTCGACCACGACCTGCGCTCCCTTCAGAACATCCGCAAGCCCCTCGCCGGTAATCGTATTGACGCCGGATGCCGGAGAGGCGGCAATAGTCTCGTGGCCCTTGGCCTGGAGGCGCTTGACGAGCTTCGAACCGATCAATCCGGTTCCGCCGATAACGACGATTTTCATAATCTGCTCCTTTTTGCTGTACCAAAGAGTTGAAAGAACGCTCCGCCGCGCAAGCGAGGCGGGGCGGCTGTTAGTTCAGACCCACTTTGTCCGTACCGGGCGCTGTGTCAGCAACCACAAAACCCATGAGCACCTTGAGAAGCTCAGGCGATTTCTCCGTAGAATGAATAGGTTGCGTCATCGCCCCGGTCCTGGATTCTTGTGGGATAGATGGCTGCCTTGGATCAGCGACCAGGATCTAAACCTAAGCGATTGTGGCCTGACGAATACCCAAACATACGTTGGGGATCTGCCTGAAACCCATGCGATTGACCGGAAATTCAGCAGGAAATGCCTGGCCAAACGGGCACCGGCTATGCGGCCTTTCTGGGCTCCCGCAAAGGATCGAGCCTTCACTCGAATGACCGATTGCTTCTAGTGCGGAACAATAGAGGCCTCAGCCCCGCTGAAGCTGCTCGACCTTGCGCACCAGATCCGCCAGGGAGCGGCACTGCATCTTGCGCATGAGGCTCATACGGTGAAGCTTGACCGTCATTTCGCTGATACCGAGCTGATAGGCGACCTGCTTGTTCATCAAACCGCTCGCCACCGCATGCATGACTTCCTGCTCCCTCGGTGTCAGGCTATCGGCAAGCGCTTGGACGCGTTTCAATTCTTCATTCGACTTGCGGCGTTCGTCGTCTATCCTGATGGCGTGATCGACAGCGTCCAGGAGAACCTGGTTGATGAAGGGTTTTGTGATGAAATCGGTCGCGCCTGCCTTCATTGCTCTGACGCTCGTTGGAACATCCGCGTGGGCTGTGAGGAAAATGAGCGGCAGCTTGCTGCCTAGTGCCAGGAGCTGGCTTTGAAGGTCGAGGCCCGACCCCCCTGGCATTCGCATGTCGACGACGATGCAGCCGGGCGCGTTTACATCAGCCCATTTGAGAAACTCGGAGCCGTTTGGAAAGGCTGATGCGCGCTTATTCGTGACCGTGAAGAGATCCACTAACGCGCTGCGCATCTCCGCATCATCATCGATGACGTAAACGACCGGCTCGGCGCTCTTGTCCGTCTTTACATGGACGTGTTGCATCGAATTACCTCTTTGGTATCTGAGAGATCCCGGCCTTGAACGCGCCTGTATCCCTCTGTTCTACCCTTTGTCGGCACTCGGTCACCAAACCATGCCAGCAGCTAGATCAAGAAAGACCGCAGCGTCAGCCTGGATGGTGCCTGCCTGCTCAATGAGACGCCATTCGGTACCATAGGATACGCGCCGGCGGACGGTACACCTTGGTTTACCATCGCCCGACCATCCATTCCGAGGTCTCCATGGTCGTCAAAACCGAACAAGACCGGCAGCAAAGGCTGCCGGCCCTGCCTGCTCGACGACGTAAGCCGGATGGGTTGGACGCTCGACTGCCATTTCGTTGGCCGCAGGAAGAAACCGGAAAAAGCCCTGCATTCATCATCTCCATCGTGCCCGGTTAACACGGCTCACGGATGCTCAGATACTGGCCGATGCAGCGCCTGACATCCCTAACATTGGTTTGCCAAACCTTGGTTTGCGTTGACCCTATCCCGCTGAAAGTCCAGCCTTTTCACCCGAGCAAATATCGAGGAAGAAGCCCGTGGCGGACATGAGACCTGTCGAGCAGAACGATGGCGCAGAATATGCGATCGTTCGTGAAGCGAACTGGGATTTTACCCTGGAGAAATTTGCCAAGGGCGAGGCGGTGTCCGGCGGTTTTCCGACGCGATTTGAGGCCATTGAGGACTGGCTTCGCTTCCTGAAGAGAGAGCGCGAGCAGCTTGACGCTGCGATTGCACGCGCCAACGAAATCCGGGTCGTCGAGCTCGAGAACTCCCACGGGCATTAATCCCTGGGAGAGGAGGCGTGAGCGAACGCACTCTGCCCTGCTTCGGGTCAACCCAAAACTTCGTTTTATCGATCCGTCCCCGGAAACAGCTATCCTTTCGGCATGGCAGACAATCTCCCCGGAGGCGCGAGATGAAAATTACGGTTGTTGGTGCGAGCGGTATGATGGGATCCAAGATCGTTCGCGAACTGGAACGGGCGGGTCAAACCGTCACTGGAGTGTCGACCAGCACCGGCGTCGATGCCTATACCGGCGAAGGACTGCCGGCGGCGCTTGCCAATGCGGACGTGGTGATCGATGTCACCAATTCCGGCTCATTCGGCGATTCAAACGCGCTTGGCTTCTTCAAGCAGGCGGGAAAGAACCTGCTGGCAGCAGCGAAGGATGCCGGCGTCGGGCACTACCTTGCCCTGTCCGTCGTCGCGACGGACAGGCTGGTGGAAAACGACTACTTCCGCGCAAAGATGGTGCAGGAAAATCTCATACGGGCCTCAGGGCTGCCCTATACCATTATCAGGTCCGCCCAATTCTTCGAATTTTTTAACGGCATCATCGATTTGGCAGCCGACGGCAATGGCTTCCGGCTGTCGCCCTCCCTGGTGAGACCGATTGCAGCGGATGAAGCGTCAACTTTGATATCCAGGATTATCGTCGATGCACCCCGCAATGACATCGTTGAAATCGCTGGCCCTGAATCCGTCCTGCTGGACCAGTTGGCGCGAGAGGTTCTGACGGCGAGCGAAGATCCGCGCTCGATTGCGATCGATCCGGAAGCACCATTCTTCGGTGTGAAGCTGGCGAAAACTACGCTCCTTCCCGGAGCTGATGCACTTGTCGGAACCGTGACATTCCACGAATGGCTTTCCCGATCGATGATGGCCGCCTAGCGGCAATGCTTCTGCATACCTTGCGGCTGGAACAAAAAGGAGGCGCAGAAGCGCCTCCTTTCTCCTTTGGCTGAAGCATCCGTCTCACACGCGAATTCCTGCAACTCCCTGCCGGCTCGGGGAGGCAATGGCCTGTTGAATTGCCCAGAGCGTCGCGAGTATCCCGAAGATCGCGGGCAGGCTCACCGCCGGGAAGTCCCGCAGGATCACCGACGAAGAGCAAATGCCGACAGCGACCTCCCAAAGATGGAAGGTGGCATGCGCGATCAGCCAGAGCGTCGCGCCGGCCCACAGCTCGACCCGCCGGCTCGGCTTCCAGGCACCAAAGGCAAATGCAAGTGCGATGAAGCCCTGGATGATGCCGATATCGCGAATGAAATGCTGGTTGTACATCCCCGTATCGGTGACGCCCGGGACAAAATAATACCAGCTTTCGGGATCGTAGAGCATGTAAAGGGCCAGCCAGCCGGC
Source organism: Rhizobium sp. 01T437 (assembly GCF_056398505.1). Lineage (NCBI taxonomy): Bacteria > Pseudomonadati > Pseudomonadota > Alphaproteobacteria > Hyphomicrobiales > Rhizobiaceae > Rhizobium > Rhizobium sp. 01T437. Next base: position 174,968 of record NZ_JBFTPM010000003.1, read on the forward strand.
AAGCAATATGTTGAAACCGACCATGACGTAGACAATGAATTTCGTGACCTGCATCGCAACCTCCTTGGATAAGCGGGCCTCAAAATTAACATCCAAGGCTATGGCTTACTTCCCAAACCAAGGTTAGGGAGCCGAATGTGATAGGCCGCTGGAACGCAGAGGAAAACGGCTGGAAGTCGGCAGCCGGCGTCCTCGAGGCAGGACCGAAGCGCGCTATCAATCGGCGTGCCGAGAACGACCGCCGGTACATTCGCAATACGGCCGACACTTTCTATGTATCTGCACAGAAACGCTGCAGCGGCATCAAACTAAACAATTTCAAATTGTTTACCACTTCGGCCGCACCGATAACAGCTTTTGGGCTCCTCCAACGAGGACGGAGCCCATTCAACAACAAGATGAAGTTTTAGAGCTACTTGGCGGAAGCCGCGTCTTCGATGATCTTCGCAACCTTGTCGGGATGAGAAACCATTACGACGTGGGAGGCACCCTTGACCACGACGGTCTCCTTGGAGTGAGCGCGCTCTGCCATCCAGCCAAGAGCTTTGGCAGGGATGTTCTTGTCTGCATCACCGTAGATGAACCAGGAAGGAATGGTCTGCCACGCCGCACCGGGCGCTCCTTCGGTCAAGGCCGCTTCGGTGATCGGACGCTGGGTTGCTGCCATCAGCTTTGCGGTCTTTGCCGGCACATCAGCAGCAAATTGCTCATGAAACTTGTCCTGCTGGATGTACAGATCCTTTCCGCCATTTTCCAATGCCACCGGCTCTGCAAGCGTCGGCGCTAGGGTGCTGCCGGGGAACTTGCCGGAGAGGTCGGCGGCGGACTCGCCCTTGTCCGGGGCAAAGGCAGCAACATAGACCAGCGCTTCGACATTCTTCGTCTCCGCGGCAGCCTCGCTGATGACCGAGCCGCCATAGGAATGGCCCACGAGAACGACCGGCGTCTTTATGCCGGCGACGATACGGCCAACATAATCACCATCCGACTTTACGCTGCGCAGTGGATTGGCAACGGCGACAACCGGATAACCATCCTTTTCCAGACGAGCGATGACATCATTCCAGCTCGATGCATCGGCAAAGGCGCCGTGCACGAGTACTACCGTCGGCTTTGCGGATTCAGCGGCTACAGGGGCGGCAAGAACTGCCAGTGCGCCGAGTGCGAATACGGATTTCAAGATTCTATGCATCGGTTGGTCTCCTTTGTTACATTGCGCACAATTTAATATGACGCGATTTATATGTCGAGTCACTTTTTGTTCAACTGGTGACGAGCAACTGGATGAAGGACGCTTCGCACGTCAGGCCAGGTGCCGCGATCGACAACGTGAGCAGCCATATCGTTGTATCGGCGAGCGCTCTGCGGCAATCTAAACCTCCGTTCTACGGTTTTCCGATGAGTACGACACAAACACCGCCCATCGGCCACCTCAGGGGCTGCCTTGCCGATCGTCCCGCATTGTGAAGCTTTACCCTGACGCCGTCAGGCAAACGTCACCGTTCGATAAATCCAACCGCATGTTTGATTTTGCTTCTTCGCGCGCACTGTTCCCCGCCACGGTTGGCATGGCTCCGAGAGCGACTGACAAGGGATTGCTGCGGCTGGCATACGAGCCGGCCGCGCAAAAATCCCACGCCCCTTGCGTCAGGCCACGCACATGCCACCGTCGACGTGGAGTTCGATTCCGTTCACGAAAGTGCCCGCCGATGCAAGGAAGAGCGCGGCCTGAGCCAGTTCTTCGGGGCGCCCGAGACGTCCCGCCGGTATCAGATCCGCCATCTGCTGCTCGAACTGCGGGCGGTTGCTTTCGCTGACGCCGAGTTTTCCCAGGATCTCGGTCTCGACAGGACCGGGGCTGAGAATATTGACGCGGATCCGGCGCGATTTGAATTCGATCGCCCAATTGCGGGCAAATGCCGCGAGCGCAGCCTTGGTACCGGCATAAACAGTATGGTTCGGCAAAACCTTCGTCCCGGCCAGAGAACTCGTGACGATGATGTTTCCGCCATCGCGCATATGCGGAGCTATGGTCTGAACACCGAAGAAGACACCGCGCGTATTCACCGCAAAATGCTGGTCGTATTCGGCCTCACTGACCGTCTCTGACGCTGCGAGATTGATGATGCCGGCATTGGCCATATAGACATCAATGGCGCCAAAGCGCTCCGTTACCTCAGCCGCGAGCCGGCGATGGTAATCGATGCTGGCGACGTCGCCGCAAATTCCGATTGCCCCATTGCCGATCTCCCGAACCGCTTCGTCGACGACATCCTGGCGGCGTCCGGTGATGACGACCTTCGCCCCCTCCTCGGCGAAAAGCCGCGCCGTCGCTTTTCCTATCCCGCTATTGCCACCCGTGATGATGGCCACTTTATCCTTTAGACTTGGCATCTGAATTCTCCTTGTTGACGCGCAGGAGATAGCGAGTTGCATCGGCCTCTATTAGCCGGGTCCGAGGACAAGGAACTTTGCCTGGAACAGACAAATGAGCGGGCGCGGCCGATCGTCTATTGCGAAACCCGCTTTGGGGATGAACGCATCCAGTTCGTCATCCGGCGCGACGACATCCAGGCAGATCGGCAGCGACTGGCAGCCAAGACGCGTCTTCCCGTATGAATTGCTTTCGTTTTCCGCCGTATCGTAGGATAAATCCCGCTGCAGGCATTTCAGCCTGTTGAGACGCGAATGTGTCGCCAGGAGCAGGGGATGATCGTCAGCCGGAGCGTCAAGGCATTGCGCAAACGGGAACGGGCGCTCGCCGAACTCGTCGATAGGGTGCCGTCTCACATCTGGCGGCTGACGGCAGACGGCGAGCCGATCTTCTTCAACGAACAGATGATCGATTACCTCGGTCGGGATATTGCCGATTTACAATTACCGGGCATGAGCCGGCTGGATGCAATGATCGAGATGGCGATCCATCCGGATGACGCCTCGGGCTTCAGGGACGCGCTCCACCATTGCTTCGCCACAGGCGAAAGCTTTTCCACACGATATCGGCTGCGCCGCTACGACGGCATCTATCGCTGGATGTCGAGCCGCGCAGATTCGATACACGACCGGCATGGACGCATCAGCCAGTGGTATGGCCTCTGCCACGATATCGACGATCAGGTCCACGCCGAAGAGGCGTTGCAACGCAGCGAACGGCACCTTCAGCGGCTCATCGATGCCTTGCCGGTCCACATCTGCAGCTGGACACCGGCGGGCGAGCTCTCCTACGTCAGCAGGCGCTATATGCAGGAACTGGGCCTTTCCAAAGCGAATTTCGAGGAATTTGCACGGGCAGCGCAGGAACTTGTCCATCCCGAGGATAGCCCTGAGGTGCAGCGCAGGGCTGCGCATTGCATCCGGGCGGGCGAACCTTTCATGATGCGATACAGACGGCGCGGACCGGACGGTATGTTCCACTGGACGGAAGGCCGGTTCGAGCCCCTTCGCGATAGAAACGGTGCGGTCGTGGAATGGTACGGCCTGTCCATCGATGTCGAGGATCAGGTTCGCGTTCAGGAGGCCCTGAGCCTCGCCCAGCAGAACCTCGCGCGGGCAAGCCAGGCGGCGAGCCTTGCCGAGCTTTCCGCCTCGATCGCCCACGAGATCAGTCAGCCGCTCGCGGCCGTTATATCAAGCTCGGATGTCAGCCAGCGCTGGCTTTCGGCCGAACCGCCCAATATCGAACGGGCGCAGAAAGCAGTTGAGCGCATATCGGCAAGCGCACATTCGGCCGTCGAAGTCGTCGGCCGCATCCGCGCTTTGTTCAAACGCTCCGAAACGTCGAGAGATTACGCCGCACTCGACAGCGTGGTCAGAGAAGCCCGCGACCTCATGGCCGAGGAAGCGATGCGGCGGCGTGTGCGCATGGATATCGAGCTCGAGCGCGACCTTCCGCCGATCGCCTTCGATCGGGTTCAGGTCCAACAGGTCCTGATCAATCTTATCCGCAATGGCCTGGAGGCCATGGATTCTGCTGGTGATGACCGCGTTCTGCACATTCGCGCCCGCCGTGCGACTGATGCCGTGCGGATAGAGATCAGCGATCGCGGCCCGGGCGTCGAATTCCCCGATAGAATATTCGAGCCCTTCTTCACGACAAAAGGCCAAGGGATGGGAATGGGGCTGGCAATCAGCCGCTCCATCGTCGAATCTCACGGCGGGCGGTTAAGCGTTGAGCAAGCCGACCCACACGGAGCGAAGTTCGTCTTTACCCTGCCGGTTGAAGTGGAACAGGCCGCTCACGCATGATGACGACTAGCCTGCGCGATAGTCGCTGATCGCGCGCTCCAGCCACGACATGAGCAAGTCGGCATTGACGGGTTTCTTTAGAAAGGCGATCGCGCCCGCCTGAAAGACGGCGGCCTCGACGTCCTTGTCCCCGTGCGCAGTCATGATGATGACAGGCGGGTGGGATGGCATCCTGCTCAATGCCTGGAGCATCTCGACGCCAGACATTCCCGGCATTCTGACGTCGGCAAGAATGCAATCAACGAGCGAATAACCTTTTTCGTTCAGGAATCTCTCGGCCGACTCGTAGAGCTCGCATTCATAACCGGCCGCCTCGAGCAGGTCCTTGAGGGATTCCCTGAGATAGCGATGGTCATCAATGACAGCGACAGTCTGATTGGGGGAACTTGCCATTGCGTCAGTACAATTCTTCTTTTTCGGGCAATGAGCTAGGCGCCGCGCAGGTTACTGATACAGTTTGAGATCCGGTTTCAACATGTCAAATTTGCGGACAAGCTCCGCAAGGGAGCCTGCCTGCATCTTTTTCATCATTCGTCCCCGATGCAGTTTCACCATGATTTCGCTGATCTGCATCTCATGTGCAATCTGCTTGTTCATCAATCCGGCTGCGACATAATGCAAGACTTCCCGCTCGCGCGGAGTAAGCCTGGCTTCACAGTTTTGCACCTGGGCGCGGATAGCGGCCTCTTTCCGGTTCTCTGCATCCCGCCTGATCGCTTCGCCAACTGCGGCGATCACGGCGCTGCCGGCAAATGGCTTGATCAGGAAGTCCGTTGCTCCCGCCTTCATCGCCTTTACGGTCAGGGGGATACTTCCGTGACCCGACATGAAGATAATGGGCATGGTGTTGCCAGCTGCAGCGAGTTGGTCCTGGAAGTCCAGGCCACTGATGCCGGGCATCCGCACGTCCAAAAGAATGCAGCCTGCCTGCCCGATATCGCAGCGCTCCAGAAAATCCGAAGCACTCTCGAATGCGATGGCCTTCATCGCTACCGACTCGAAAAGGTCCACCAGCGAGGCCCTGACGGGGCCTTCGTCGTCAACGATACAGACAACCGGTTCGTCCCTCGTGCTGACTTGATCGATCGTCATGGCTTTCTGCGCCTCCAAACGACGGCTTTGCATATCTCCCCTACTGCCGCATCGCGGCCAATTTGACACTGCCTCGTTCCGCAGCATTCATGAAGGGATTCCCGTCCGCCAAAGGCCCACGTCGGACTTGCATTTGGCGACGCGGTAACCTGCCTGCCATACTACCACGCGGGGCCCATCACAAAAATACGCCAAGGGTCTAGGTTGGGCGGAAAGATCGATCCACAGGTCTGTCAAATTCTCTCGTAATTGCAAACAGGTAGTTCCGCCAGCTGCGTCAGGCGACCCAAGCTCGATACACCCGTGCAGAACTATCGCAAGACACACCTTCGTTGCCCCCTGCGCGCACCTTCGTATAACTCCCCGGCCCGCAAACCGCCTGTAAGCTGATCATGTCGAAGATCGATCAAAGGCAATGATCATGAGGCATGACCCAAGCTCTCAATACAGGCCCCTCGAGATGCCGAGGTTTCCGCTTTTGGTCATCGGCGGCCTGATCATCGGGATACTGGTGTATCTCGGCTATGGAGCGACATCGGCGCCCAAGGCGTCCGCGAAAATCTTCGTGCCGCTCGCGACATCCTCCTCATCGCAAGCCGAACCGAAGGTCGCATATTTTGTCGTGAATGGTGAAACGCTCGCCGTATCACTCCAGCATCGGCCGACGGCATTCAGGGTTGCATCCCGCTAGCTGAACTGAGGCGCATTTCAGCAAGGTATCGCTCCCTCAAGGGTAGAAAGCGAAGCCACAAGAAACCAGAAGTATAAAAATGCACTCCGACATATATATTTGGTTTAGTCACCCCCTCCTTCAATTTCCTCGCCTGTAACTGTATCCTCATGCAGTTCAGGGAAGCGGTATGTCTGCTGGCAGTGGAGGATCATGCATGGGGGTGACCACCTCCAAGGTGTCGAAAAGTCCGATCGCGATTTTGGTTGATGACGATGCGACCGTTTGCGCGGCTCTGGAGAACTTACTGAATTCGGTCGGCATCGACGCAATGACATTTTTATCGGGCCGGGAATTTCTTGAAGCAAAGCTGCCCGACCGCCCGAGTTGCGTCGTGCTGGATGTCCGCATGCCCGGCATCAGCGGTCTGGACCTGCAGCATCATCTAACCCGAAATGGCGTCACGACACCCGTCCTGTTTCTAACGGCGCACGGGGATATCGCAATGAGCGTCCAGGCGATGAAGGCCGGGGCGCAGGATTTCCTGACCAAACCTGTGCGGGACCAGACCTTTCTCGATGCCGTGTCCAAAGCCATTGCCACCGATGTCAGCCGCAGGAACGCACTGTCTGCGGCCGATCGATATGTTTCCCTGTTTGAAACCCTCACCGTACGCGAGCGCCAGGTTCTGAAACTGGTCGTCTCCGGCGAGGTCAACAAACAGATAGCCTTCTCCCTCGGGATCAGCGAATTTACGGTGAAGCTTCACCGCAGCAATATGATGAAGAAAATGCAGGTCAGTTCGGTGGCGCAGCTTTTCAATGTCTGGCAGGCGCTGCCTTCGCATGTTCGAATGAGCGATGGCTGAAATTACGCACCAGCGCTAGATCACGGAAAAGTAACGACAGCAAAAGCAAAGAGGACTTCCATGCAGTTGACATCGTCAAAAGAACGGATCGTCACGGCCATGGCTATTGGCGGCAGCGGCATCCTGCTGGCGGGGCTTTTCGCGGATCCCTCCGGCATTCTCGTCGCTATGGTCGCTATCTGGCTCTATACAAGCTGGCGCACAGGTCTGGCCGTCCTGCTCATCGGCTGTTTGCTGACAGCGGCTGTCGTTCTCTCTCCCGCCAATTTCGGCAACGACGAACCCACCCGGGTCGTCATGTTCGCCTGCTGCGCCACCGCGCTCTGGTTTTTCATCAACGTCTTCAAACCGCAGAGCCTCTTCGACCGCGTTTACAAGAATATCCAGCCCAATATCGAAGACATTCCCGGCTTCGGCTGGTCGGCCTATCCCGACGGCCGACTGCGCTTCCTGAACCCGAAAGCGCTCGACTTTGTCGGCGTGAGTGCCGAGGAAATGAGCAAGATCGCCAAGCTCGACAACCATTCATGGTGGAGCCTGTTCGTCCATCCCGACGAGGTCGAAGGATGCATGGCAAGATGGGAGCACAGTCTCAGGACCGGAGAGCCGATCTTCGAAGAACAGCGGGTCCGGCGCGCCGATGGAACCTACCGATGGCTGCGCGATTCCGCCATCGCGTCGCGTGACGAACAAGGCCGCATCACCGCCTGGTTCGCGACCTCGGTCGACATCGATGATCAACGAAAGGCGGAAGCTGCCCTCAGGGAGAGCCAGCAGCAATTGCAGCAGATGATCGATACGGTGCCGGCCCTCATCTGGTGCGCAAACTCCGCCGGCGAGACCTCTTATATCAACAAGCCGCTTATGCGCTGGACCGGGATTTCGCTTGCGAGCAACGATCCCGCGGACACAAAGAGGTTCGCGACGGCGATCATCGAGGCCATTCACCCCGAAGACCGAGCGCTATTCCAGAGGAGCCTGTCGCAGGCCTTTGAAACCGGCGAGCGCTTCGCGCTGAAATATCGGCAGCGGCGCTTCGATGGCGTCTATCGCTGGATCGACGGCAAAGCCGAGCCACTGCGCGACGCTGACGGTCAGATCATTCAGTGGTACGGCGTCTGCCTCGACATCCATGACGAGATGGAAGCGCACGAAGCAGCGCGTGAGCGTGAAGCGGAACTGCGCCTGATCGTCGATACGGTGCCGTCGCTGATCTGGCTCATGACCCCCGAGGGGCTCCCCTGCTACTTCAACAAACGCTTCTCCGAATGGGCTGGCCTCGATGAAGGCGCTATTCACTCGAAGACTCCGAAACACGTCGCCGCCCGGGAGGAGCTGGTCCACCCCGAAGACCGCGCCGCGGTCACAGAGGCATTCAGGAATGCCATTGCGACGGGTCAGCCTCTCAACCACAAAGGCCGGCTTCGCCATAGGGATGGTCAATACCGCTGGATGGATTCGCGCGTTGAACCCTTGCGCGACGAAAACGGCAAGATCATCCGCTGGTATGGCGTCAATCTCGACATCGATGATGAGGTTCGTGCGCAGGAGGCGCTGCGCCAGTCCGACGAGAGACTGGCAAGGGCACTGCGCGCCGCCAGCATGTCCGAACTTTCCGTCTCGATTGCGCATGAGCTCAATCAACCTCTGCAGGCGGTGGTCGCCAATGCGAACGCGTTCCGCCGATGGCTTAGTGCGGAACCGCCGAACCTAGAACGCGCCCTACGTTCCGCCGACTGGATCGTGCGCGATGCCGATGCGGCCGCCGAAGTGGTCAGCCGCATCAGGGCGCTGTTCGGCAAGACAGCCTATCCGCGCACTGCAGTTAATCTGAACAGTCTCATCGGCGATGCCTGCGAGCTGATTGCTGACAAATTGTCCTCCAACAAGGTAAAGCTCGACATCGAACTCGACCCGCTCCTGCCCACGACCAGTGCAGACCAGGTGCAGCTTGAGCAGGTCATGCTCAATCTCATCCGCAACGGTATTGAAGCCATGCACGATATTGAGCCTGGGGCTCGCATACTGAAGATCACCTCCAGGCTACGGGACGACGATACGGTCGAGGTGGAAGTCAGCGACCGGGGTGTCGGAATCAGCGATCCGGAGAGGATTTTCGAGGCTTTTTATACGACAAAGCATGACGGAATGGGCATGGGCCTTGCGATCTGCCGGTCTATCGTCGAGTCCCATGGAGGACGCCTGTGGGCGGAAAACGGCACTCGCGATGGCGCATCCATTACGTTCAGCTTGCCGGTACGAGAGGTTCAGGCCAAGCCGACACAGCGCGAGCACCATACCCGGCCGGCGGTCAGGGAGCTCGAAGCCTTGTCAGCATAACCGACGGCGATCCGGCAACGTGATTGTTCTTGTGGATGCCTGATTTCGGCAGGACCGTGCGGACTATCGGACGCCGTCGTGAGAAGCGCTCTGCATCATGAATTTATGGCGCCATTGACTGGGTGTCGTTCCGACGAAACGCCGGAACAAGCGGCTAAAATGGGCATGATCCGACAAACCGCAGGCAAAGGCGATGTCCCCCATTTCATGCTCGCAGGCGCTCAACAATGTTCTGGCGCGCTCGATGCGCTGCTGCATGACAAACGTATAGGGCGACATGCCGAAGCTGATCGAAAAAGCACGGCGGAAATGGCCGGGACTAAGTCTTACCGCGGCCGCCAAGTCGTCGACGCGAACCGGCCCCTCCAGCCTCTCATCGACATATTCCACGACGCGCTTGACCTGCCAGTTGCTAAGCCCGGTCCTGCGGCGGCCTCCACTCGCATTGCCCACCTCACCGAACTGGATACAATCTTGGGCATGGGCCAACTGGCGGTACGATGATACCGCCGAAATTTCTTCCTTCAACCTTATGTCGTGGTTCATCGGACCGCCTTATGCACCAGCCGGGATCGCCACTGATCAGATGAACTCCGAATGTCAATGAAATCTATATGGAAGAGGTTTAGCAGACTATGCCGGAAGGATAGGTTCCGAAGAAAAGCCCCAGCGCTTCTGATGCCCTTGCGCCGACTATAGCGCGATACGCGCATCGGCCAACGACTGCAGGATTTCGACGACGATATTCACGAGGATGTAAAAGGTTCCGAGAACGATGGTGACGCCAAGAACAGCCGGAAGGTCAGCGCTGGTCAGCGACTGAACCATATAGAGACCGAGGCCAGGCCATCCGAACACAAGCTCGACGATCAACAGATTGCCAAACAGAAGCCGGATCTGCAGACCGACCATTCCCAAAGCCGGCGACGCGGCATTGCGAAGGCCATGACGCAGGACGACCGCAGTCTCCCGAAGGCCCTTTCCTCGCGCGGTTCCGATGTAGGCCTGCTGCATTACCTCGCGCAGCGCGCTATCGAGACTTCGACCCACCGCGACGGCAATCGGCAGCGCCAAAGCGAGGGCCGGCAAAAGCAGATGGCTGATCGCATCGAGACTGAGATCGACCCTGCCCCCAACAAGCGCATCGATCAGATTAAAGCCGGTCGGGCCGCCGACATTATCCTCGCTCATCCTCCCCGAACCGGGCAGCCATCCGAGGCTGAACCAGAAGAAATAAACCAGAAGCAAGGACGACATAAAAATCGGAACCGAGCCAGCCGCAATGAGGACGAGCCTCAACCCGCCGGAACCGCCTGCGATACGGGGCACCACGGCGATAACACCTGCCAGCGCAAGACCGATGAAGAGAGCTGCCAGCGACAGTTCGAACGATGCCGGCAGATAGTGGCTTATATCGGCGGCCACCGGCTGACGGGTTCTTGCCGACGTTCCGAGATCGCCCTTCACAACTCGCGACAGAAATCGGCCGTACTGGACGATAATGGGATCATCGAGACCAAGCTGCTGGTGAAGCGCGTTCACCTCCGAAAGCGGCGTGAGCGGTCCTGCGATGGCGCGCGCGGGATCGGCGGGAATAACGCTTTGCAGGCAGAATACTGCGAAGCTCATAGCCAGGAGAACGAAGACAAGACCTGCTACACGTCGTATGAGGAAGGCCAGCATCTCCTAGGCTCCTCGCAACGCCATGCGAAGGCCGTCTCCCGCAAGATTGGCAAAGAGGCAAATGAGAAAAATCATAGCCGCCGGCAACATTGGAAGCCACCAATAGACGGACAGGCTATCAAGCGCCCTTGATGTCATCGCTCCAAGTTCGGGCGCGGGGGCCGGTTGGCCGAGCCCGATGAAAGACATAAGCGACATCGTCATGATGGCGGTTGCCACATCCAATGTCGCCGCCACCAGCAGGGCCGGAATGGCACCGGGAAGAAGGTAACGCAGCAGCAGGCGCGGGCCGCTGATGCCGGCAACCCTGGCAGCCGCAACATGCGGACGGGCGTTCAGCCGGCGAAGTTCATCACGGGATATGCGCGCATACCAGGGCCACCACGCGATGCCCATCGCAATCATCGTATTGGCAAGGCCCCCGCCCAACGTCGCGATCACCGCCAGCGCCACAAGCGTCGAAGGCAGGACCAGGAAGAATTCGGCCACCCATTGCGCGAGCATGTCGAGCCTGCGGTTGATAAGTCCGGGTATCATACCAATGCATGTGCCGACAACGAGGCTGATGATGACAAGGGCAAGTGCGGGCAACCATGTATATTGGATACCGAGGATGATACGCGAAAAGAGATCGCGCCCGATCTCGTCCGTCCCGAACCAGTGTTCAAGGGAAGGTGGCAGATAGGCTGCCGCGACGCGGAGCTGCGGATCGAACGGCGTTAGCCATGTAGCGAACAAGGCAACGATTGTTGTGGCGACGACCCCGAATAGCCCGATACGATCGATCCAGCCGGTTCGGCCGATAACGACGGACCAGCGCACGAAGCGCTCCTCGGGAAGGAACTCTGGAACGTTCATGCGTCCCATCCGCCTGTTTCTGGATGCGTACCCGGCGTCGCCGCCAGAATGGTGCACACCGATACGGGATTAAAGCCGGCAGTTATCGTGTCGGGATCTCCCTGCTGCACCACCCGCCCCTTATCCAATACAGCAATGCGGTCTGCGACTATTCTTGCGGCTGCCAGGTCATGGGTGACGAACAGCACCGCCATGCCAAGACGTCGCCTGATATCACCGAGAAGGTTCAGGGTCGTAGCAGCAAGAGACACATCAAGCGCGCTGATCGGCTCGTCGCAAAGCAACAATTTCGGCGGCACGATGATCGCGCGGGCAATCACTGCGCGCTGGCATTGACCAACAGAGAGGCTGGCGGGCAGCGAAGACATCAGGCTCTCATCCAGGCCAACCATCTCAAGTGCCTCGCCTACCCTGTGACGACGCTCAACCTTCCCGAGGCCGAGATGCCGCAGCCGATCGCCGATCTGCTCGCCGATCGAGAGCCAAGGCGTCAGGGAGGCAACTGCATCCTGAAAAACGACCTGTGGCGCCTCATCCGCACGGGAAATCTCTCCCCCGTCAGGTGCGAGCAGGCCGGCCGCAAGCCTGACGATTGTCGATTTACCGGCACCGCTTTCCCCAAGCAGGGCAACACATTCGCCGAACGCAACCGAAAGGTCGACCGATTCCAGCACCTGCCTCGACCAGCGACGACCAAAGTGGCCGGTGGACGTGAAGCTCTTGCTGACATCGGACAATCGCAGCACTTCCACAGGCTTCACGGTTGTCGTGGTTGGCCAGGCTTGCGTGGGGTGATAGTGAGCCGTGCTGGATTGGACCGAGCCGGGGAAGAAGCACGCGGCAACATGATCATTGGCCGAAAAAGGCACGAGTTCGGGCCGCCCGTTCAAACACTCGTCCCGAACGATGAGGCAACGGGAGGCATAGCAGCAAGCGTTTTCTGGATCGGCCAAACGCATGCGCTCGACCGGCAGGGTGGGCAGGGAGTGCAGGCGATCCGTGTCGAAATCCAACCGGGTGGCGAGCAGACCAGCCAGATAGGGATGGCCTGGATTTGCCAAAACATTGCCAGTTCTGCCCAATTCCAGAATGCGTCCGTTGTAAAGCACAAGCACGCGGTCCGCGAGCGATGCCGCAACCGTAAGATTATGGGTTATAAAAAGAACTGCGGTCCGCTGCCCGTGTGCAATCTCGCGCAGCAGTTCGAGGACCTGGCCTCGTAAAGCGACGTCGAGCGAGGTGATCGATTCATCGGCAATCAGCACCTCTGGCTGGGCCATCAACGCCATTGCGATCAGAACACGCTGACGCTGTCCACCTGACAGGCGATCCGGAAATTCGTCGAGTATGGCATCCGCATCCACCAGTCCGACCCGACCCAACCAATCCCTGATGAAGCTGCCGTCTCCACCGGCCGACTCCTTGAGCTGATGTCGGATTGTCATCGTCGGATTGAGGGCACTCATCGGATCCTGGGGAATTGCCCGCACGAGCGAATGACGCACCATACGCAGAACCCGCGGCTTTGCTCCCACGATCTCGATGCCGGCAACACGAATGGAGCCGTGGACCTTAGGCTCGCTGGAGACCGGCAGCAAACCCTGGATCGCCGCTCCGAGCGTGGATTTGCCGGAGCCGCTTTCTCCGACGATCGCAATGATCTCACCCGGCATTGCCTCAAAACTGATGCCATCGAGCACCAGATGATCGCTACTATTTCGCCGCAGGACGACGCTGACGTTGGTGACGGACAGCACAGCCTCGGTCACAACGTTCGCAACTCCCCGCAGATTCGATTGCGTTCCGCCATCAACGCCTCGCGCTTGAAAAGTCGATGCTGCCTCGCGGAAAGACCGAACGAAGGCCCAGATCTTTCAGTCCCATGAGATGGACCACCACATCATCGACATCCACGAGCGGGATGAAATGGCCGGCATCGAAATACATCTGCCCGGCCTTTTCATAAAGCGCATTTCGCTTGGACACATCCGTCACGGAAGCGGCCTCCGCAACAACTGCATCCGCTTCGGGAAGGACAATACCATAAAGGTTCAGCGGCGCTTCCTTCGTGAAGAATGCCTTTGCCTGATTATCAGGATGAGCCGCATCCGGAGAGGCGATGATCAACAGCATATCCGGAGCCGTCGGATCGCCCTTCATGGCATAGGCTGCCCCCGGCGGCATGATATGGGAAGTCGCCTTAACTCCGATCATCGATAGCTGCGCGATCATCAGGTCGGCGATACGCCCATAGCTCGGATTGGCGCTATAAAGCCCGATGTTGAGCGTGACAGGGCCATGCTTGGCGATAGCGGACTTCGCAGCATCGAAATCGGTCGGAAACTGCACCGGTTGCGCCGGCTCCAGCATAATGTTCGGAAAGAGCGATTTCGAGACATGGGCATATTGCCCGAAGGCATCGCTTGCCCACAAATTCGGATTGATTGCGGTCAGAACCGCCTTTCGCACCTCGGCATCTTCAAGCGGCGATCCCGGCTTAACGAAAGCCTCGAACTGCGTCATGCTGGGGGCGGATGTTATTTCCAGATCGGCCGGCAGGCTGCCGAGCTGTGCGAAGGGGTAATTGGTCGGTACGCCATCGATTTCGCCAGCCTTCAATTTGAGAATTTGCTGGCCGATGTCGGGGATAACGGGCAGTTCCACCTTGCTGAAATAGGGTTTGGCGCCCCAATAGTCTTCGTTGCGTGCGAGTACATAGCGTTCGCCACGCTTGAACTCGGCCAATTTGAACGGCCCGGTCCCAGCTGTATGGTCAGTCAGCCATCCCGTCGCAAGATCGCCCTTGGCATGATCAGATATTGCGGCCGGGCTGATGATTTTCGGCCCCCACGGGCTTGCAAGGCCATCCAGGAAAGAGGGCTGCGCGTGCCGGAGCGTGATGACGACAGTGGAACTGTCTGACGCTGCGATATCCGCCATGTTGGCGAGCGTGTAATTCTGCACAAAACCGCCGTCGCGGCGGCGCTTGAACGAGGTGACGACGGCATCGGCATTCAAGGCCGTGCCGTCGTGGAACTTGACGCCCTCAACGAGGTGGAAGGTGTAGGTCAAGCCATCGCCGGAGATCTCCCAGCTCTTTGCCAGTGATCCGACAATCCTGGTCGAGCCTGCCTCGTATTTGACAAGGCCCTCATAGATGTTGTCCAGCGCAGTCAATCCGGCGACTTCGAAACCATTATCCGGATCCAGGGTGCCGATATCAGACGAATAGGGAATCCGCAGGATATTTTCTGCATGACCGGCCGCGACGCAGATCAGCGATCCAAGCAAAAATGCAAGCAGGCGAAGACTGATAACCCGGTTGAAACGTGAGAATATCGAAGCGAACAAGATTATCGGCATTGAGTGATCCGTGATTGCGTCATACCGGCCGCGGATGGCGGAAGCGCAAGGCAGCTATTGTCCAGCGCGCAACCGTCATCGAACGCCCATCATCATCACAATCATAGCGGCGTGTTACTGAAAAGCTTTGAAGATTCCGCGCCATAAATATTTCTGCTTTCGCTGGCGAGGCGATGCCGCGGAGGCGTTTTCATCGCTCGGCGGTCATCCTCGTTTTAAACCCGACATCATGAAGATAGGCTTCCAATGCCGCCACGTCGCCCTGCGAGACGATCGCGCCGACATAACCATCCGGACGGACAAGAATCCGGTCACCTGACGCAACTTCGTAAGTGTCGCGGAACCGGTTCTCGTTGTCGATAAGGTCGCCGCCTTGCCCGATGCTGTGGATATGCAGTCCTTTGCGTGGATTGACGGCTACCGTCTGCACTTCAAATTCCAGCAGCGTCCAATGAGGGCCTTTAAGGAGGTCAAACAGCCGCACGGGCTGTCCTGCGGCGCCCTTCAACAGCGCGTCGGGAGCGCGGTTGCCGGCAAGGATGCGAGCCTGACGCAGGGGTTTTTCGAGCGACAGGCTCGAACCGAGATAGCCGATGTCCAGTTGCCGGACCTCACGGCCACGCCGAATTTCGCCGCGCTTCATGTCTTCGAGCAATCTGGTGGCAAGCCCCAGCATGTTCGCCGCGATCGGGCGGCGCTCTTCCTCATAGCTATCGAGAAGCGTTTCCGGGGCGCCTGATAGGACGGCTGCCAGCTTCCAGCCGAGATTGTAGGCGTCCTGAACGCTGGTGTTCAGACCCTGGCCGCCCGTCGGCGGATGGGTATGGGCGGCGTCTCCGGCGAGAAAGACGCGGCCGACACGATAGCTGTCGGCGAGCCGGGCATTCATGTTGAATGCCGATGCCCAGGCGACGGACTGGATGAGGACATCAGTGCGGCCGGTGCGTTCGGCAGTCAGCGCCGTAAGCCCTTCGGCCGACAGGTCGATGTCGCCTTCGAGAGGCACTGGTCCCTGCAGCTGGAAAGACCCTTTTTCCGTCAAGGGACAAAAGGATATCTGCGTCTCCATCGACCCCTCGTTGAAGCGATGCCAGACATCGCGGCTGAGGCCTGTCAGTGTCACGTCGGCAACAATGGCGCGAACGCCGAGCGTCTTTCCGGGAAAGCCGACGGCGAGCGCTTGGCGCACAAAGCTTCGGCCGCCGTCGGTGCCGACGAGATAGCGTGCGTGGATAGTCTGTTCTTCACCACCATTGAAAAACCTTGCTGTTACACCCTGCCCATCCTGTTCGAAGGCGACCAACGCGCAGCCGAACTCCGGAGCATGGCCGAGTTCGGCAAGGCGCTCCCGCATCGCCCTCTCCGTCAGGAATTGAGGCACAAGCAGAGGCATTCCGTAGGGTTCCGATGGAATCGGCTCACAAGCCTCGACGAGCGCGACATCTTTCACGCTGCCGTCGTCGTGATATTCGCGCTGATGCGGATAGTAACCGCCGGACGCAGCAATCTTGTCGACAATGCCGAGGTCCTCGAACACTTCCAGGGTTCGAGGTTGTATCCCTTTGCCGCGCGAACCTTGGAACGGATCATCCATCTTCTCGATCAGTCGGAAAGATACACCTCGCCGGGCGAGATCGATTGCCAGGGTCAGGCCAGCCGCGCCGGCACCACAAATCAATACATCGATTGCGTCATCTTCTGTCATTGCTGCCGCTCCTATTTATGTGTATTATGCACATAACAGGAGAGCAGGAATGTCGTCAACAAAAAATGTGCAAAATACACATATCTCAAAACGCATCCATGAACTTCATGGATCGCTGCTTGAGATCGTCAGCGTGATGAACCGGCCGCAACGGGATGAGGCAATGGTCAAGGAGGCAGGGATTTCGCTCGACCGCGCCCTCTTCCCCTTGCTGGTGGGCATTGAAAGATTGGGGCCAATTGGCGTGGTCGATCTGGCTGACCGCGCCGGCCGGGACTACACGACGGTCAGCCGTCAGGTCGCCAAGCTGGAGAGCCTCGGCCTCATTCAACGTCAGCCGAGCGCGACGGACCGACGCGTCAGCGAAGCGGTCGTCACCGCGAAGGGCAAATCGATGACAGATCGCGTCGATGCAGCGCGTGAGAGGATAGGGCTCGAGATATTCAAGACATGGGATCCCGATGATCTGGACAATCTGGTCCGCCTGATGCGGAAGTTTGCCGATGCCGTGATGGATCATCCGGCAAAAAGCTGACGAGCCACGGTACAGATGGGCAGGCCAACGGACGGAAATGAGGCGCCAGCGGGATCGCAGGCGCCTCGAAACTCTCAACCGAAGCCGGCCTACCAGCAGGTGAATCCTGCATCGACGTTGACGATTGCCCCGGTCATCAGGCTTGCCGCACCGGATGCGAGGAAGAGAACTGCGCTTGCGACCTCTTCCGGCGTACCCATCCGCCCCATCGGCGTATCGGCAAGCCAGATCGGGATCCGCTCGCGATTGGCTTCGACGGCAGCCACCATCGGCGTCTCGATATAGGTTGGCGCGACAGCATTGATCCTGACACCGTGCTGAGCCCATTCGGCGGCCATGGAACGGGTGAGGTGGTGAACGGCAGCCTTGGAAACGTTGTAAGCCGTCTGCGGCTGCGGCCGATTGCAAATGATGCCGGACATCGAGCCGAGATTGACAATCGCCCCGCGTTTCATCGCCACCATATGGCGGCCGAAGGAGCGAGAGCACCAAAAGACGCCATTGACGTTGACATCCATCATCCGCAGCCAATCGGCGTCCGTGACATCTTCTGCTGCAATCCCGTTCTGACCGATCCCGGCATTGTTCACCAGGATCGTCGCCGGTCGTCCGCCGTCGGCGAGTTCATTGGCGATCGCCTCCATGCTGGCAGAGTCAGTCACGTCACCCTGACGTAGCTCGACGTCATATCCCTTGTCTTTGAGAGCCAGAGCCTGCTCTGCGTCGGACTCACTACGCTCTATCACGACGACGGCGGCACCAGCCTCGGCAAGCGCGTGGGCGCAGCAAAGTCCAATGGCGCGCCCGCCGCCGGTAACCACCGCGCGCTCGCCATCGAGACGGAATTTTTCCTGATAACTCATGGTTCGGCCCCTCAGATGTCGAATGCGCTTGGAAGAACGACGATGTCGCGGATCGTCACGTTGCGCGGACGCGTCAGCATGAACATTATCGCGTCGGCCACCTCCTTGGGTTCGATCAGGGCGCCGGCCTCCTTCGCCTTGCGCAGGTTCTCCTCGGGCCAGTCGGCAAGCAGCGCACTGATGACCGGACCCGGCGAAACCGAGCCGACACGAATGCCGCTTTTCAGAAGCTGGCGGCGCATCGTCTGGACAAAGCAGGTCATCGCCCATTTCGACGGCGAATAGACCGGCTCCCATGGAACGGGCGAATGGCCAGCGACCGAGCTCGTGACGACGATGTCGCCTGTGCCGCGTTCGATCATGTGCGGAATGACGGTCCTCACGTTCTTGATCACCACATTGACGTTGAGGTTGAGCATCCGGTCGATGGCGTCGAGATTGGCATCCGCTAGGTCGCCGCCGATATAGGTGCCGGCATTGGCATGCAAAATGTCGAGCTGCCCTACCTTCGACAGCACGCGGTCAAGAAGCTTGGCGCATGCCTCCGGATCCAGCAGGTCCAGAGCGAGAGGTATCGCCTGCTCCCCGAGACGCTCGCAGGCTGCTTTTAACGCCTTCTCGTCGCGGTCAACGAGAACGACCGTGGCGCCTGCCGCGATCATCGCCTCCGTCGACGCCATTCCGATACCCGACGCCGCGCCCGTGATCGCAGCGATCTTCCCTTTCAACTCGTTCATTCTTTCCTCCTCGGTTAGGCGGCCTCATCTCGCTCCGCCGCATGCTGCATGATATTCCGCAAGGCTTTTCGTCACCCGCCAGACCAAAACCTCCTCAGGATCGAGCGGCGTGTCAGAAAACCGCTCGGCGGTCGGCATGTGCTGCCAGAACAGGGGGAACGGTACGGACTTTCCGGCAAGCGCGTCGCAAAGACGCGCGACGGCGGATTGAGCCTGTTCAGCCGTCCAATAGTACCGGATGCGGTCGGACAGCGAATAATGCCGAAGCCAGCGCTGCTCGCCCTCCGTGCCGGGATAGTGACGGCTCCAATGCTCCCGATGCGCCAGCATCAAAGCCTCCATCGCAGCGTACAGGGGACGCTCGCCATAATCAGGCACGAGGTCGGATGCGATCAGGTCCAGCCCATAGAGGGCCCCGCGCAGGACGAAAGTTAATTCCGGTCCGACCTTGAGGATCGGAAAACCGTCTTCAACGAGCGCGGTCAGCGGACCGGTGCCCTGATAATCGGTGGAATGCGCTTCGAACACGAACTGCGGCTCATCCTCGAGCACCTGCTTCAACGCATCGATCTTGCTGCGGTCGTACCTGATGACGTTGTGGTTGCCGAACTCGACGCCCGGCTGCACCACCAAGCCGATGGCACGAGCAAACGCCTCCGTAAGGCCGGCCTCGGCAAAGATACGGCGATGGACATCGATCGTCCGCCTGGCGGCCGAAGCCGCAGTCGGCTCGATCGCGGTCAGCGCGTGATCCGCGCCACCGGGAGGAGGAACCTCCGTGCCGATCACATAAACCGGCATGGCGCCCCCTGCCCGCCTTGCCGAGGTCTCTGCGACAGCGGCAAGGCGGGCAGCGCGATGGGCGGTCGTCTCGTCGTCCAATGCGGCGGGCTCACCCATGCAGCCCATCGATGCATCCAGATGGATCTTGCGGAACCCGGCATCGACATAGGCCGCAACCATCCTCTCAGCCTCCGCCATGGCTTCTTCGGCCGCACGGTCCCGCCAGGGATTCGGTCCGAGATGGTCGCCGCCAAGCACGATGAGGTTTTCCGGGCAGCCCTCCTCTTTGGCGATGCGCAACACGAGAGCAGCAAAGTCCGCAGGGGTCATCCCGGTATAGCCACCCAGATGGTTGACCTGGTTGCAGGTGGCTTCGATCAGAACAGTGCTCGAATGATCACGCCCATGACGTAGCGCCGCCCGCAATACGATCGGATGGGCCGAGCAGACCGAGGTGATCCCCGCGGGGCGGCCCTGAGCCCTGAGTGCAGCCAGTTCGTTCAGCTTTATCGGCATCAGGAGCGCCTTTCCGTTGCGGCGATGAACGCGTCGAGCTCCTGGCGCGTGCCGGCACCTTCCATCGGACCGCGGATCGTCACATTGTGGGCGCCTGCGGCAGAACCATAGGTAAGAGCTTCGCCTGGAGACATTCCGAGCCGCCGGCAAGTGAGGTAGGCCCCGCCGAAGCAGTCGCCGGCGCCGGTAGGATCGACCTCCTCGACGAGGAAGGCCGGAGCGTCGATCCGGTCTCCGTCCCTGCCGAAATAGGTCGCGCCCTCCGCGCCGCGCTTCAGGACGATCTCCTTCACGCCTATTTCGAAAAGACGGTGGATCGCCTCGGCTTCGCCCGAGATGCCAGCCGCCCGCTCAAGCTCTTCCCCTGACGGCAATAGAAGATCGGCGGCGGCGACAAGCCTGGCAAATCGGCGCTCGGTATCCTCGTCGACCTGCAATTCCTTGCGGACGTTCGGATCGACCGAGAGCGTTCCGCCTCGCGCCTTCACGATGTCGACCGCTTTGTCGATTACTTCACGCGCGCTCGGAACGGAGAGAGCCGAACCCATCACATGGAGATGTCCGCTGCGGTTGATGAGATCGCTGACGCCTTGAGACCAGCCGAAGCGGGCGGCCGCGGACTTTGCGATATTGTAGACGAAGTCGCGAGAGCCGTCCTTGCGGTAGCGGACAAAGGCGCTTCCGGTCGGATAGTCAGGGTCGATGGAAATGGTCGACACATCAACGCCATCACGCTTGAGGCGATCAATATTGACGCGACCGAAATCATCGCTGCCGACTGCCCCCACCATCGCCGCTGCTCCGCCGAGCCGGCCGCATTGCGAGATGAAGATCGCCGGCGCCCCGCTGGCAAACGGACCGACGAGCGGCTGAGCCTCACGGAAGCCGTCTCCGACCGTCGTCGCAACGATCTCCACGAGAATCTCGCCGACACAAACCGTGGGACCGAGATGGTCCGGAGCCAGCACTGAAACCATTGCAATCCTGCTTTCGATAGGTGTCGCTAAATCGCTGTTGATCGTTGTAGTGCACCGTCTTCGCCACCGAATTCCTCGTTTTCGAGAGAGAGGAAGCGTTGGTGCAGCATGCATGCCGCCCCGAAGGCGGAACCGAACTCCGCGTCGCCATCGACGACGATCTCGGGGGTCGGAAAAGGAATGTTCTGGCCTTCCGACATGTGGACAGCCACACGGGCCGCGACCATCGGATAGAGCGACGCGACCGAACCGCCGAGCACAATCCTATCGGGATCGAGCAAACGACAGGCCTGCAGCAGCGCGTAGGCAAGATGCCGCGACCAGATCTCCGCTATATTCACAGCATCAGGAACACGATCGCGAACATCGGTGAGGAAATCCTGCAGATCGGCGTCGGTGCGGCCGGTCGCATCCCGGTACTGCCGGATCAGTACCTCGCGGCCGATCAGTTGCTCGAATTTCTGTCCGCCGCTTCCCGGCACGAGGGTATGGCCAATTTCGCCGGCAAGGCCATGACCGCCGCGAAACAGCTTTCCATCAATCATGATCCCGCCGCCGACGCCGGTTTCCATGAGCAGGAAGAGCGTTACGCCGGAAACGCCATGACGATAGCTGTCACCGATCGCGAAAGCATTGGCGTCGTTTTCCACCGCGATCGGCACCTCGGCCGGAAAGGCACTGCGGCCGATCTCTTTCAACGGCACCTCCCGCCAGCCAATGATCGGCGCAAGCGTGACAATTCCTTCCGGCCGGATATGCGCCGGCGCAGATATGCCAAGCCCCTTGCAGCGCTGGATCATGTCTTTCGCCATGGCACCGATGATGAGCTCGACGCCGCATGCCACGGCCTCCTCCACTGTCGAGGACTGCGCGTGGAAGGCCAGCCTGCGGCAGGCCCGGACATCGGCGGAAAAGTCCACAACAACAGCAGATATATGCTCGACGCCAAGTTCGATCCCGACGAAGAATGCGGCGTCCGGAACCAGTTCGAGCATGATCCCCGGACGGCCGGCACGGGATTGCTCCGAGCGCTGTTTGCTGCTCTCTTCCGACTCCTGGACAAAGCCGCTTTCCGTCAGTTCGGCAACGATCTCCCCTGATGACGAACGGTTCATCCCGAGCTTCCGCGCCAGGTCGGCCCTGCTCAGGCGATGATGGCTGTAGATCGTCTGCAGGGCTGCGACGATGTTGTTCTGCCTGATCCTGCGCGGCGAGCTTCCGATGGAGACGGTGTCGTTCATGTTCATTTCTCTTCAAATCGACTGCTCCAGCCTACACTTACGAAGCAGATCGGCAGAAGGATTATCAGGGGCGTGCGTTCGTGACGCGGCGCCGTTTGGCTTCTTCGTATTTCAGTTCGATATAGCGTTTGGCATGGGCCGCCAACGGGTCGTTATCGGTCCAAGTGTCGCGCCAGATTGCGCAGGCGAGTGACAGGCCTTCATCGACAACAGTGGTCGAAAAGCTTTCGAACACGACGTCGCGCTTGTAGTCGATATCGAGCAAGGCATCGAAGATGAGATCGAAGTTGATGACGCCGTCGCCAAGATAGCCGCGGTTGCTCTCGCC
The DNA here is from genome assembly GCF_056398505.1 of Rhizobium sp. 01T437. Taxonomy (NCBI): domain Bacteria; kingdom Pseudomonadati; phylum Pseudomonadota; class Alphaproteobacteria; order Hyphomicrobiales; family Rhizobiaceae; genus Rhizobium; species Rhizobium sp. 01T437. The sequence continues at coordinate 197,772 of NZ_JBFTPM010000003.1, forward strand.
GATGTGGAAATAGCCGATCTTGTCGCCAGCGAGCCGGATCGCGGCAGCCGGATTTGCTTCCTCGATATTCATGTGAAAGGTGTCGAGATGCAGTCGGACATGGTCCGATCCCGTTTCGGAGATGAACTTCAATCCCTGGGCCGCCGTGTTCAGAAGGTTCGTTTCGAAGCGGTTCACGATCTCCAGGACGAGATCGACCCTCGCATCCTTCGCGACATCAGCAGTGGCAGCGATAGTGGCGACGCTGTTGTCCCAGCCCTTCTTCGTCGGCTGGCGGTTGTACTTGGTGTGGGCGGAATAGAGGATACCGCCGAGCTTGTTTCCACCGATGTCACGGACCGCACGCACGGCATCGGCCAGCGTCCGCTTGCCGGCGGATACCGCAGCGGCATCCTCGCTCGAAATATCCTTGTCGATCGGCAGGCCCATCGTCACGCCGATCTCGACATCGAGCGATTGCGCGAGCTTCGCCAGACGGTCGAGATTGAACTTCTCGGGGCGCAGATAAGCGAATTCGATTGTGCGATATCCGTGCTCAGCCGTTTTGTTGAGAGCCATTTCGAGGCCCTCCTGCGTTTGGCCGCCTGTCCATACAAATGAATGGATACCCAATCGGCGCATGGCTTTTTTCCTCCGCTGAAAGCCTTTCGTTGCGCCACAGCTATGCCATTTAGTATGGTAAAGCAACAAATAAATTCGCATATTATAATTTTGCCGTTGCGAGAAAATTCGTTGCATTGCAGCATTTTATTGAAGAGACCACGCATCTGTTACTTTTGTCAGAATTAGTTCTCACCAAAATCAAACACATAGCTGACATATTTGCAGGTTTAGACAACAAATATTGCGTGAACAGCATTTTTCGTCTACACAATGGCCCGGCGAAATGATCTCGCTGCTATCTGGGAGGATTGAAATGAATTACGCTCTGAAGGCCAGCGCGCTTGCGCTGACGCTCAGCCTCGCCACCGCCGCTTCGCCGGCATGGGCAGACTTCTGGTCCGACGCCGGCGCCAAGTTCAAAGGCGTGACCTTGCACGGCGTGACCGAAAGCACGCCGCCATCGAACTACATCAAGAACGTGCTCGCCCCGGAATTCGAGAAGAAGACCGGCATTAAAGTCGAGATCGAGACGACGTCCTGGGATCAGATGTACGACAAGGCCATCAAGGACATGGAGGCCAAGACCGGCATCTATGACATGGTCTACATCGAGCAGGACATCATCTACTCGTATCTGTCCCGGAATTTCCTCGTCAACATCACCCAGACGCTGAAGGATCAAGCGGATCTGAAGGCGCCGACCTACGACGACGCAAACTTCACCAGCTTCGCAGACTATTTCAAGGACAAGAAGGGCGATCTCTTTGGCGTTCCGATGGAAGCCTTCCTGAAGACCTACCTCTATCGCAAGGACCTTTTCGACGATCCGAAGATCAAGGAAGCCTTCAAGAAGGAAACTGGCAAGGACCTGAAGCCGGCGACCACGCATGAGGACTACACGCAGATCGCCGAATTCTTCACCAAATATGGCAAGGATAACGGCATTGAGCTTTGGGGCACCACCGCTCAGGCCCATACAGGTCACGCCGCGTCCTGGTACGAATATTTCGAATCCATCGCGCCGACTTTCGGCGTCTATAACTGGGGCATTGACGCCAGCAACAACTACGCAGCGACGGTCGAGCATGGCGGCGCAATGAACAGCGACAAGGCGAAGGCCGCGCTGAAATACTGGCTGCATCTGCGCGATATCGCCCCGCCGGAATCGACCCAATCGACCTGGACGGAGACTGCTACGACCTTCGCTGCCGGCCGTGTCGCTCAAGGATTGATCTACGGCGAGAACGCCGCATGGATCGCGAGCGATCCTGCACAGTCGAAGGTGGTCGACAAAGTAGGCTTTGCCCTGCCGCCGCTCGAGCCGGGTGTCCTGGAGGACGCGAAGTCTGGAAAGGGCTACATCGGCTATTATGACGGCGGCGCCTTCGGCCTGCCGATTACATCCAAGAATAAGGAAGCAGCTCTGCTGTTCCTCGAATTCATGGGTCAGAACGACGTGCAGCCCGACTGGGCGATCGCCGCGCCGCGCATCACCAACAAGGCAACCTTCGACGATCCGAAGGTCAAGGCGATGGATGTCAAGCTTGGCGGCTTCTACACGATGCTGAAGGACGAGGGCAAGCTGTTCGCCGGCGCCCCCCCGTACCCGTTCCACGCTCAGGTGCGTGAAGCGACCACGCCGATCTTCTTCGACATCCTGACCGGCAAGATCGCGCCTGACGAAGGTCTCGACCAGATGGCCGCCAAGACGGAAGAAGAGCTCACGTCGCTCGGCTATCGCAAATAAATCATCCTCCCCACCTTGGCGGGTCGCCTTCGCTTGGCGACCCGTCTCTTTCCCGGCTCGATAGGCCGCCCAAGGGGTGCCAAAGAGGATGAGGCAATGCATTCACAAAAGCTCGGATGGCTGTTGCTGTCACCGACGATCCTGATCCTCGGGCTCTTCGGCATCTTTCCGTTCATCTACGTCGTCTGGGTTTCGTTTCACCAGTGGAACCCTTTCGCCGCAAATCCGCTGATGGTCTTCAACTGGGCATCGAATTATCGAACCCTCGTTTTCGACAAACAGTTCCTGGCCTCGCTGGGCATCACCATTGCGTTCGTCTTCTTCGCAGTCGTGTCCGAACTCGTCCTCGGATACGTGCTTGCGCAGGCGCTGATGAAGGACTTTCCGGGAAAAGCCTTCTTCCGCACCATTCATACTCTTCCGCTGATCATGGCACCCATCATCGTTGGGTCGGTGTGGAAGCTGATGACGACGCCGTCGATCGGCATCATCCCCTATCTCCTGCGAAGCTGGTTCGGATACGACCTGAACATCGGCCAGAGCGCCACCGCGGCCTTCCTCATCACTGTTATCATGGACGTCTGGCACTGGACGCCGCTGGTCACCCTCTCTCTGATCGCCGCATTGGTCTCGCTTCCGCCTGACCCCTTCGAGCAGGCGCAGATCGATGGCGCCGGCAAGAGCCAGATCTTCTGGCACATCACGCTCCCGTTGATTCGCCCTGCCCTGCTGGCCACGGTGTTCATCAGGCTCATGGACGCGCTGCGCACGGTCGACGAAGTCCTGATGCTGACCGGCGGCGGTCCGGGGTCGGCGACGCGCTACCTCGGCGTCCACATCTTCAAGGAAGTCTTCCCCAAGACGAACTACGGCTATGGCTCGGCGATCTCGGTCGTCGTGCTGTATCTCACCATCGTTGTCTGCTGGCTACTCTACGTTGGCCTGATTGCTCCCCGCGCGAAGAGAGGCTGATGCGATGAAGAGACAGAATCCCTGGCTTTCAGTCATCTTGTGGACGCTGATAAGCTTCGCAACCCTCTTCCCGATCTACTGGCTCTTCGTCATATCGGTAAAGCAGCCCTTCGACCTGTTCTCGACGCCGGATGTCGTCCTTCGGAGCTTCTTCTGGAAGAACTATCAGGACGTTCTTACGAACGAGACCTTGCGGCGATATATGATCAACTCACTGGTCATCTCGTCGGGGAACGCGATCCTGGTGACGACCCTCGGCTTTCTTGCCTGCTACGCGCTGACGCGCTTCGATCTCGCAGGCAAGGAAAGCATTTTTTTCTGGACGATCACCAACCGCATGGCGCCCCCGGCGGTCTTCCTGCTGCCGCTCTTCCTGCTGCTGACGCAAGTCTACAGGATCGGCGACTTTTCGCTGGCTGATACCAGGCTCGGCATGATCCTGGTCTACTGCTCCTTCAACCTTCCCTTCGCCATCTGGACCCTGCGTCCGACGGTGGAGAGCATACCGAAGGAGCTGGATGAGGCTGCCTATATGGATGGCGCAAGCCCCTGGATGGTCCTCTACGACATCGTCTTTCCTTTAGCGCGACCGGGACTCGCGGTGACGCTCATCCTCACCTGGGTCTTCGCGTGGAACGAATATCTGCTTGCCGCGACACTCACCAACTTCAACGCCCGCACACTCACCACCGGTCTGTCGGAATACGTGACGACGACGGGGACCGCCTGGGGCATCATGGCGGCGATCTCGATGCTGACATTGATCCCGGCGCTCATCGTCTTCTCGGTGGTGCAGCGTCACATCGTTGCAGGCCTGACCTTCGGCGCAGTGAAAGGATAGCGAGATGGCTTCGGATTCTCGAAACAACGAAAAACAGCCCGGCTTCCTGCCGATCGAGACGAACTGGTTCGATCGGCTATTCATCTCCGTCGTGATCTGGGTCGCGCTCTCCCTGTTCTGGATGCGCTTCATCGAACCGTTCGGGCTTTCGGTATGGTTCGCCGTGGCAATCTCTGCCGTGCTTGGCGCCTATATCGTCTGGAAGGGGTGAGCCGGTGAATTCCATCAACACTATCAAGACGCAAGCCGTGCTCGATTAGGGAGAAAAGACATTGGCAAACGTACAGGTCAGCGACGTCACCAAGAGATATGGCGCTCTTCAGGTCATGCACGGCGTCAGCGTCGATATCGAGGATGGCGAGTTCGTCGTGCTGGTCGGCCCTTCGGGATGCGGCAAGTCAACGCTGCTGCGCATGATCGCTGGTCTCGAGACCGTCAGCAGCGGCGATATCCGCATCGGCGGCCGCGTGGTCACCAACGCCCCGCCGAAGGAGCGCGACATCGCCATGGTCTTTCAGAGCTACGCGCTCTATCCCCATAAGACGGTCGCCGAGAACATGGGCTTTCCGCTGAAGATGGCGAAACGCCCGAAATCGGAGATCGATGAAAAGGTCGGCAAGGCAGCCGCAATCCTCGACCTGACGCGTTATCTCGACCGCTATCCGAAGCAATTGTCAGGCGGACAGCGGCAGCGCGTTGCCATGGGCCGAGCCATCGTCCGCGACCCGCAGGTCTTCCTGTTCGACGAGCCGCTGTCGAACCTCGATGCCAAGCTTCGCGTCACCATGCGCGTCGAAATCAAGGAACTGCACCAGCGGCTGAAGACCACCACCGTCTATGTCACGCACGACCAGATCGAGGCCATGACAATGGCCAACAAGATCGTCGTCATGCGCGACGGAAGGGTGGAACAGGTCGGCAAGCCGCTCGATCTCTATGACTTTCCGGCAAACCTCTTCGTTGCAGGTTTCATCGGCAGCCCGTCGATGAACTTTCTACAGGGCAAGATCACAACTCGCGACGGAAAGCAGGTTGTCATCACCGATCAGGGCGTTCCCCTCCCCGTAGACCGCGTGAACGCAGAGGAGGGCAAGGCCGTAACCTACGGCATTCGCCCGGAACACATAACCATCAGCGATGACGGTATTCCGGTGGAAGTGTCGGTATACGAGCCGACCGGCTCAGAAACATTGATCTTCGGCCGTGTCGGCGGAGTGCCGATCGATGCCCTGATCCGTGAGCGCATCGAGGTCGAACCCGGCCGGACGCTGCATTTTCATATTGATCCGCGCCGTGTTCACATCTTTGATCAGGCAACGGGTCAGCGACTGTAAGGTGAGGAACAAATGAATTTCGGAGGCAAAAAAGTGATCGTCACCGGTGCCGGCAAGGGCATCGGCCGCGTTGTCGCAGAGATACTGGTGAAGCGTGGTGCCAAGGTTACGGCACTCACCAGAAGTGCTGCCGATGTTGTTTCGCTACGCGAGGATCTTGGTTGCGAAGCCATTCAGGTCGACCTTGCCAATGCAAAGGCGACGCGAGAGGCCGCGCGCGCCGCACTTCCGGCAGATTTCCTTATCAACTGCGCCGGAACGACCGAGCTGCAGCCCTTTCTCGAAACCACGGTCGAAGCCTTTGACCACCTGATTGCGGTCAACACGCGCGCCCCGATGATCGTTGCGCAGGAATATGCACGGTCCCTGATCGAAGACGGCCGCCACGGCGCCATCGTCAATGTATCCTCCGTTGCCGCTTTTGTCGGCATCCCGGATCATGCAGCCTATTGTGCATCGAAGGGCGGCCTGGACGGCCTGACCCGCGTCATGGCCAAGGAACTGGCGCCGCAGGGCATCCGGGTAAATGGCGTGCATCCGACGGTGACGCTGACGCCGATGGCGATCAAGGCCTGGAGCGATCCGGAGAAGGCCGCCGGAATGCAAAAGCGCATCCCGGTCGGCCGGTTCGCAGAGCCCGAGGACATAGCAGAGGTGATCCTCTTCCTGCTCTCGGACGAAGCCGCGATGGTCAACGGCATTTCCATGCCTATCGATGGCGGCTACATGATCGCGTGAGACCCTAATGCCTATGGATCAGCCCCCAGAAGCAATCTTCCTGGCGGCGTTGATCTGTTTGCGGGCACCGGATCGTAATTGCGCGGTTTCCGCTCCGGCAATGACGAAAGCGAAGCCGAATTTCAGAAGCTCGCCGGCGCGCTCGCCGTCACCGGCAAAGGCGCAGGCGAATTTTCCGTGCGCGCTGCAACGCGCGACGGCATGCTGCATAGCGCTATCGATCTCGGCGGCATTCGGCGCCACCTGATCCCCGTTCGACAGGGCGATGGAGAGATCCGACGGGCCGATGAAGATGCCATCGATGCCGGGCACGCCAAGGATATCGTCGATCGCTTCGAGCGCCGCGCGCGTCTCGATCATGGCGATTGCGACCGTCAAATCATTGGCGGTCCTGAGATAGTCGTCAGCTGAAAGGCCGGTGTGGTTGAGTGCCAAAGACGGCCCCCAGCTGCGCTCGCCGACCGGCGGATATTTTGTGGTCTTCACGAAGGCCTTCGCATCCTCGGCCGAATTGATCATCGGCGCGATGATGCCCGACGCACCGGCATCGAGCAGGCGCGAGGCAGAGGCGAAATCACCGACGGGAATGCGGGCGAGCGCCGGCTTGCCGGCAACACGCACATGGCTGACGGCGGCAGCTGCCGACGGCAGATCCCACATGCCATGCTGCATGTCGAGCACGACGGCATCGAAGGCTTCCTGAGCCAGATGATTGACCAGCAGCGGATCGGGAATACCCACCCAGGCAGAAATCATCTGGCTTTCGGGGGTTCTGATCCGGGCTGCAAAGCCGTTGATGTCATCTGCACTCATGGCATTCTCCTCAGTTCGCCAGGCCACCAATGGCCATGTATTTGACCTCGAGGAACTCTTCGATGCCGTATTTCGAACCTTCCCGGCCGATGCCGGACTGCTTCATGCCGCCAAAAGGAGCGACCGCCGTCGAGATGAGTCCCTCGTTGATACCGACAATGCCGAATTCGAGAGCCTCGGCAACCCGGAAGATGCGGCCGACGTCGCGGGCGTAGAAATAGGCGGCGAGACCGAAGGGCGTGTCATTGGCCATTTCGATCGCCTCTTCCTCCGTCTTGAAGCGGAAAAGCGGGGCAACCGGACCGAAAGTTTCATCCGAGAAGATCTCCGCCTCGCGAGAGACATCCGAGAGAATGGTGGGCAGGTAGAAGTTGCCGCCACGCTGATCGCGCCTGCCACCGGAGACGATCTTCGCGCCATGCCTGACGGCATCCTCGACATGCGTCTCGACCTTCTTGAGCGCAGCTTCGTCGATCAATGGGCCCAGCGTGACTCCCTCCTCCATGCCGTTGCCGAGCCTCAGTTTGGCAACGGCGGCTGCGAGCTTTTCGGCAAAGGCGTCATGCACATTATCCTGTACGAGAATGCGGTTGGCGCAGACGCATGTCTGCCCGGTATTGCGGAACTTCGAGCCCATGGCGCCCTTGACCGCCTCGTCGAGATCGGCGTCGTCGAAGACGATGAAAGGCGCATTGCCTCCAAGCTCCATGCTGGTCTTCTTGACGGTCGGCGCGCATTCGGCGAGCAGCTTGGCGCCGACCGCCGTGCTGCCGGTGAAGGTGAGCTTGCGCACCTTCGGACTGGCGGTGATCGCAGGACCGGTTTCCGACGAAGGGCCGGTGATGACGTTGCAGACGCCGGGCGGAAAGCCCGCCTCTTCAGCCATCACGGCGAGCGCCACCGCCGAATAGGGCGTCTGGCTTGCCGGACGGATGACGCCGGTGCAGCCTGCCGCCCAGCCGGGACCGGCCTTGCGGGTGATCATCGCTGAGGGGAAGTTCCACGGCGTGATTGCCGCAAAGACGCCGATCGGCTGCTTCTGCACGATCAGGCGTCGGCCCGGAACCGGCGAAGGGATCGTGTCACCATAGACGCGCCTCGCCTCTTCGGCGAACCACTCGATGAAGCTTGCGGAATAGACGACCTCGCCACGGCTTTCAGAGAGTGGCTTGCCCTGCTCGATCGTCATGATCGCCGCGAGATCCTCGAGGTTCTCGTGCATCAGCTCTGCCAGCTTCCAGAGATGATTGGCGCGCTGCTCGGCAGTCAGTGCCGCCCATGCCTTCTGCGCCCTGTAGGCGGCATCGATCGCGCGGTTCGTCTCGACAGCACTCATGGCAGGCACGGTTCCGATTACCTCGCCGGTCGCAGGATTGGTGACGTCGTAGGTGCGGCCACTATCGGCCTGCACCCATTGGCCGCCAATATAATTCGCTTCGCGAAAAAGCTCCGGACGGCGGAGCTTGTAGCCCGAAAGTTTGTTGCTCATGACTGGATACCTTCCATGAAACGCGGTTGCTGGGGATCAGACGGCCAGAATATTCTCGTCATCGGGGGCGAAGTTCGATCCCCGCAATGCTTCGCAAACGGCGAGCGTCACATCGGCCGTGGTTGCCTTGCCGCCAAGATCTGGAGTGAGAATGCCGGCAGCGCAGACCTGTTCCACCGCTGAAATCAGTATCTTTGCCGCAACCGCCTCGCCGAGATGTTCCAGCATCAACGATGCCGTCCAGAAGCTTGCGACGGGGTTGGCGATGCCCTTGCCGGTAATATCGAAAGCCGAACCATGGATCGGCTCGAACATCGAGGGGAAACGGCGTTCGGGATCGACATTGCCCGTCGGCGCGATGCCGAGCGAGCCGGCGAGCGCAGCCGCGAGGTCAGAGAGGATATCAGCATGCAGGTTGGTCGCAACGACCGTGTCGATGCTCTTTGGTTTTGCGACCATGCGGAAGGTCATGGCATCGACCAGTTCCTTGTCCCAAGTTACATCGGGGAAGTCCTTGGCGACCTCGGCGGCAATCTCGTCCCACAGCACGAGGCCGTGGCGCTGGGCGTTGGACTTGGTCACGACCGTCAGCAGCTTACGAGGGCGCTTCTGCGCCTCGCGGAAGGCAAAGCGCATGATGCGCTCGACGCCGCGGCGCGTGAAGATCGAAGTTTCGGTCGCCACCTCCTCTGGCAGGCCGATATGGGCGCGGCCGCCATGGCCGGAATATTCGCCTTCGGAGTTCTCGCGCACGATCAGCCAGTCGAGATCGCCTTCCTCGACCCCCCTGAGCGGGCTTTTCACACCGGGGAAGATGCGGGTCGGGCGGATATTGGCGTACTGGTCGAGACGCTGGCAGATCGGCAGGCGCAGGCCCCAGAGTGTCACGTGATCGGGCACGTCAGGCGCGCCGACGGCGCCGAAATAGATGGCGTCGGCTTGCTTCAGCAGAGACAGGGCATTCTCCGGCATGAAGGCACCGGTCTTGCGGTAGCGCTCGCTGCCCCAGTCATAATGGTCAATGTCGAGTGCGAAAGCGCCGCTGCGGGCGGCTAGCACTTCGAGCACTTCGAGGCCGGCGGCAATGACTTCGGGCCCGATGCCGTCGCCGGGAACGGAGGCGATGCGGTAGCGACGGAGCGACGTATTGGTATTGGCGTTCATGGGACCTCCTTAATAGTCAGATGAGGCCGCCATTGATCAGCAGCATCTGCTTGGTAATCATGCGGCTGTCGTCGGGGGCGAGCAACAGGCATTGGCCACGTCCTCGACCTTGATCTCCTCGGGAATGCATTGCAGCTTCACCCCGTCGGCGATCCTGCTTTCATGGCTGTTGAGTTCTTGCACAGGCAACCAAGATTCTCGACGATATTGTTGCGATATTTTCTACGCGCATGTCGGGCGCGGCAAGACACGGCGAAAATATGCAACAAGAGGCAGCGCGGATCAAATCGAGACGCGGGATAGCGCTTCAACTGGAGCCCCATGCGAGCACACAGTGGACGCATCCGTTCCGCTGACATCGGGTGAGCGCCTCCCTGCGAAGTCAGCTGGCATCCGTCAGAACGGCAATCCGACGTAGTTTTCCGCAAGCGCCGTCGAGGCGGCGCGCGAATGGGTCAGATAGTCGAGTTCCGCTTCCTGGATCTTCTGGTCGAAATCGCCGGTATCCGGAAAACGATGCATCATCGTCGTCATCCACCAGGAAAAGCGCACGGCCTTCCAGACGCGGGCAAGCGCCTTTTGCGAATAGGCGTCGATGCCGGCGCTCGAGCGATCACCGTAGAATTCCCTCAAGCCCTCGAACAGGTAGTGCACGTCGCTCGCAGCAAGGTTCAGCCCTTTGGCGCCGGTCGGCGGCACGATATGGGCGGCATCGCCGACCAGGAACAGGCGGCCGAAGCGCATCGGCTCGGCCACGAAGGAACGCAGCGGCGCGATCGACTTTTCGAAGGATGGCGCGGTCTTCAGCGCCTCGGCATGATGGGTCGGCAAGCGGCGGCGCAACTCGTCCCAGAAGCGGTCATCGCTCCAGGCTTCGACCTTCTCATCGAGTGAACACTGGATGTAATAGCGGCTACGGGTCGCAGAGCGCATGGAACAGAGCGCAAAGCCGCGCGGATGATTGGCATAGATGAGCTCATGATTGACCGGAGCGACATTGGCCAGGAGGCCGAGCCAGCCGAAGGGATAGATCTTCTCGAAGGTTCTGATCGCCTTTTCCGGAACCGTCTTGCGGCTTGCTCCATGGAAGCCGTCGCAGCCGGCAATGAAATCGCAGTCGATACGGTGGGTAACGCCATCCTTCTCGTAGCTCACGAAGGGAGTGCGGCCATCAAAATCATGGGGCGTCACATCGGCGGCATCATAGATGGTCAAGGCACCGCTTGCCTCGCGCTGTTCCATCAGATCACGCGTCATCTCGGTCTGGCCGTAAACCGTGACGCGCTTGCCGCCGGTCAGGCCGTAGAGATCGATACGGTGATCGCGCCCATCGAAAGCCAGTGAAAAGCCGTTATGCGGCAAGCCTTCAGCATGCAGCCGGGCCGCCGACCGTGCCTCATCCAAAAGATGAACGGTACCCTCTTCCAGGACGCCAGCGCGAACGCGGCCGAGAATGTAGTCCTTGCCCACCCGATCGAGAATGACGTTGCCGATGCCGGCTCCCGTAAGAAGTTGGCCGAGCAGCAGGCCCGACGGGCCTGAGCCGATAATGGCGATTTGGGTACGCAATTGCTTCCTCCCTGCAATTTGCTTTCTGCCAAATTCTGACCTTTAGCCCTTCGAGCGGCAATGGACTTTCCCACCGAAAAATTGCACAAAACGAACATGGGAACGGAAGGAAGCCCATGACGAGACATGTGCCGACCTATGAGCTCTACGGCGAGACATCGGGCAAAGAACCCGATTTCTGGCTGCACTGCGAAACAATTCCCTCGCGCAGCAGCCTGCACCATTGGGAGATCAAACTGCATCGGCACGCGAGCTTCTTTCAGATATTGTACATCGATGCCGGCGCAGGCGATGCCATTTTCGGCGAGCGGAGCCACGCCATCCAGCCGCCAGCGGTCGTCACGATTCCTCCCGGGTTCGAGCACGGCTTCCGTTTTTCGCGGGATATCGACGGCCTCGTCATCACCATGCTGAGCGCCAATCTTAGCCACCTTCCCGGCGACCGCAGCCGTCTCGGTGAGTGGCTTGCAGCCCCGCGTCTCACCGCACTCGATCCGCAAGATCCCGACGCAGCCTATCTCATGCAGAGCCTGAGGCGGCTCGGCGATGAATATCGGAACAACCGCAGCGGCCGCAGCGAGCTTCTCGCCTCCTATGCCGCATTGGCGCTGCAGTTGACGGCGAGAATTTCCTATCAGGAGGATATCAGCCAGTTCCCCAGCGATAAAAACGAACGGCGGATGGAGCAACTGACTGGGCTCATCGAGCAGCATTTCCGTTCGCACAGACCCGCTTCATTCTATGCCAGGGAAATCGGCATTTCGCCGACCCATCTCAATCGCATCGTCCGCTCGATGACCGGAAAGACGGCTCACGACCTGATCGCCGGCAAACTCGTCGACGCGGCCAAGCGCGAGCTCATCTTCACGCTCGCGAGCGTTCAGGAGGTCAGCCATCGGCTTGGCTTTGCCGACCCGGCCTATTTCTCCCGCTTCTTCCTCAAGCACGCGGGCGAGACGCCCAAGGATTGGCGCAAGCGGGAGAAGAACAGGCTGGAACGAGGCTAGGCTGTGCGGCGCGCCGGGGCGTCCTCAAGGAAGTCCTCGATGAAGCGTTTCTGCAGCAGGATGCCATCCCACTCATCCGCAAAGAACGGCGAGTCGTAGATCAGTGTGTAGGGTCCGGCGTAACCGGCCTTTTCGCACATTTCCAGGCAATGACGGTAATCTGCGGCATCAAGCCCGGAGGCATTGTAATCGGCCTTGGCATGGCAGATTTCGGCCCTACGCATGATATTCGCCAGCCCTTCATATTTCGCCGGTGCCGCCCAGTTTCCGAGGTCGCCGTTGAGGCCGATCTTGCCGTCGAGTTCATCAAGCAGCCAGTTCATTTCCTTCGGTGAGGGCAGAAGGGCGAACCAGTTTTCGGTGACGACACGCACGCCGCTTCCCTCCGCCTGCCCGGCGAGCCATTTCAGATGCCGCGCGGAACGCGTAAGGTTCTCCTCATTCGGCGCCTGCTTGCCGGCGATGACGCGGATGCGCTCGGCACCGAGCTTCTTTGCGATATCGATCCAACCGGCGATCCAGCCTATGTCACGGTCCGCCGTCTCGGCATTGCTGGGATCGCCATCCTCGACGAGCAGCGTCTGGAAAAGGATGTTGGAGGCCTCCAGCGCATCGCGAAATTCGGCGAGATAGGAGGCGTCCAGGCTCGGCAGATGGAACGAGCAGACCTCCAGCCGGCCAAGTCCGCGTTCGGCGAGCATGCCCGGCACTTCGAGCATGCTCACGGTGCCTGCCCCATAGGGCTCCTGGCGTGCCGCGCTTTTCTGCGAATCGGGACTATAGGGATAGGTTGCACCCAGCATCCGGTGAAGCGACCATGTGGAAACCGCAAACCGGCCGTTCTGCAAAGCCTGCATCTTTCATCTCCTCCCGTTTCCTCGCGAGGACTTTGGCAAGAATGACGCGCCGCATCAAGCCCGCAATCGCCTAGTTCCTGTCGCCGCGAATGACTGCTTCTGCCGTCAGCGAAACGGCAAGCAATGCTTCGTCACGGTTTGCCGGCGCCGACAGCAGGAAGCCGACCGGCATATCCGCCTCGCCCTTGCCGCAGGGAATGGAAACACCGCACCAGTCCAGGAAATTGCCGAGCGCTGTATTGCGCAGCGTCTTTACGTTCGCGGCGAAGAAAAGCTCGTCATCGCGCTCAAGCGCCGCGATCGGCGGCGCCACATGGGCCACCGAAGGAAAGGCGAGGAAGCGGTTGCCGACAAGCCGATCGACTTCGGCGATCAGCCGCGAACGCCCGGCAAGAATAGCAATATAATCGGCCATGCTGGTCTTCTCGCCGAGCCGCGTGCGAAGGACGACACGATGATCCATCCGCGCAGCCTCCGGCCCTGCAAGCCGTTCCCGGTGGAGAGCGAAGGCTTCGGCAGTGACGAGAGCACCATGTTTTGCCATCAGTGCTAGGATTTCCTCAAAGGCCGGAATGTTGATCGGACTGATATGCGCGCCAGCGCTACGCAACCGCTCCACTCCGCCCTCGAAGGCTTCGGCGACGCCCGAACCCAGGCCATCGAACACGATATTGCGGGGGACGACGATTTCCACGCCCTTCAGCGACTGCCGGGTGACTGTCGGCGCCGTCAACCCGCGCATGGCAGCATCGACCCAGACGGCGTCTTGCACGGAACGGCAGAGGGGGCCAAGCGAGTCGAGGCTCGCAGCCAGTGGATAGACACCTTCCATGGCATAGCGCCCGCGCGTCGCCTTGTAGCCGACGATGCCGTTCAGGGCGGCGGGAATACGCACCGAACCGCCGGTATCCGTGCCCATCGCGACCGGTATAAGGCCTGCGGCAACGGCCACGCCGGCGCCGGACGACGACCCACCGGGAATACGCGGCTCGTCCTTGCTGTGAGGGTTTTCCGGCGTACCATAATGCGGATTGATGCCGAGACCGGAGAAAGCAAATTCGCTCATATTTGTACGGCCGATAGCCAGCATGCCGGCACTCTTGAGCGTTGTCACGATCGCAGCGTCCTGTTTAGCAGGCGCATCGCCCGCCAGAACCACCGAACCGGCCGTAGTTGCCACGCCCTCGATGTCGAAAAGATCTTTCCAGGCGATCGGAATGCCGTCGAGCGCACCGAGCGAACGGCCGTCGCGGATGCGCTTCCAGGAAGCATGAGCCTCCCGCATCGCCCGCTCGCGCAACAATAGGGTGAAGACTGCCTTGTCGGCATATTGCTCGATGCCGTCGAAGATCGCCTCTGCGACATCAACCGGATCGGCCTTGCCGCTCTGGATGAGGAGGGAAAGCTGAGCGATAGACATCGCACCGAAAGTAAGGGCCATGAGGAGAGTCCTGTGGATATCACACAGGATTTACCGCCTATCATTTCGCAGGACCAGCCCTTGCACGGCTTTTCACGATGATTGGTACGATTTTGTGAACACTGAGTTTGCTTTAGCCCTCTTCAATTTACCGCAGTTAAGACACACATGCGGTGCTGCACGCGTGAGGCGGATAGGCACGCCATTAGCTTGCCTTCCCAAGCCGCATCCCGGTGCATTGCAGGAGACTTGAAATGACACAATCTGAAACTTGGACCTCCGGTCACCAGGATATGGTGCACCAGCATGTGAAGGAGGACGTGAGCTACGGCGAAGCTGAACGCGACTACGCCGACCACGTCAGCGCACAGAAGCTGTCGGTCCTGGAGCGGATCGTGGTCGTAGGCGCCCTCGTACTGCTAAGCTTTGTAGGCTTCACAGCACCGTCGGCACAGACATCAGCGACCGATCCGATGACGACCTCGGCTATTGAAGAGCAGGCACCTCCGGGTGATAGTCTGGTGCCACACCACCAGCGCTACGGCCATTGCCGCGAAACGAGCCCCTACGCAGACAAGGTCTGCTAAGAGCCAGCGATTTTCGCCGGGCATGGAATTCTTTCGTCTGACGTGCATAAAAGCATAGAAAAGGGAAAGAACCATGACCGGTGACGTAGATTACGACCTCCACCGCTTCATCGAAGCGCAGAACGGCATATACAAACAGGCTCTTGCGGAGCTGGAAGCCGGTCGCAAGCGCTCTCACTGGATGTGGTTCATCTTCCCCCAAATCGCCGGTCTCGGAACGTCTTCCATGGCGGAGAAATATGCCATTCGCTCCGCGGAGGAAGCCTCAGCCTATCTCGCAGACCCGATCCTAGGCAGCCGCCTTTTGCGCTGTGTCGAGGCAATCCTCTCCGTCAATGACCGCAGCGCTCACGATATCATGGGTTCCCCGGATGATCTGAAGCTGCGTTCGTCCATGACGCTGTTTGCCGCGGTCAGCGATCACGGCTCGCCCTTTCACAAGGCGATCGATCTTTTTTACGACGGGAAATTCGACGAACGGACAATTTCCATCCTGAGCGCCGGCAACGACTAGCCGGGAGAATACTCCAGCGCAGCAATCTCCTCAGAGATTTCTTGGATACGCTGTTTCAGATCGCTTTGCGTACCGTCGTCTACTTCCTCTTCGCCAAAGCAATAACGTGCGTCGTGCAATTCAAGCTTGGCTTCAAGCTCGGCACGTCTGGCATACAGGCGCCGGAGATAAGCGTAATTCATCTCTGCCTCCAGATTGCTCCCAGATCAGCAGAAAACGGCCACGCAACCCCAAGGTTCCCTGGCCGCGTCAATATCAGCCGAAGGCGGAAATCGCCACGTTGCACGCTTTTTCGAAATGGCAGGAACAGCCACCGTCCGTCATGGCCTGGCGAGTAACGCGCGCCCCTTCGAGCAGCAGCGTCAGCGTATCGGCAAGAAGTTCCGGCTCGCGCGCGCCGGCAGCCACGCAAAGTGCCGCAAGACGATTGCGCTGCATCGCCTTGTGGCGCTCGATCAACTCGTGCGCCGGATGGCCTTCGCCCTTCAATTCGATGGCGGCATTGGCGAGATCGCAACCTGCGGGCTCGCCGTTCAGACAGTGAGCCCGGTCCTCGACCCAGGCAAGCAACTGGCCGCGCGCGTCGCCGGGATGGGCGGCTTCGAGATCGCGCCAGATCTTCTCGGCTTTTTCGGAGGCGCGGCGTAGCGTCTCGCAGACTAGCTCGTCCTTGGAGCCGAAATGCCGATAGAGGGTCATCTTGTTGGTAGCAGCCGCATCCGCAATGGCATCGACGCCGATGCCGCGAATGCCGCGCTCACGGAAAAGCTCCGAAGCGGTCGTGACAATACGCTCCCGCGGGGGGATTCGATCGTCTGAAGCAGCTGCGGAGATTTCGTTCAATGATTCTGATTTTTTCGCGGACGAAGTCCTTGACATCGATGTGACCGATCGGTAACAAATGCATTGTTACTTACCGGTAACACCACTCTCTGCAGAAGTCAATGCCAGGAGCGCTTGGCAGCAGGAGTGGAACACGGGCGACCGCCCACGAAAGGAGGACCGTACCATGAGAAAGACCAGAGAAGATTTGACCATTTCCGAAGCCCTTCACGACCCGCTGATCGCCATGGTGCTCCGCGCCGATGGCGTGAAGCTTGAAGATTTCAAGCAACTCCTTGAGGTGGCTGCCCGTAAACGCGAGCCGCGTCCCTCCACGGCGAGCGATATGATCGGGTCCTTTGCCAGCCGCGCCAATCTGCCGGCGATGCCCTGCTTCGGCTGATCTGACCGCTGGCCCTACAAGGCCCGATCGGCACTGGGGATAAGCCCTGTTCCCAGACGGGCTGCCGCCGTCAACAGGCGGCAGCCCTTGCGATGCGACGAGTGCGCACATCCACATTAATTTCCCGAATATATATTCTTGCGACCAAGAGACGCTCGCCGCCGGCGACGCCGTMTTCACGACGACCCGCACCGGCGGTGGCTTCGGCAAGCCGCAAAAGGGGCTTGCCACCGCTGACCGCAATGTCTGGCAGGAGACTTGGCCCACATCCGATCAGCCGGTATCGCCGATAGGATAAAAACTCGGGCTGCAGCTTGTTGTTCCGATTCCAGCATCGACGATGCACGATGAGGCGCGCCCGCAAATAGATTTGTCGCCTGCAATCGCAGCATGTCCGGTGACAACACTTGCCGCCGTCACGAATTAACTGCGGCAGCTACCAAAGGTTTTATATCCAAAGATTTTGCGATTTGCTTCCTAAACGGCTATGCCATAGTAATGTAACAGGTTCGCATGATATCAGAGGTATGTTGAATTGAACGGAAAGACATCACCCGCAATCTACTCCGAAGATGAAGGTCCGGCCGAAGAGACCGGCGCCAAGGGCGCGCGCCGCGCACGCGTCAGCGGTATCGACCGCGCGCTGCAGGTGATCGACCATCTTTACGAGACGGGATCGCCGGCTGGCGTCTATGCCATCGCCAAGGCCGTGAAGGCACCGCTTTCCACCGTCTATGTCATTGTTGACGATCTGGTTGAAAAGAACATGCTGACGCGCCAATCCGACGGTTCGATCTGGCTCGGCTCGCGGCTCTATCACTATGGCCTTGCCTATGCGCGATCGCTCGATTTCATGAGCGTCGCGACGCATGAAATGCACGACCTCTGCCGACAGGCTGGCGAGACCGTTCAGGTCTGCGGCCGTGACGGCGATTTCATGCTGGTTCTCGCCATGGCCGATGGCCCCAGCCATTTCCAGGTCGCCTCCCGCGTCGGCACCCGTGTGCCGCTCAACTGGACAGCGTCTGGCCGCTTGCTGGTCGGACACCTGCAAGAAGACGAGCGTGTCGAGCTCTTCAAGCGATGCGCCCGCTCCTCGCCGACGGGACGTGCGGAAATCGATCCCGCCACGCTATCGGAATCCGCCGGAAAGGCCTTTGAATCGCGCCTGTCGATCCAGGCTGGCGAATCCGATTATGCGGTCGCCTGCATCGCCTCGCCGATCTGCGATCGTGAGGGCCAGTGTGTCGCCACCATTTCCATCGTTCTGCCGGAGCAAAAGGCCTTTTCGGACGAAGGCCACTATACAGCACAGGTGCGCAACTCGGCTGAGCACATCGAGAAGCTAATGGGCTGGCGTAGCCATTGAGCGCCAGCCTCCGTCTCACGGCAAACGCCGTCCGGACCCTCATTGGCTCGCGAGGAAGGGCAGCTCCTTGTTCGCATAGTATTTCGCTGCCTCATCGATCTCTTCCGGCGTCATCGCACGGGCGACATTGCGCATTTGGCTGCTGATGTCGTTCTGCCGCGACCCGGATACGAAGGCCAGAAGCTGAGTCTTCAAGTACAATTCCGACTGGCCTTCGAGCCACGGGCTGCCAAGCTTGTTCTCGATACTGCCGTGACACGAACCGCAAGGCGCGATGCCGCGTGTTGGCGCGCCGCTGGCGACGATCCTCGGCACCGGATTGCTGCCTGGCGGATGGAAACCAGGAAGTCGCGGCAGGTAGGAATAGTAGGCAGCCAGATCCTGCATGTCCTGCTCGGTCAGCTTTACGGCAAACGGGCTCATGACGGCGTTGACACGCACACCGTCCTTGAAGTCTCGAAGCTGCTTGTAGATGACGCTCGCATACTGCCCCGCGAGATTGGGAGAGTCGGCACGGCTGATGCCCGTCGGGCCATGACAAATCGCACATTGCTGGGCCAGCGTCGCGCCCCGCCCGATCGCCTCCTCGTCTCGCTTTCTCGGCACCGCCGTCGCGACCTTGACCAGAGATGTCTTGTAATCGGGTTTGATTGTTTCTGAAGGCGTTCCCGGCCGCGGCAATCCGGCGGCCCGGCAGATGGAATCCCAGATGCTCGCCACCTGCTCTCCTGCCTCCAGGCGCGGCAGCAGCACGAAGCCCAAACCTGCCGCTACGACGAAGATGCCCGCGGTGACGGTAACGCTCGTGACTGTCCAGCGATTGAGGAAGCTGATCATCTTTTCACGAGGCATCATCGTTCTCCCACATAGACTGCAGGCACAGATGTATCGTCGCGCACGGCGAGCTGAAGGATTGGATATCCGTAATTCGTGATGGTCAGCCCGATCATCAGGGCGATCCAGAGACTATAGCTGTTGAGCGCCGCAGGCACCCTGGTCGGCGGATGGACGGCGATTGCGAAGCGATATTCCTCAGGCTGCCTCGGTTCCGCAAACTGGGTGCGGACCAGGATGGCAATGAAGAGAATTCCCGCCGCGACGAGAATGAAGCCGCCGAAGACGGAGAACACGACCGATAGAGCCTCGTTCGCGAGCGCCGGATCCGTATAGTCGAAGAATGACATTCGGCGCGGCATGCCGAGGATACCGACATAATGCCAGGGGAATGTCGTCACGATCATTCCGATGAACCAGAGCCAGAGCTGCAGCCTGACGAGCCCGAGGCTGACGATCGGGCGACCGGTCAAATGGGGCCAAAGATCGTAGGCGATCGCAAAATACATGATGACGATGGCGCCGCCGAAGATGAGATGGAAGTGCCCGGTTATCCACTGCGTGTTGTGGATCGACGCATCGAGCTGATAACTCATATTGATGAGGCCGCCCGCACCGCCGAAGCCGAGCATGATGAAGGAGAATGTCACCGCCAGCATCATCGGATTTCGCCACGGCAGGACCTTCAGCCAGCCGAACATGCCCCGGCCGCCGCGTGCGCGGGCGGCAATCTCCACCGAAGCACAGATGGTAAAGACGGTGAGCAGGGTCGGAAGTGCCACGAGCGCGGTGAAGGCGGAGTGGATGAACTTGAAGCCGGCGCCGACCTGCGGATCGGCAAAGGCGTGATGTATGCCGATCGGCATTGCGACGACCAGGAACAGAATAAAGGAAATCCGTGCCATAGTATCGCTATAGATCCGCCCGCCGATCGACCGCGGCACGATCGTGTAATAGGCGATATAGGTCGGCATCAGCCAGAAGTAGACGATGGCGTGCAATGTCCACGAGAAGAACACGCGGGCAAGGCCTGCATCGATCGTCGACTTGAAGCCCAGCGCCACGGGGATGATCTGCAGCAGAAGCTCGAGCGCCGCACCGACCGCAGTCCAGCCCCAAAGATAGGAGCCTGCGACGTTGGCAAACATCGGCAGCGGGACCGGAACGCCCGGATTGGCCTTTTTCCAGATGCCCAGGTTGACGGACATCAAGGCCACCCAGATCCAGGAACCGACGACGACCATCACGACGCCGATGTAGTAGAACGGACTGCCGATCAGCGGTGGGTAGAAAGTGTAGAGGACGGAGGCCATGCCCAAGGCCACCGGGACCATCGCGACGACGGAGCCGACGGCGATCAGCCAGAACCYGGCCCACGCCCAGCGCACACCGACCAGATTCTGCTTCAGGGAGGACTCGCTGATCGCATAACCGAAGGCCATCGCCACAAGGGTCGGGAACACATAGCCCATAACAGTGCCATGCGCCGTCAGCGAACGGTAATACCATTCCGGATTGTTGACCCAGGGAGACAACGGGCTGCGGACATACATCTGCCAGGCGCCGAGCAACAGAGCCAGTCCGAAAACCGCAAAGGCGAGCCAGAAATGCGCAAGGATCAATCTGCGATTATGGAGCACAGGAAAGCCTCCTCTTGTCCGCCATTTCCGAGAGGAACTGTTGCTTGTCCACGACCTTGACCCTCGCCCACATGCCTTCATGGCCGACGCTGCAGAACTCCTGGCAGGGCATCAGGTGGTCGCCGGGCGCTGCAAAGCTCGCCTTCTGGACCGATATGTAGCCCGGCACGAGCATCGTATTGATATTGGTGCCCTGAATGAGGAAGCCGTGCACGACGTCAGCACTGGTAGCCCGAAAGGTGATCGGCGTCGCGGCTGGCACGACGATGCAGGGCGGCGAGAAGGAATATTGCTGGCCGATCGCCCGCACCGTCACCGAGCCGTCGGCTTCGATCGCGCTCCCGAGATTGGCCTCGATGAACTCCCCCGCCAGGTGAATGGTCGTGGGATCAATCGTCTCGACACTCGTCTGCGGCATCGTGGCATTGTGAATGCCTGCGAAAGCCGCCATCCCCGCCAGAAAGACGATAATGAGGACTGCAACTGCCGCCCAGCGTCGCTCGACGCGTTCAGACACTGCCGCTGCCTGGTTATGCATATCGGTCATCAGCCGCTCCTGGGCACGAACACGAGCAGATAGAAAAGAATCCACATGAGAATGACGACCGCGGTCGCTACCCCCGCGACGACGATCGCACCGCGTGGCCCCTCTGCGACAATCTGCTGGACGAGGGCGTCGTCAGGCGCATCTGCAGGATCTTCCGAATTGATCATGGCGTCCTCACTGAAGTGGAGCAGAACGAAGTTTGTTCGCCTCGGCCGCGGTGACCGGGGTGCCGCGATTGCCCCATGCAGTCCGGATGTAGGACACCACGGCGGCCACCTCGTCATCCGAAAGTGTCACGGCAAAGGGCGGCATGCCGTGCGGCATGGGGTTCTTTTCGGTCGCGGGCGGATAACCGCCGTTGAGCACCATGCGTATGCCGTTCACGGCCGACTCCATCTGGATCGACTGGTTTCCGGCGAGGAGGGGATAATGCGGCGGCCGGCCTTCCCCCTGCGCGCCATGACAGCTCGCGCACTGCTTGTCATAGACCGACTTGCCGAGACTGATGAGAAGACTTGCCTCTTCGGTTCTGACGGATGAGCGAGGCGGCGTCGGTTCGTCCTGCGCAATGCTTTTCAGGTAGACGGCCATCGCCCGGATGTCCTCATCCGTCATGTACTGAAGGCTGTTGAAGACCACCTCCGCCATCGGGCCGTAGACCGCACCGCGCGTCGAAATGCCCTTCTGCAGAAGGTCGGAAATCTCCTCGATCGACCAGTCGCCCAGCCCCGCCTCCTTGTTGGAGGTCAGCGACGGTGCATACCAGTCCTGCATCGGTATCAGCCCGCCCTGGAAGGCTTCCGATTCACGGCTTCCGCCGAGTGCATTGATTGGCGTATGGCACATGCCACAATGTCCGAGGCCCTCGACCAGATAGGCGCCCCGATTCCATTCGTCGGATTGCTTGGGATCCGGCTTGAACTCGCCTTCGGTGAAGAAGAGCGTCCTCCATCCGAGAATTAGCGATCGGTTATTGTAGGGAAAGTCGAGCTCGTGCGGACGGTTCGGCTGATGCACCGGCGCGATCGTCTTCAGGTAAGCGAAGATCGCATCGCTGTCCTCGCGGGTGACCTTGGTGTAGGACGCAAACGGCATGGCGGGATAGAGCAGGCCCCCATCCGGGTAACGACCGTGATGCATCGTGTTATAGAAATCGTCGGCGGACAATTTGCCGATACCGGTCTCATCCGGCGTAATGTTCGATGTATAAAGCGTACCGAACGGCGTCGGCATGGCGCGCCCGCCTGAGAAGAGCTTTCCTTCGGAAGCCGTGTGGCAGGCCACGCAGTCTCCGGCGCGCGCGAGATATTCTCCCTTTTTGATTACGTCGGCGGAGTTGTCCGGCTGTGGAGCTTGCGCCGCAACAGGCGAAAGGGCCGCCACAAGCGCCACCATCGACGACAGGGCAAGGGCCGACAAAATTTTCATATGCGCGCTCATGGCTTGTTGCCCTCCGGCTGGCTGCCACAGGCAAAAGGCAGAGAATACGATCCGGCAGGAGACGGAGCAGGGTCGGCAGGCTGCCGCTGATTGGCGAGATAGGCTGCGACGGCACGCACGTCGTCTTCCGTGAGGTGGCCGGCCACAAGCTGCATGCAGTCAGGCGCGATCGCCGTGCGCGTGCCATAGCGCCATCCGCCAAGCTGCGCACTGATGTAGCTCGCCCGCAGTCCGAGAAGTCCGGGGATTCCGGGCGACTGCCCCGTCAGCGCGCCGCCGTGACAGCTGACGCAAGCCGGGATCAACCGGTTGAGGTCGCCCTGCGTGACAAGCACATGCCCGTGATCGAGCACTGCCTGACTGACGTCAGGTGGAGACTGTTCCGGCAGAGCCGGTCGCTGATCGGCGAAATATTCTGCAAACTGCCGTAGATAGTCATCCGTCAAATAAGCGAGCAGATAGTTCATCGGCGGATATTTGCGCCTGCCCGATTTGAAGGCTTCCAACTGGTTGTAGAGATATCCGGCCGGCTTGCCTGCAAGCCGTGGGAAATAGGGATCGTTCGTGCCCTTCCCTTCCACACCGTGGCATGGAGTGCAGGCTTGAACACGCTCTCCCATATCGGCTGGGTAGGCCTTGGCGTCCTGGGCAGACGTCACGCCTGCGCTCAGGAAGAAAAGACAGCATGCCAGGAAGGCCTCTCGTATGAGCACTACGTTTCCTCCGAAGCACAATCACAGGACAGTGAAAAATCTCGATGGGCGGAAACCCGGAAAGGCACGATATCGACAGGGCTGAGATTCTATCCGGCCCGCGCCGAATAAGTAACCGTATTCGACAGCCCTCGCCTTGACAGAAGTCAAGAAACCGCGCGAACCGCTTGATATTAGCGATTTTTGATAAGTACGGAATTGCCCCTTTTGATCTAATTTCGGGGCCAGGCGACCCGCGGAGGCCGCCTGTTTCTGATTGTGATTGCTCAGCCTTCGAGGATCGAATAGCCGATGTCGTGCAGATGATCCGGATCGGCGATCGCGTCGACCGTCGAGATCCTGTCGCCGTCGAAACTCAGCGCCAGCACTACGCGCAATTGCCCCTCGATGAAGACAACGAGACCGATTTCGCCGTCGACAAGCGCGACCTTTGCCGACGTCGCCCTTCCCTTGAAGCTTTCGGCAACGGCGTTGGCGCCACGAAGCGGAACAACATTGCCGAGACGGGTCGCGGCTGCATCCGGCAGGAAGACGGCATCCGGCGCAAGGACCGCGATCAACCCTTCCAGATCGCCGTTGCGGGAGGCGATGAGGAAGGCTTCGGCTATGCTCCGCTTGCGCGCGAGATCGATATCAGGCGTTTCCGGTTGCCCCTGCACCCTACGCCGGGCACGGCTGGCAAGCTGCCGGGCGGCGGCTGCACTTCGCCCGATGACCGCGGCGATCTCTTCGAAGGGTAGATCGAACATGTCATGCAGCACGAAAGCGACGCGTTCCGCCGGCGTAAGGGTTTGCAGGACGACGAGCAGCGCGATGCCGACGGAATCGGCGAAGGCCGCTTCCCGTTCCGGATTGCTGGCGATATCGACAATCGCTCCATGCGCCGGCAGGTCAAGCGGCTCTTCGCGGCGCGTCTTGCGCGAACGCAGCATGTCCAGGCAGATGCGTGCCACGACCGTCGTCAGCCAGCCGCTGAGATTATCGACGCTGCCTCTGTCCGACCTTGTCAGACGCAGCCACGCCTCCTGTACCGCATCCTCTGCCTCCACGCGGGAGCCGAGCATGCGGAAGGCGATGGCCCGCAGATGCCCACGGTTCGCCTCGAATTCATCGGCCAGCCATTTTTTCTCGTCCATCGGTCTATTCCTCATCCTGTTGCGTCAAAGACCATGACGAACGGAAGCGAGACGATGTGACAGGAGCGGCATCGCATCAAGCCCCCCGAAATTTTACTGGCGACTTGACCTGCCGCATTTTTCGTTGGCTGATGGCGCGCAAGTCCCTCCCTATGGTGTTTCCCAATGTCCTTCCGATCTGACAATTCAAAACAATATGCCGCCTTCCTGTTCGACATGGATGGCACGATCCTGAGCTCGACAGCGTCAGCAGAGCGCGTCTGGGGACGCTGGGCCGAGCGGCACGGGCTGGATGTGGAAAAATTCCTGCCGATCATGCACGGATCGCGCGGTATCGACACGATCCGGCGGCTGAACCTTCCTGGCGTCGATGCAGAAGCAGAAGCTGCACAGATCACCGAAGAGGAAATCCAAGATGTCGAAGGCGTCGTCGCACTGCCGGGTGCCGCCGATTTCCTGGCGTCGCTTCCTCCAAACCGGTGGACCATCGTCACCTCTTCGCCGCGTCGCCTTGCGGAGCGGCGGCTCGAGGCAGCCGGGCTGCCGATGCCGCAGGCTATCGTGACGGCGGAAGACGTGACCATCGGCAAGCCCGACCCGCAATGCTATATCCTCGGCGCCGAAAAGCTCGGCTTTGCGACACATGAATGCCTGGTCTTTGAAGATGTCGAAGCCGGCGTGAAGGCGGGATTGGCAGCTGGAGCCGACGTCATGGTCATCACCGCGGCCGGCCACAAGCACTCGCTGCAGGGCTATCCCGAAATCGAACATTATGCCGACGCGACCGTTGTCATTGCTGACAGCGGCCACCTTTCGATCAAGTTCTGATTGCCGGCCGCACCCGCCGGAAAGGAATTGCCATGAAACCGGAAATCGTCTGCCTGATGATGTCGTCGCTCGACGGCGGTCTTCATCCGAGCAAGTGGACGGAAAGCCCCGATGGCGGCCGCAGGGAATGGACGGCTCTCTATCAGAAGGCACATGAAGATCTGCAGGGCGACGCCTGGATCGTCGGGCGCGTGACCATGGCCGAAATGGCCAAGGGAGAGCCGCATCCACCGCAATCTGCCAGCTCTGTCGAACGGCCAAACCATTTTGCCGATCGCAAGGGAAACAACTATGCGATCGCCCTCGACACATCGGGCAAGCTGCATTTCACGCAGTCCGACATCGATGGCGATCATATCGTCGTCATCCTCGGCAATAATGTGCCGGACGCGCATCTGGCGGAACTCGCCGCCGATGGCATCTCCTACATCGTCTCGCCGTCAGTTGAGATCGATCTGCCCGCAGCGCTCGACGCGTTGAACAAGGAACTCGGCATCCGCAAACTGCTGCTCGAAGGCGGTGCTGCGATCAACGGCGCCTTCTTTGCGGCCGGGCTGATCGATGAGTTCTATCTGCTGGTCGCGCCGGCCCTGGACGCCAGCGGCGGCCAGCCTGTTGTCACCTTCGAAGGCGGACTGGCGGGCAAGACGCAGTTATCGCTGATCTCCGCCGAGACGAAAGACAACGGCGCTGTCGCCCTGCGATATAAGGTCCACGCCTGACAGGGATGATGGACAGCCGCAGATACGAGGCGCTATATCCACGTCCATGACCACCTCTGATCCGGATATCGTTATCGTCGGCGCAGGAGCTGCCGGGATCGGAGCTGCACGCCGCCTCGGCGGCCACGGTTATTCCACCGTGATCATCGAGCAACTGCCGCGCGCCGGCGGAAGGGCCTGGACCTGTGCTACGAGCGCCGGGCCGGTCGATCTCGGCTGCGGATGGCTGCATTCGGCAGATCGCAATCCCTGGACCAGGATCGCCGCTGAGCTGGGTTTTGTCGTCGACCGCCGCGTCACGGCCTGGGGCGAGCAATTCAAGGAGCTCGGCTTCTCCAGCAAGGATCGCGTCGCAGCACGAAACGCCTTTGCGCTCTGGAACGAAGACATCCGCAAAAATCCTCCCGCGTCCGACCGGGCATCCGATGCGCTCAACCCGAACTCTCCCTGGACGCCCTATTTGCAGGCGCTGAGCGGCTATATCTCGGGAGACGAGCTCGAGCACATTTCGGTGACGGATTACGTCGCCTATGACGATGCCTCCACCGAGAATAACTGGCGTGTCGCTGACGGTTACGGGCATCTGATTACGTCAGCGCTTCCAGGCCATGTGGAGTTGCGGCTCGGCACGCCTCTGGAAGGCCTTGACCTGGGCGAACGCAAGATCGTCCTGCAGACCTCTGCCGGAACGATTAGGACGAGCGCTGTCATCTTCACCGTCTCTTCGAATGTTCTGGCGGGTGGTGCGATCAAGCTTCCGTCCGCGCTCGATCCATGGCGGCAGGCAGCGTCGCTTCTGCCGCTCGGCAACAATGAAAAATTCTATTTCGAGGTCCTTGACGGCGGTCCTTTCGAGGACGAGACCCATGTGCTCGGCGATCCGCATGACAGTATGACCGGCGCCTATTATATCCGACCCTTCGGCCAGCCGGTGCTCGAATGTTTCCTCGGGGGAGCCGGCGCCCGGGCTGCTTTCACGATGGGCCGCGAAGCCGCCTTCGACCAAGCGATCAACCAGCTTGCCGGTCTCTTCGGCTCGGACACGCGGAAATATCTCAAGCCGCTTGCGGCTTCGAACTGGGCGGGCACGCTTTCCATCGGCGGCGGCTACAGCCATGCCCTGCCCGGCCACGCAAACGCACGCCTGCAACTCGCCCAATCCTTTGACGGCAGGGTTTTCTTCGCTGGTGAAGCAACGCATACGACCGATTTTTCGACGGCTCATGGCGCCTATCAGAGCGGGCAACGCGCGGCCGACGAGGCGATGGTATCACGAGTGGTTCGCGTCAAAGCCTCGGGCGCCGACCGCCGCTAGATCCGGCCGCAAGCATTTTTCTTGCCGTTCGGTCACACTCCCCGATCCTGATCCGTCAAGCCTATGACGAACGAAAACCGGCAACCAGCCGGCGCTGCGTCAAACGGAACACGTCATCAGGAGATTGAACATGCAAGAGAGAATGGGAAACCCAGCCCTCGTCATCCCGGAAGCCATGCAGGCACTGAATGCTCTTGGCAAACTGCCGGCCACGGCCGGGCTTGCGCCAGGATTCCTGGAGATCATCTATCTGCGCGCCAGCCAGATCAACGGCTGCAGCGTTTGCATCGACGGCCATTGGCGCATTGCCCGCAAACACGGTGAGACCGACGAGCGGCTCTTTGCCGTCGCCGGCTGGCGCGAAGCCCCTTACTACAGCGATGCCGAACGCGCAGCACTGGCGCTGACGGAGGACGTTACCCGCCTCAGCGACCGCGCCGATCCGGTGCCGGATGAGGTCTGGGAGGAATGCACCCGTCACTACGACGGCAAGAGCCTTGCGGCCCTCGTCATCGCAATTGCCAATATCAATGTCTGGAACCGGCTGAACGTCGCCACCCGGCAAGTTGCAGGCCAATGGAAGCCGTGATCAACGGCTTCCATTCATTCAGATGATACCCCCGCCGCCGGAGACGGAGGCGGGGCGCTCGGCGGCTACTTTTTTGCGGTAGCCGCTGGCGCGGTAGGCGGCGATCGGGTCGATCGCACCGCCGGCGCGGCGACGGGCTTCGGCCAGGATCGGCTCGACATCGGCGCGATAGGCGCGCTTCAGCGTTTCGGACGCCATCAACGCGTCATTGTCATGCTGGTAGCCATCGAGCGCCTTGCGGTCGACGATCAGCGCCTGCGCGTAGGCGCGACGGATTTCGTTGGCGCTGTTGATCAGGCTTTCGATCGGATCTGTCACATTGTGCGACTGGTCGATCATATGGGCCGGATGGAAATCGTTGACGCCACGGGCTTCGGCATCCACGAGCTCGTTGAAGACGAGGAACAGGCGGTAGGGCTCGATCGAACCGGCGTCAAGGTCATCGTCGCCATACTTCGAATCGTTGAAATGGAAGCCGCCGAGCTTGCCGAACTGGATCAGCCGGGCGACGATCATCTCGATATTAGTGTTCGGCGCATGGTGGCCGAGGTCGACAAGGCAGTAGGCCTTGGGACCGAGCGTCTGGGCGATCATATAGTTGCTGCCCCAGTCCTGTACGACCGTCGAATAGAAGGCCGGCTCGTACATCTTGTGCTCGGAAAAGAGCCGCCAATCGTCAGGCAGCGCCTTGTAGATATCCGCCATCGAGGCAAGGTAACGCTCGAAGGCCTTGGTGAAATTGCTCTGGCCGGGGAAGTTGGAGCCGTCACCGATCCAGACGGTCAGCGCCTTGGAGCCGATCGCCTTGCCGATCTCGATGCATTCCAGATTATGCTCGATCGCCTGCTGACGGGTCGCCGCGTCCGTGTGGCTGAGCGAACCGTATTTATAGGTCAGCTTCTGGCCGGGCGCGTCAGAGAAGGTGTTGGAGTTCATTGCGTCAAAGCTAAGGCCGAGCGCATTACCCCTCGCCTTCAGCTCCTTCACATCGGTCTTGTCCCAGGGAATATGCAGGGAAACGGTCGGCGTTGCCTGCGTCAGCTGGTTGATCACGGCGCAATCATCGAGCTTGTCGAAGATACCGCGCGGCTCGCCGGTGCCCGGGAAGCGGGCAAAGCGCGTACCGCCGGTGCCGACACCCCAGGAGGGGACCGCGACGGTGAATTCGGACACCTTACGTGTAATCGCCTCGATCTCGACACCGCGGCGGGCGAGTGTGGCGCCGAGCGCTTCGTAGTCAGCCTTCAGCGCAGCAGCGCGCTTGTCATTTTCCGTTGCGACCAGATCCGGCGCAATCCTGAATTCAGCCATGTCTTCCTCCCAGAGATTTTGCGGCGGCGGGCAGTGCCCGCCGCTCGCTATCAGCGCGTGAAGCTTTGAACGTTGCCGGCATCGACATTGATGATATTGCCGGTCGACTTGGCCGACAGATCCGACGCCAGGAAGTAGACGGCTTCGGCGATGTCTTCCGGGAACACGTTGAGCTTCAACATGGAACGCTTGCGGTAATGTTCTTCCAGATCATCCACTTCGATCTTCGAAGAGGCCGCGCGCTGTTCACGCCACTCGCCGCTCCAGATCTTCGAGCCGCGAAGGACGGCATCCGGATTGACCGTGTTGACGCGGATGCCCGCCTCTGCGCCTTCGAGCGCCAGGCAACGGGCAAGATGGATTTCGGCAGCTTTTGCCGTGCAATAGGCTGCCGCATTCGGCGAAGCGGCAAGACCATTCTTCGATGCAATGAAGACGACATTGCCACCCAGCGCCTGACGGCGGAACAGACGGAAGGCCTCACGCGAAACGAGGAAATAGCCGGTCGCCAGAATGTCGATGTTGCGGTTCCACGTCGACAATTCGGTCGTTTCGATCGGCGCCGAAGAAGCGATGCCGGCATTCGAAACGAGGATATCGATGCCGCCGAATTCGATGCAGGATTCGGCGAAGGAGGCGATGACGCCGTCTTCCTTGGTAACGTCGAGCTTCAAAGTACGCACTGCATCGGCGCCGTACTTCTTCACGAATTCGGCTTCGGTTTTTTCAAGTGCTTCCTGGTCGATATCGGCAAGCACCACACAGGCACCCTCGCCGACGAGACGGGCGGCCGTTGCGCGGCCGATGCCGCCGGCGCCACCGGTAACGAAGGCAACTTTGCCTGCCAGGCTCTTCGGCTTCGGCATGCGCTGCAGCTTGGCTTCTTCGAGCAGCCAATATTCGATGTCGAAGGCTTCCTGCTCAGGCAGGCCCTGATATTCCGAGACCGTCGAGGAACCGCGCATCACGTTGATGGCGTTGACGTAGAATTCGCTGGCAATACGCGCCGTCGCCTTGTCACGGGCGAAGGAGAGCATGCCGACGCCCGGCACCAGGAAGATGACCGGATTGGCGTCACGCATGGCAGGCGAGTTGTCATGCTTGCAGGCGTTATAATAGCGGGCGTAGTCGGCGCGGTAGTCTTCAAGCGCCTTGTCGAGGCCGGCGATGATCGCATCGACATCGGGCTTTGCCGGATCGAGATCGACGATCAGCGGGCGGATCTTGGTGCGCAGGAAGTGGTCAGGGCAGCTGGTGCCGAGCGCACCGAGCGGGCGCAGATTTTTCGAATTGACGAATTCCAGAACCGCATCCTGATCGTCGAAATGGCCGAGCTTGCGCTCCTGCTTGCCGATACGGCCGCGAATTTCGGGCATCAGCCGGGCGGCGATGGCACGGCGTTCGGCCGCCGGCAGGCTTTCAACGACAGCGCCACCGAAGATCGTCTTGCCTTCAGTCTGGCCGGCAAACCATTCGATCGCCTTGTTGATGATATCGAGCGTCAGCTCGTAGCAGGCCTTGGCATCGTTGTCCCAGGTGAAGAGGCCGTGGCTTTCGAGCACGACGCCCTTTGCGTCAGGGTTCGCCTTGACGAAGGCTTCGAGATCGAGGCCGAGCTGGAAGCCCGGACGGCGCCAGGGCAGCCAGCCGATCGCGTCACCGAAGACCTGCTTGGTCAATTCCCTGGAGTTCTTGGAGGCGGCGATCGCGATGATGGCGTCCGGATGCATGTGGTCGACATGCGTATAGGGCACGAAGCCGTGCAGCGGCGTATCGATCGAGGCGGCGCGGGCATTCAGGTTGAAGGTGCAATGCGGCAGGAAGCCGACCATGCGGTCCTCGTCCTCGACACCCTTGTAGATGCCCTTCAGCGATTCCAGCTTATCCTGATAGAGGGTCGCGAACCCGTCGAGCTTGATCGTCCCGACGTCGCCGCCCGAGCCCTTGACCCAGAGCACCTTGACCTTGCTACCATCAAGCGGGTCGGTCTCCATGACCTTGGCCGAGGTATTGCCGCCACCATAATTGGTGATGCGCTTGTCGGCGCCGAGGAGATTCGAGCGATAGAGAAGCTTGCCGGGTTCATCGAGGCCCGCCGCATAAGCATCATCCCACCGGTTCTCGAGAAGTCGAACCTTTGCCGCCATGTCATCCTCCCATATAGGCTTGTGTATAGGCCTGTGGGGCGCCGCGATCAGGACGCCCTTTCGCTCACGGTATCGCGCATCAAAATGGCGCTTGTCAATCGAAAACGATCAAATTCGATTATGTTGCATCGCAGTATGAAAATTTATGATCGTTTCTGATTGACAGGCTTTAACGGATACGAAATAAATATGACAAGAGGAGGAGCCCAATGCACGAACGCGAACGCCATCGCATTATCTTAAGCGCCGTTCAGGAAAAGTCCGTCGTTACGATTCAGGACATTTCCGAGCTGACGGACG
The DNA here is from genome assembly GCF_056398505.1 of Rhizobium sp. 01T437. Classification (NCBI taxonomy): domain Bacteria; kingdom Pseudomonadati; phylum Pseudomonadota; class Alphaproteobacteria; order Hyphomicrobiales; family Rhizobiaceae; genus Rhizobium; species Rhizobium sp. 01T437. The sequence goes on from NZ_JBFTPM010000003.1 coordinate 229,543, forward strand.
CTTCTGAAGCGACGATCAGGCGCGACATTGCGGCTCTTCACGTGCAGGGCAAGATCCGGCGCGTTCGTGGCGGCGCGGAAGCCGTGCACCCCCCGCAGCTCGGAAATCTTGCGGGCCGTCCCTTCCGAGTATCAGAATCGGTCAATATCGATAAAAAGCGCTCAATCGCACGCGCGGCCGTCGATCTCTGTGAAGCGGGCGATGCGATTATCATCAACGGCGGCACGACCACCTTCCAGATGGTGCATTACATGGCCGGCCATCGCATGCAGGTCATGACCAATTCCTTCGCTATTGCCGAACATCTGGTGAAGCACTCCAAGAACACGGTGACGGTGCCGGGCGGCGCGATTTATCGCGAACAGAGCCTGATCCTGTCGCCCTTCGACAATGACGCGATCCGCAATTTCTATGCGCGGCGCATGTTCATCGGCGCCCAGGGCGTCGGCCCGCTCGGCATCATGGAAGCGGATGCCCTCATCATTCAGAGCGAGCAGAAACTTATGCACCAGGCCGATGAACTCATCGTCATGGTCGATTCAAGCAAATTCAATCGCCGGTCGAGCCTCATTCTTTGCCCGCTCGACCGCGTATCTGTGGTCATCACCGATGACGGCATCTCGGAGGAAGCGGCTCGCATGATCGAGAATGCCGGAATCCGGCTCGTGGTGGCGAGCCCGGTGGCCCAGGCAGTGAAGGAGGATTCCTCGTCGGTCGCATGAGGCGTCGGCGAGGTGTGGAAGTCTAAATCTTAGTGGGAGGACATGACATGAAACTTGCAAAGACACTTGCAATCGGTGTGGCTTTTGCCGTCGCCATGATGGCTGGCGCCGCAAGCGCCAAGGACATCAAGATAGGCCTGGTCGTAAAGTCGCTCGGTAACGGCTTCTTCGACGCCGCCAACAAGGGCGCCCAGGAAGCGGCCAAGGAACTCGGCGGCGTGGAAGTCATCTACACCGGTCCGACGAGCACGACGGCCGAAGGCCAGATCGAAGTGATCAACTCGCTGATTGCTCAGGGCGTTGACGCCATCGCGATCTCGGCAAATGACCCGGATGCCGTCGTTCCTGCGCTGAAGAAGGCTACCCAGCGCGGTATCAAGGTTATTTCCTGGGACTCCGGCGTTGCCCCTGAAGGCCGCATCCTGCAGCTCAACCCGTCGTCGAACGAACTGATCGGCAAGATGTGCCTGACGCTCGCCAAGGATCATCTTGATGGCGGCAAGGGTGACTTCGCCATCCTGTCGGCAACGACGACCTCGACGAACCAGAACATCTGGATCGACCAGATGAAGAAGCAGCTCAAGGACTTCCCGGGCCTCAACCTCGTCACCACCGTCTACGGCGACGACCTCTCGGACAAGTCCTATCGTGAAGCCGAAGGCCTGCTGAAGTCCAACCCGAACGTCAAGGTCATCGTCGCTCCGACGACGGTCGGCGTTCTCGCAGCCTCCAAGGTTGTCGAAGACAAGGGTCTGGTCGGCAAGGTCTACGTGACTGGCCTCGGCCTGCCGTCTGAAATGGCTGGCGCGATCAAGTCCGGCGCGACCAAGGAATTCGCCATCTGGAACCCGATCGACCTTGGCTACTCCGCAACGCAGATCGCCTATCACCTGGCAAAGGGTGATGCCGACGGCAAGCCGGGCAGCGAAATCGAAGCCGGCCGCATGGGCAAGATCAAGATTGGCGACAATGGCGAAGCTGCTATGGCAGACCCCTTTGTTTACAATGCCTCGAACATCGACCAGTTCTCCAAGGTCTTCTGATTTCAGAGATCATGAACGGACACCCGGCGGCTCTGCCGCCGGGCTTCTCTTTCGATGGTGGTAAGCTTGCTGATGACCCCTGCCCTTCAACACCCCGTCTCGGACCCAAAACCCGATGACGCAACCGCCATTCTGGAAATGCGCGGCATCTCGCAAATCTTTCCGGGCGTGAAGGCGCTCGACAATGTCAGCATCGCGCTCTATCCCGGCAAGGTGACGGCACTGATCGGCGAAAACGGCGCCGGCAAGTCGACACTCGTCAAGATCCTGACCGGAATCTATCGTCCGAATGAGGGCGAAATCATCGTTGACGGCAAGCCGGTGCATTTTGCGACAGCACAGGCAGCTATCGATGCGGGTGTGACCGCCATTCACCAGGAAACCGTGCTTTTCGACGAGCTTTCGGTCGCCGAAAATATCTTCCTCGGTCATGCGCCGCGCACGCGCTGGCGCACCATCGACTGGAGCGAGATGAACAGCCGCGCAAGAACGCTGCTGACCTCGCTCGAAAGCAATATTGATCCGACGATCCGCCTGAAAGACCTCTCGATTGCGCAGCGCCACCTGGTGGCGATCGCCCGCGCTTTGTCGATCGAGGCCCGCATCGTCATCATGGACGAACCGACGGCTGCGCTTTCACGCAAGGAGATCGACGATCTTTTCCGTATCGTCGAGGGTCTCAAGGCAAGCGGCAAGGCCATCCTCTTCATCAGTCACAAATTCGATGAGCTCTACGAGATCGCCGACAATTACGTCGTCTTCCGCGACGGCCGCGCCGTCGGCCACGGGAAGCTGAAGGAAACGCCGCAGGACGAAATCGTTCGCATGATGGTCGGCCGCGATGTCGAAAACGCGTTCCCGAAGATCGATGTCGCAATCGGCGGCGCAGTGCTCGAAGTCGAAAAATACAGCCACCGCACCGAATTCCGCGATATTTCACTGACGCTGCGCAAGGGCGAGATCCTTGGCATCTACGGACTGATCGGCGCCGGCCGCTCGGAACTGGCGCAATCGCTTTTCGGCATCACCAAACCGCTCTCCGGCAAATTGACGCTCGAAGGCCGGGAGATTTCCATCAATTCCCCGCATGACGCCATTCGCGCCGGCATCGTCTACGTACCAGAAGAGCGCGGCCGTCACGGCCTGGCGCTGCCGATGCCGATCTATCAGAACATGACGCTGCCGTCGCTGACGCGCACCTCGCGCAAGGGCTTCCTGCAGGCGGCCGAAGAATTCGCGCTCGCCCGCAAATATGCCGAACGCCTGGATCTGCGTGCTGCAGCCCTTTCCGTGCCTGTTGGTACGCTCTCAGGCGGCAACCAACAGAAGGTCGTCATCGGCAAGTGGCTGGCCACCATGCCCAAGGTCATCATTCTCGACGAGCCGACCAAGGGCATCGATATCGGTTCGAAGGCTGCCGTCCACGGCTTCATCAGCGAGCTTGCGGCCGAAGGCCTTTCCATCATCATGATCTCCTCCGAACTGCCTGAGATCATCGGCATGTCGGACCACGTGCTCGTCATGAAAGAAGGGCTGTTGGCCGGGCTCTTCGAACGCGATCAGCTTTCGCCGGAAGCGCTGGTGCGCGCGGCGACCGGAAATGCATGAGGTGACGGGCATGATGAGACTAATCAGAAAACGCGAAACCCTGCTCTTTGCCATCATCGTGGTGATGATCGCCGTCTTCTCGACGCGCGCAGCCGATTTCGCGACACCGGATAACCTCGCCGGCATCTTCAACGATACGGCAATCCTCATCATCCTGGCGCTTGCCCAGATGACCGTCATCCTGACGAAATCGATCGATCTTTCCGTTGCAGCCAACCTCGCCTTTACCGGCATGGCGATCGCGATGATGAATGCCGCCTTTCCGGGCCTGCCGCTCATCGTGCTCATTCTTGCAGCGATCGTGATCGGTGCAGCGCTCGGTTCGATCAACGGTTTCCTCGTCTGGCGTCTCGAAATCCCGCCGATCGTCGTTACCCTCGGTACGCTCACCATCTATCGCGGCATGGCCTTCGTGCTCTCGGGTGGCGCCTGGGTGAATGCGCATCAGATGACGCCGATCTTCCTCTCCGTTCCCCGCACGCCGATCCTCGGCCTACCGGTCTTGAGCTGGGTTGCGATCATCATCGTGGCGCTCATGTATATGCTGCTGCGCTATAGCCAATTTGGCCGCTCGGCCTACGCGACAGGCGGCAATCCGACGGCTGCCGTCTACGCCGGTATCGACACGGGCAAGACGAAATTCCTCGCCTTCGTACTCTCGGGCGCGCTCGCCGGCCTTTCCAGCTATCTCTGGGTCTCGCGCTATGCGGTCGCCTATGTCGATATCGCCAACGGTTTCGAACTCGACAGCGTCGCGGCCTGCGTGATCGGCGGCATTTCCATTGCCGGCGGTGTCGGCTCGGTCGCCGGTACGGTGCTCGGTGCGCTGTTCCTCGGCGTCATCAAGAACGCCCTGCCCGTCATCGGCATTTCGCCCTTCACCCAGATGGCGATCTCGGGAACCGTCATCATCCTCGCCGTCGTCTTCAATGCAAGGCGCGAGCGTAATCGCGGCCGCATCATCCTGCGTGATCGCGCAGCAGCGGAGGTCGCAGCATGAGCATGGTTTCCGCCCCCCTCGAAACGCAAAAGCATGAAAAGCGCGTCATCCCCGACCGCCTCGGCACGCCCTTCAAACGTGTCATGTCGAGCTGGGAAGTGCTGCTCTTCGGCGTCGCCGTCTTGATCTTCATCTTCAATTCCGTGGCCTCACCCTATTTCCTCGATGCCTGGAACCTCTCGGACGCAACTTTCAACTTCACCGAAAAGGCAATGATTGCCTTTGCCATGGCGCTGCTCGTCATCGCAGGCGAAATCGACCTGTCGGTTGCCGCCATCATCGCGCTTGCCTCCACGGCCATGGGTGCAGCGGCGCAGGTTGGCGTCGGCACGCCGGGCCTCGTGCTGATCGGCATCGGCACTGGCCTTCTCTGCGGCATCTTCAACGGTGTGCTGGTCTCGGTGCTGAAGCTGCCGTCGATCGTCGTCACCATCGGCACGATGAGCCTGTTCCGCGGCATTTCCTACATCGTGCTAGGCGATCAGGCCTATGGCAAATACCCGGCGGATTTCGCCTATTTCGGCCAGGGTTACGTCGTCTGGGTCTTTTCTTTCGAATTCGTGCTGTTCATCGTGCTGGCGATCCTTTTCGCGATCCTGCTGCATGCCACGAATTTCGGCCGGCAGGTCTATACGATCGGCAACAATGATTTCGCGGCTCGCTTCTCCGGCATTCCGGTCGAGCGCGTGAAATTCATCCTCTTCCTGCTGACCGGCGTGATGAGCGGTGTCGCTGCGGTCTGCCTGACCTCGCGCCTCGGCTCGACCCGCCCGTCGATCGCGCAAGGGTGGGAACTCGAAGTCGTCACCATGGTCGTGCTCGGCGGCATCTCGATTCTCGGCGGCTCCGGTACGATCGGCGGCGTCGTCATCGCCGCCTTCGTCATGGGTCTCGTGACTTTCGGTCTTGGCCTGTTGAACGTGCCCGGCATCGTCATGTCGATCTTCATCGGCCTGCTCCTGATCATCACGATCGCGATCCCGATCATCGCCCGCCGCATCAAAGCCATGAGCGCCAAATGACCCTGGAAAAACACGCCTTCAAGATGAAGCTCAATCCCGGCATGGAGGCCGAATACAGGAAGCGGCATGACGAGATCTGGCCGGAACTGGTCGACCTGCTGCACCAGTCCGGCGCCAGCGATTATTCCATCCATCTCGACCGCGAGACCAATACGCTTTTCGGCGTGCTGACCCGGCCGAAGGATCACACCATGGCAAGCCTGCCGGACCATCCCGTCATGAAGAAATGGTGGGCGCATATGGCCGATATCATGGCATCCAATCCGGACAATTCGCCCGTCCAGAGCGACCTCGTGACCGTCTTCCATATGCCATGAGCTCTTATCGCCGCATCGCCGTTCTCGATATCGGCAAGACAAACGCCAAGGTCGTCGTTCTCGACAGCGCGACGGGCGCCGAAATCGCCGTCCGCAAACAGCCGAATACGATCATCCGCGACGGCCTCTATCCGCATTATGATATCGAAGCGCTCTGGAGCTTCGCGCTTGCTTCACTGAAAGCCTTTGCCAGCGAGCCGAGTTTCGACGCGATCTCGATCACCACGCACGGCGCGGCCGCTGCCTTGCTCGGCGCGGATGGCAAGCTGGCGATGCCCGTCATCGACTATGAGCATGAATATCCGCCGGAGATCCGTAACGCCTATGATGCGCTGCGGCCATCTTTTACCGAGACCTTCTCGCCCCGTCTCTCGACGGGCCTGAATATCGGCGCGCAGCTTCACTACCAGAAGACGGCTTTTGCCGAAGAATTCGCCAAGGTCGCCACCATCCTCACCTATGCACAATATTGGTCGGCGCGGCTGACTGGTGTCGCTGCGAACGAGGCAACCTCGCTCGGCTGTCATACGGACCTCTGGAACCCGAAGACAGGCGCATACTCCTCGCTGGTCGATAGGCTTGCCATTCGCGACCGGATGGCGCCGATCCATTCGGCCTTCGACGCACTTGGCCCCGTTCTGCCCGATATCGCCGCTGAAATAGGTCTTTCCGTGCCCGTCTATTGCGGCATTCATGATTCAAATGCGTCGCTCCTGCCGCATCTCGTCGGCCGCGAGGCGCCTTTTGCCGTGGTCTCGACCGGCACCTGGGTCATCAATTTCGGTGTCGGCGGTGATCTGGACCATCTCGACGCCAAGCGCGATGCGCTCGCCAATGTCGATGCCTATGGCCGCGCCGTACCCTCCTCCCGCTTCATGGGCGGTCGAGAATTCGAAGTTCTCTCGGCCGAGATCGGTCAGGTCGGCGATGCCGAGGCAAAAGCCGCCATCGCCGATGTCGCGGCGAAAGGCATCATGCTGCTGCCGAATGTGGCACCGGGCTCCGGTCCCTTTCCGGGCAAGGTCAGCCGTTGGATCAACGCGGACGGAGCGAGCCGGCAGGAGCGCTGTGCCGCCGTCTGCCTCTATCTCGCATTAATGACGGAGGCCTGCCTGGGGCTGATTGGCGCCAAGGGTCCAATCATCGTCGAAGGCCCTTTCGCATTGAACGAGACCTATCTGTCGCTGATCGCTGCAATCACCGGCCGCGATACGATGGCGCTGCCTGGATCGACCGGCACCAGCCAAGGGGCGGCTCTGCTTACCGGCATCAAGCCGGTATCCGGCGTGGAAAAACACTTCTCACCCCAGGCAATTCCGGGCCTCTCAGCCTATCGGGAGCGCTGGTACGCCGCGATGGAATAACAGTGTTTCCAAGACTGGCCTTGTTCATGTCGGCTGCGCCGCTAGTGTGGCACCTCTCGATTTGATGGAGGAAACAGCATGACTGAATCATTCGACCCGCGCGCACTGGCCGCCAAACTCCACGGCCTGCGCCAGGCCGCAAAGCAGGAGCCGACGAGCGCCTTTTCGCTGCCGGCTGATCTGAACCAGGCGATGGAAACCCAAAATGCCCTGAAGGCTGAAGAAGGGGTCAGCAGCAACGCCTGGAAGGTCACAGCCTCGCCCGAGGGCCAGCCGGTCACCGCACCTCTCCATCCCTATGCCGAAGCGGTGTCTGGCGCGACTATTGCCTGGTATCCGGGTCTGAAATTCGAAACCGAAATTGCCGTACGCCTTGGCAAGGATCTTCCCTACCGCAACGGCGCGCCCTACAGCCGCGCTGAAGTGCTGGAGGCGATTTCCACCGCCTATCTCGGCGCCGAACTGCTGGTCAGCGCGGTCAAGGAAAGCGGTGCTGTCTCCTTCCTCCTCTTCCTCGCGGATCGTCTCGGCAATAGCGGCTATGTGCTCGGCCCCTCCATTGCAAAGAGCTTCATCGATACGGCCGCAAGCACGCCGCTGAAGGTCACCCAGGGCAGCAAGACGATCTATGATGGTCTTGCCAAGCATCCGAAGGGCGACGTCGTGACCTGGCTGGTCGACTATACCAACGACCCGCTGCGCCCGGAAGATTCCCTGAAATCCGGCGCGCTCATCACGACTGGCACGCTCAGTGGCGCCGTCGAACTCACCGAACCCGGCGAGATCGACATCCGCTTCGGCGACAGCGCAAGATTGACCTTCTCCGTCGCCTGATACCGGCATTTCTGCCCACATAAACTGGGTGATTGTCATCCCACTTCGCCTCCTGTATTAAACTTGAGTTTATTACGAAGGTTTATTTCGGCCGTCAGGCCGGAGGCGGAAGTGGAAATGACGTTTCAACCGCGCATGCAAAACAGAATTCACGGCTTTTCCGTCACCAAGGGCGTCAATCGCCGGGTTTGGAATGGCATCGTGGCCGATGTCTGGGATGTGGACTGCGCTCCCCATTCCGGTGGATATTACGTATCGCGCGACCCGCGGCTTTTCATCCTCCTTGAAAAGCGCGGGCCGGGCAATTCGCGGGTAAAGCTCTCGCCGCGCGCCCACGGCACGGTGCAGGACACCGAAAAGCGGCCGATCTCCTATGTGCCGGCTGATATGGAGGTCTGGGCCGATCTGGTGGATGTGCATTCCCTGCGCCATCTCGACATCCATTTCGATGTCGAGACCATCAGCCGAAGGCTTGGCGACGATCTCGATCCCCAGCGCCTCGCCAATGCCCAGCTGCTGTTTTCCGACGAGCGCCTGTTGTCGCTCGCCCAGTTGATTGCCGCCGAATGCGTCAATCCGCAGCCGCTACATGATCTCTATGGCGACGGCCTGTCGCTCTCCCTCATCATCGATGTGATGAAGCTCACCAAGGTGCAGCCGCGCAAACGCAGCAAGCTTGCAGGCTGGCAATTGCGCCGCGCCACCGATTTCATCGAGGAAAATTGCCTGCGCAATATCCGGCTGGAAGAATTGGCATCCGTCACCGGCCTGTCACAATCGCATTTCAGCCATGCCTTCAAGGCATCGACTGGCGTTGCGCCACATCAATATCAGACCAATGTCCGCCTCGACCGTGCAAAACACCTGCTGGTGCGCAGCGAATACCCCTTGACAACCATAGCCGTGGAAACCGGCTTTGCCGATCAGGCCCATTTCACCCGCGTCTTCCGCAAGAATTTGGGAACCACGCCGGCGAACTGGAAAAAGGCGCAGATTGCGTAATTGCAACACGCCTGGGCTTTTACGTGCAGCGCGGAAAATTGCCCAAGAACGTTCAATTTCCACCCGATCGCGACAATCCGCCCGATTAAATTTGAGTTAAACACTCGACTTATTCAAGGCCAAACCGCGGCAGGAAAAGCCGCGGCACGAGTGGGGTAATCTATGCGAGCGCAGACCAAGGGGCTCACCTTCAGGGCATATCTACTGGCAGGAACGGCTGTCACCGGCATCATGGCGGCATCCTCCGCTCTTGCTCAGGACGCCAGCCCGACACAACTGGCGCCGATCGTCATCCAGGGCGGCGTCGATAGCGCCACTGCTCCGGTCAAAGGTTATGTCGCGAAGAATTCGTCTGCCGGCTCCAAGAGCGATACGCCGATCAACGAAATCCCGCAGTCGGTCTCCGTCATCGGCAAGCAGGAAATGGATGATCGCGGCATCACCAACAAGGTCGATGAAGCACTTCTCTATACGCCTGGCGTCATCGCCCAGCCCTATGGCAACGACCCCGATACGGACTGGTTCTACATCCGCGGCTTCAACGCCACGCAGACCGGCGTCTTCTTCGACAACCTCACCCTCTTCAGCTACGGCTTCGGCGGCTTCCAGATCGATCCCTTCATGCTGGAGCGTGTCGATGTTCTGAAAGGCCCGGCCTCGGTTCTCTATGGCGGCGCCAATCCGGGCGGCATCATCAATCTCGTGCGCAAGCGCCCGCTCGATGAGCCACTCTATTACACCGATATCGGCATCAACAGTAATGGCAACGCCTTTACGGGATTTGATATCTCCGACAAGGTCGGCTCCAGCGATACCATGACCTACCGCATCACGGGCAAGGTTGCAGGCGGTGATAATTATTCGGATTTCTCCCATGATTTCCGTGGTTTCATCATGCCGCAGCTGGAAATCGCGCCTGATGATGCGACACGCTTCACGGTCTGGGGCTATCTCGGCGGCCTCGATCAGGTCCATACCGGCAACGGGTTCTTCCCCTATGTCGGCACGGTCAAGGACGCACCTTTCGGCAAGATCCCGCGCGATGCCTTCTATGGCGAACCCGACATCGACGACGGCAGCTATGTCCAGAAGATGATCGGCTACGAGTTCGAGCACGAGTTCGACAACGGCATCAAGTTCTCCCAGAACCTGCGTTACGGCCGCCTCGACAAGCATGAGATCGGTCCATACCTCAACGGCTGGGTTGGCGGCGTGCCGACTGGCCCAGACTATCTGCTTGGCCGCATCGGTTTCGAAGGCCGTTCCGGCGTCGATTCCTTCGGCATAGACAACCGGCTGGAAGGCGAAGCCGAATTTGGTGGCGCCACGCACAGCATGCTCATCGGCCTCGATTACAAATATTACAACCTCGATAATCTGCAGAAATGGCCGACATGGCCGATCTCTGCAACACCGATCAGCGCCACCGATCCGATCTACGGCCTGCCGCAGCCCGCCAACAGCACACAGATCGACCAAGTCGTCACGCAAAGGCAGCTCGGTATTTATGGGCAGGACCAGATCCACTTCGGCGACGGCTGGCTGCTGACGCTCAACGGCCGCTACGACTATGTCGACACCGATTCCGATGCGATCGTCGGAACGACCTACAATTCCGACGACAGTGCCGTCAGCGGACGTGTCGGCCTAGCCTACGAATTCGACAACGGCCTGACGCCCTATGTCAGCGCTGCGACCTTCTTCAATCCATTGATCGGCACAGGCGTATCCGGTGCGCTGAAGCCGGAGGAAGGGCAGCAATTCGAAGGCGGCATCAAATACGATCCGACCTTCATCGACGGTACGCTCACGGCCTCGGTCTTCCACATCACCAAGCGCAACAATACGGTGACCAACCCGGCGACCTTCGCCCAGAGCCAGCTTGGCGAAGTCGTTTCGCGCGGTGCCGAACTGGAAGGCAAGGTCAACCTCACCAACAACTGGAAGGTCCTCGCTTCGCTTGCCTATACGGACATGGAAGTGACCGAAAACGACGCCAATCCCGCTCTTGTCGGGAAGTCGCCCTATATCGTGCCGAAGGTGACGGCCTCGCTCTGGGTCGACTACACGGTCACGACAGGCGCCATGGAAGGCCTGAGCTTCGGTGCAGGCGTGCGCCATCAGGGAAAGTCCTGGGCTGATGAAGCCAATACCGAAAAAGTGCCGGCTGCCACTCTCGTCGACGCTGCGATCCGCTATGAGAAGGAAAACTGGGGCGCCTCTCTCAACGTCGCCAATCTCTTCGACAAGGAATATGTCGAAAGCTGCGGCGGCCTGACTGTCTGCGGTTACGGCGATGCGCGCACGGTCACTTTCAAGCTCAGCAAGAAATGGTAAGTTGACAAATAGAGTTTAGTTTTTCAGGAAGCTGCGATAAAGGGAGGGCTCAGCCCTCCCGAACGTTTGCAGCAAAGCCGGAGTTTCCTCGTGTCCACGTCCTTCCTGAGCCTTTCCGGAATAGACTATGCCATCGGCGCCAGAACTATCCTCAACGGCATCGATCTGACGCTCGAGGCCGGCCGCATCTACGGCCTCGTCGGCCCCAACGGTTCCGGCAAAAGCACACTCCTCAAGACCATCGCCCGGCAGATTGACCCGAAGAACGGTTCGATCTCCTTCGACGGCAAGGCGGCCGCCGACTGGGGTAACCGCGCCTTTGCCCGCCATGTCGCTTATATGCCGCAATTCACCCCGGCAACCGACGGCATGACCGTGCGTGAACTCGTGGCGCTCGGCCGTTTTCCCTGGCACGGCACGCTCGGCCGCTTCAGTGCTGTCGATCGCGAGATGGTCGAGGAAGCGATCGTCCGCACCGAGCTCGAGGATTTTGCCGACCGCCTCGTCGCCAGCATGTCCGGCGGCGAGCGCCAGCGCGCCTGGATCGCGATGATGCTTGCCCAGAACGCCCGCTGCCTGCTGCTCGACGAACCCACGTCAGCGCTAGACCTCGCCCATCAGGCAAGCGTGCTTTCGCTGGTGCAGGAACTCAGCCACGAACGTGGGCTCACAGTCATCATCGTGCTGCACGACATCAATCTTGCTGCGCGCTATTGCGACACAATCATTGCGCTCAACCACGGCAAGATCACCGCCGAAGGCACGCCGGCCGAGATCATGCAGGCCGACAAACTGCAGTCGATCTTCGGTGTCGGCATGGGCGTCTTCCCGCATCCGGTTCGCAACGAGCCGGTCAGCTATCTGTTGTAGCCCATGGCATTGTTCTCCCGCAGGCAGTTTCTGGCCGGTGCGGCGGCTACGCTGTCGGCCCCCGCGCTCCTGCGGGCGGGTGACAGCCTGCGCGTCGCGACCCTTGATTGGGCTCTGCTCGAAACCTTGCTGACGATCGGCGCCAATGTCGTTGCAGGAACGGAGTTGCGGCAGTTCCACGAGGTGGCGGTGACACCTGCTATTCCCGATGGTGTCGCCGATCTCGGCTTGCGTGGCACGCCGAATTTCGAAGTGCTGCGGTTTGCCCGCCCGGAGCTGATCTTCAATTCGAATTTCTATGCCTGGGCGGATGCCCAAATGCAGCCGATCGCGCCTGTTGAAAGTCACGCGATCTACAAGCCGGGCGAAAGCCCTTACGCACTTGCCGAACAGGCAACAATCGCGATCGGCGAAAGTCTGCAGCTTGCCACCGCAAGGCAATTCACTGAGGAGCTTTCTGCCAAGCTCGACCGTTACAAGACGGATTTTGCGGCAGGCGACGGCCGGCCCCTGATCCCGATCAATCTCGGTGACGCCAGGCATTTCCGTGTCTTCGGCTCGGATAGCATGTTCGGCGAGGTGCTGAAGCGCGTAGGCCTCGCCAATGCCTGGCAGGGCGATACCAGCTATTCGGCTACCGCCCCCGTCGGCATCGAGACGCTGGCCTCCATGCCGGATGCCTGGATCGTGATGATCCCACCGCACCCGGCCGATGCGATCGAGACCCTTTCGACCAGTGCCTTTTGGAATGCGCTGCCGGCGGTGCGCGAGAAGCGCGTGCTGATGCTCGGCTCCATCAATCCCTACGGCGCTTTGCCGGCAGCCATGCGCTTTGCCGATCTTTTGCAGGAGGCGCTTGGCCATGCATGGAATGGTTAGTCTCGCCCGACCTGCCCGCGGTCACAGCATTCCGTTTGCCGCAATCGTGCTACCGGCTCTTTGCATCGCTGCCTTCACGCTTCTGATCGCAACGCGCCCGCAGGTACCCGGCGACACCGCTCAAGCCACCATGCTCGATGGCGTGCTGCTCTGGAACAGTATCCTGCCCCGCGCCGTGCTGGCGCTGATCGCCGGTGCAGCACTCGGCCTTTCCGGTACGCTGCTGCAGCGCGTGCTGCGCAATCCGATCGCCGATGCCTCCACACTCGGCATTACCTCTGGCGCGGAACTGGCGATGACGGCCGCCCTCAGCTTCTCGCCGCTGCTGATCGGGTTTTCGCGTGAGATTGTCGCCTTCGGCGGCGGGCTTAGCGCCGTCGCAATCGTGTTGGCGCTCAGCTGGCGACGCGGGCTCGATCCGGTCACTGTCGCGCTTTCAGGCATGATCGTCAGTATGATCGCCGCCGCCTTGAGCGTTACGCTCATCCTGGCGCGCGGCGAATATGCCATGTCGATTTATATCTGGGGCGCCGGATCGCTCAGCCAGCAGGACTGGACTGGCGTGCTTTCACTCGGGCCGCGCCTCATCCTCGGTTTCGCTGCCACCATGCTACTCGTACGACCACTTCGCATTCTAACGCTCGATGATAACAGCGCCAGGAGCCTCGGCCTCGCCCTGCATTTCGCGCGCTTTTCCATCCTCGCTCTCGCCGTCTGGCTCGCAGCCTCAGTCACCGCCGAAGTAGGCATCATCGGCTTCCTCGGCCTCGCCGCCCCTGCAATTGCCCGGCTTTTCGGCGCGCGCAGCACCGGGAGACTGATGATCGCAGCACCGCTGACGGGTGCCGGTCTGTTGTTCCTTACCGATTGCCTGACCCAGCTCCTCGGCCCCGGCTTCACCGATCTCGCGCCAACCGGCGCCGCAACGGCCCTGCTTGGTGGACCGCTGCTGCTTTTCCTGTTGCCGCGCGTCCATTCCGTCTCGGCCGGCGCCGCGCAGTCGGCTGCGGCCCTCAAGAGGCTGTCCAAGCCTCTGGTCACTCTCGCTGGGCTCTCTGCTGCGATCATTTTGCTCTTTGTCGTCTTCCTCACCCTCGGTCCAGCCGATGACGGCTGGCATTTCGCCACCGGTATGCTCTTCACCGATCTGCTGCCCTTCCGCCTGCCGCGCACCATCGTTGCGGCCGGCGCCGGCGGCATGCTCGCGGCAGCCGGGTTCATCATGCAGCGGGTGACCGGCAATCCGATTGCAAGCCCGGAAGTGCTCGGGATCAGCAGTGGCGCCGGTGCGGGGCTGACCATCGCGCTTTTCCTCTTCGGCTTCCCCTCGCCCGTCATCATGCTGCTTGCCATGGCGCTCGGCGCTCTCGCAGCCTTCGGGGCGACGATCGCCATTTCGGCCCGCGCGCAGTTCTCGCCGGAGCGCATGCTACTTGCCGGCGTCGGCATCGGTGCCTTCGCTATGGCGATCGTCACCATGGTACTCGCGCAGGGGGACATGCGCGGCTATATCCTGCTCACTTGGCTCTCCGGCTCGACCAATCGAGCCGGAGCCTTCGAAGCCTGGACGGCGCTGATCTCGCTCATTGTGCTGGTGGTGCCATTACCCTTTCTCGGCCGCTGGCTGGCGATGCTGCCGCTCGGCGGCAATTCCAGCCGCGCGCTCGGCCTTCGCGTCGGTGCAAGCCGGCTGGCGCTGGCGATCCTCGCCGCATTGATGACAGCAATCGCCTCCTTCCTCGTCGGGCCACTCAGCCTCACCGGGCTTATCGCGCCGCATCTTGCGCGGCTTGCCGGCTTCCATCGGCCCACACATCAGCTTGCCGCAAGCGCGCTCTTCGGCGCCGGCGTGCTGATGACGGCGGACTGGCTCTCGCGCACCGTCATCTACCCCTATCAGGTACCGGTCGGCCTTTTCGCGGCCTTGATCGGTGGCCCCTACCTCATCTGGCTGCTTTCGCGAAAGGACATCAAACAATGATGGCTGAACGTTTCACCGCATCCGGCGTCGCAATCGCCGTCGATCCCGGCCGAATGCTCGACGAGCTTTGCTCGCATTTCGTCGAACACAGCACCGTCAAACGCGACGGCGATCTGGTGACGCTGGAGATGACGATCGGCAAGGCGGACATCCGCCACGACGGCCCGGAGCTTGCGATCGAGCTTTCCTGCAAGAGTGCGCGAGCGCTGCAGAATGTCCGCTCGGTGATCGCCGACCACCTTTTCCAGTTTGCGGGCGAAGAAACCCTGGAGCTTACCTGGTCGGACGCGCCGAAGGCGGATCGCCTGCCGGACCTGCGCGAGATCCGCGTGGTCAGCGCCCGCAACATCAGCCCGCATATGCGCCGCGTGACAGTGGCCTGCGACGATGCCAGGCATTTCGCTCACGGCGGGTTGCACTTCCGTCTGCTCATTCCGCCGAAGGGTCGCACGCCCGTCTGGCCGAAACTGCGCTCGGACGGCCGCATCGAATGGGCAAAGGACGAGGATGAGCTGACCGTGCGCATCTACACGTTTCGCAGCATCGATCTGGAGCGCGGCGAAATCGATATCGATTTCGTGCTACATGAAGGGGAAAACATGCCCGGCGCCGAATGGGCGGTGAATGCCAAGCCCGGTGACATTGCCGGTGCGCTCGGCCCCGGTGGCGGAGGCGTGCCGGAAGCCACGTCAATGATCCTCGCCGGCGACGAGACGGCCTTGCCCGCCATCTCGCGCATTGCCGCGGAAGTTCCCACTGGAACGCAGTTACGGATTTTCCTCGAAGTCGATGGTCGTTCGGAAGAGCTTCCGCTGCCGTCGGCCGGTAAAGTCGACCTTACCTGGATGCATCGCAACGGCGCGCCCGCCGGCACGATGGGTCTGGTCGAGAGCGCCGTCAAAAACGCGCTGGCCGACGCCGATGCCGACACCTTCGTCTGGGCCGGCTGCGAACGGTCCGAGGCCAAGCGCATCCGCGATTTCCTCAAGACCGAGCGCTGCCATGACCGCCACAAGATGAGCATCGGCGCTTACTGGGAGCGGTAGATCCGCCTCACGTCTTTTCGCGGAACATTTCGATGATGGCGGAGAAATCCCTGCCGCCATTGCCGAGCTTCTCGAAGAGTGCGTAGAGCTGTGCGGCCTCCGCACCAAGAGGCGTGGAGGCACCGCTCGCGAGTGCGGCCTCCTGCGAAAGCCTGAGATCCTTCAGCATCAGTGCTGCGGCAAAACCCGGCTTGTAATCATTGTTGGCAGGCGAAGTCGGCACCGGTCCCGGCACTGGGCAATAGGTATTGATCGACCAGCACTGGCCGGACGAGGTGGAGGCGACATCGAAGAGCGCCTGATGCGAGAGGCCGAGCTTTTCGGCGAGTACAAAAGCCTCGCAGACGCCGACCATGGAGATACCGAGGATCATGTTGTTGCAGATCTTCGCAGCCTGCCCTGCTCCGGCCTCGCCGCAATGGACGATCTTCTTGCCCATGGCCTCGAGGATCGGTTTTGCCTTGGCAAAGGCCTCTTCCGAGCCGCCGGCCATGAAGGTCAGCGTGCCGGCGCTCGCTCCGCCCGTACCGCCGGAGACAGGCGCGTCTAGCGACAGGCAACTTGCGGCCTTGGCCATCTCATGCGCCTTGCGGCTGCTTTCGACGTCGATGGTCGAGCAGTCTATGACCAGCGCCCCCTGATTGGCCGATTGCAGGATATCGGTCCAAGCCGTCAGCACGTGCTTGCCCTGCGGCAGCATGGTGATGACGATCTCAGCCTCCTTCACCGCCTGGCTGGCGTGGCTGGCGGGCTTCACGCCGCTTTCCTCGGCCGCCTTCAGCACCGGGGCAGCCAGATCGAAGCCGAGAACCTCGTGGCCGGCCTTGACGAGATTGGCGGCCATCGGCCCGCCCATATTGCCAAGTCCGATAAATCCGATCCGTGCCATGCTTATCTCCTATCTGTTGTCCTCGATGATCATGGTGGCCGCCTTTTCGGCGATCATGATCGTCGGCGAATTGGTGTTGCCGGACGTGATGGCCGGCATCACCGAGGCATCCGCGATCCTGAGCTTGCCGAGCGCCCGCACTCTCAGCCGCGGATCAACGACACTTTCCCTGTCGATACCCATGCGGCAGGTGCCGACCGGGTGGAAAATCGTCGTGCCGATATCGCCTGCCGCCTTTTCCAGTTCCGCCTCGCTCTGATAGCTCGGCCCCGGCTTGAATTCTTCCGGCTGGAAGCGGGCGAAGGAGGGCTGTGCGACGATCCTGCGCGTCAGCTTTATCGAACGAACAGCTATATCTCGATCGCGCTGCGTCGAGAGGTATCTTGGCGCAATGGTCGGTTGCGCGGCAAAATCCGGGCTGGAAACATGCACAGATCCCCGGCTTTCCGGCCTGAGGTTGCAGACGCTCGCCGTAATCGCCGGGAAGGCGTGGACGGGATCGCCGAACTTATCGAGCGACACCGGCTGCACGTGGTACTGAAGATCCGGCGTTTCTTTGTCCGGGCCGGAACGGGTGAAGATGCCGAGCTGGCTCGGCGCCATAGCCATCGGACCGGACCGATGCATGAGATATTCGAGCCCGATCGCCGCCTTGCCGATCAGCTTCGACGCCTTTTCGTTGAGCGTCGGCACCCCAGTAACCTTATAGGCCAGCCGAAGCTGCAGATGATCCTGCAGGTTTTCGCCGACGCCCTTGACCTCGGTCAGCACATCAATGCCGGCTTGATGCAGAACCTCTCCACGGCCGATGCCGGAAAGTTCCAGAATATGCGGCGAGCCAATGGAGCCCGCCGACAGCACGGTTTCCTTCGCGGCATAAGCCCGCTTGGCCGTACCGCCATGCTGGAACTCGACGCCGACAACGGCGCCTTCCTCGACCAGCAGCTGCCGCACCTGCGCCTTGGTCATCACAGTCAGGTTGCCGCGTTTCATCGCCGGGCGCAGAAAGGCCTTCGTCGTATTCCAGCGGACACCGGAGCGCTGGTTGACGTCGAAATAGCCGGAGCCTTCGTTGCTGCCGCGGTTGAAATCCGCTGTTTCAGGGATACCGGCTTCCCTGGCGGCCTGCTGGAAAGCATCGAGCACGGCCCAGCGCACCCGCGCCTTTTCCACGCGCCATTCGCCGCCGGCGCCATGCATCTCGTCCTCGCCCTGATAATGATCCTCCGATTTGCGGAAATAAGGCAGCACGTCGTCCCAGCCCCAGCCGGCGCAGCCCATCTGCCGCCAGAGATCGTAGTCGCGGGCCTGGCCGCGCATATAGATCATGCCGTTGATCGAGGAGCAGCCGCCGAGCACCTTGCCGCGCGGGTAGTTCAGCGCCCGTCCGTTCAGCCCGTCCTCCGGTGCGGTGGTAAAACACCAATCGGTGCGCGGATTGTTGATGCAATAGAGATAGCCGACGGGAATGTGGATCCAGTGGTAATTGTCGTTGCCACCCGCCTCCAGCAGCAAGACCCGTGTGTCGCGGTCGGCTGACAGCCGGTTTGCGAGCACGCAGCCGGCGCTGCCTGCGCCGATGATGATATAGTCATAGCGATCCATGGATCATGCACTCCGAAATGGCTGCGTCCCGCCTCCCCGGGCCTGAGGAGGCGGGATTTCGCGGCGCCGCCGCACATCCTTTCCCGTTGCAGGAAAGAGGTCCGCCCGTTCAGCGGCGATAGACAAAGCCCAGTTTACGCCCGAGCCGAGAAGCATAGAATTCACCGATAATGCCGCGGCGGAAGATCAGCACGCAGATCATGAAGACCACGCCCGTAATGATGGTCACCGGAAACTCCGAAGTCGCGAGATAATTCTGCAGCGTCACGACGAGGCCGGCACCGAAGACCGGGCCGATCAGCGTGCCGATGCCACCGAGCAGCGTCATCAGGATCACCTCGCCCGACATCTGCCAGGCGACATCCGTCAGCGTCGCAAACTGGAAGACCAGCGCCTTCACCGAGCCGGCAAGCCCGGCAAGGGCCGCCGACATCACGAAGGCGCCGAGCTTGTAGCGCGCCACGGAATAGCCAAGCGAGATTGCCCGCTGCTCATTCTCGCGGATCGATTTCAGGATCATGCCGAAGGGCGAATTGATGAAGCGCCAGATGATCAGCAGCCCGATCAGGAACACCGCCAGCACGAAATAATACATGTTGGTGGAGCTGTTGAGATCGATGAAGCCGAAGAGGTGGCCACGAGGCACGGACTGGATTCCGTCCTCGCCCTCGGTGAACTTCGCCTGCAAACAGAAGAAGAAGAACATTTGCGATAGTGCCAGCGTGATCATCGCAAAATAGATGCCCTGCCGGCGGATCGCGAAGAAGCCCATGACGAGGCCGAGCAACGCCGCCCCGACAACGCCGACGAGAATGCCGAGTTCCGGCGGGAATCCCCAGGATTTGACCGTATAGGCGGTGAAATAAGCAGCCCCGCCGAAAAAAGTCGCATGGCCGAAGGAAAGCAGGCCGGTATAGCCAAGCAGCAGGTTGAAGGCGCAGGCAAAGAGCGCGAAGCAGAGCAGCTTCATCAGGAAGATCGGGTAGAAGAAGAAGGGCGCCAGCAACAGAAGCAGCAGCCCTATGATCAGGAAGCCTGTCTGCACCGAAATTGCGGTGCGGCTCTTTTCCGTTCGGATGGTTTCGGTGATGTCAGCCATGTCACGCATCCCGGCCGAAGAGGCCCGCGGGCCTGATGAGAAGCACGATCGCCATAATGACGAAGATGACGATATTGGAGGCTTCCGGATAGAAGACCTTGGTCAGGCCTTCCGCGATGCCAAGCACATAGCCGGTGATGATGGCGCCCATGATCGAGCCCATGCCGCCGACGACGACCACGGCAAAGACAACGATGATCATGTTCGATCCCATCAGCGGCGAAACCTGGTAGATGGGTGCGGCGAGCACACCGGCAAAGGCGGCAAGACCGGCGCCGAGTGCATAAGTGAAGGTCAAGAGAACCGGCACGTTGACGCCAAAGACCTGCACCAGAGTGGCATTTTCCGTCGCTGAGCGCAGATAGGCGCCGAGCTTGGTCTTTTCGATCAAGAGCCAGGTGCCAATGCAGACGACGAGCGAAACGACCACCACCCAGCCGCGGTAGATCGGCAGGAACATGAAGCCGAGGTTCATGCCGCCGGCCAGCGCCGGTGGCGTTGCATAGGGCT
Source organism: Rhizobium sp. 01T437 (assembly GCF_056398505.1). Classification (NCBI taxonomy): domain Bacteria; kingdom Pseudomonadati; phylum Pseudomonadota; class Alphaproteobacteria; order Hyphomicrobiales; family Rhizobiaceae; genus Rhizobium; species Rhizobium sp. 01T437. Next base: position 249,671 of record NZ_JBFTPM010000003.1, read on the forward strand.
GGCCCGAAGAGCCGTAGAGATAACGGAACGTGCCTTCGACGGCGAGCGCCAGACCGAAGGTGAATAGCAGGCCGTAGAGCGGATCGAGATCGTAGAGCCGGCGCAGAAAGAGACGCTCGATGACAGCGCCGGCAAGCCCGACGATGACGGGCGCCAGGATCAGCGACGGCCAGTAGCCGATACCGAGATAATTCAGCAGCAGATAGGCGACAAAAGCACCGAGCATGTACTGGGCACCATGCGCGAAGTTGATGACGCGCAGAAGACCGAAAATGATCGCAAGACCAAGGCTCAGCAGCGCATAGAAGGACCCGTTGATCAGGCCGATCAGCAGCTGGCCGAGCAGCGCCTGCAAGGGAATGCCGAAGATCATCGTCATCGCGTCACACTCCCAGAACCTTGTGCAGCGTGTCCATGCGCTGCGGCAGTTCGCCGACCGGGAATTCCGAGACCATCTGTCCATGATCCATCAGATAGAAGCGATCGGCAATACGGCTTGCGAAGCGGAAATTCTGTTCGACGAGCACGATGGTCATGCCGCGTTCCTTCAGCGTCTTCAAAACCTCGCCGATACGCTGGACGATAACAGGCGCCAACCCCTCGGTCGGCTCGTCGAGCAACAGCAGGCGCACGCCGGTGCGCAGGATGCGGGCGATCGCCAGCATCTGCTGCTCACCGCCCGAAAGCTTGGTGCCGGAACTCGTGCGCCGCTCATAAAGGTTCGGAAAAAGCTCGTAGATTTCATCGAGGCTCATGCCGCCGGGCGCCACAACAGGCGGCAGCATCAGATTTTCCGAAACCGTCAGCGTCGCGAAGATGCCGCGCTCCTCCGGCACGAAACCGATACCCTTGTGTGCGGTCTTATGCAGCGGCACCCGCATCATATCCGTGCCGGCAAAGCTTATCCTGCCCTTTCGGGAGCGTACGATACCGGTGATGGTACGCAAGGTCGTCGTCTTGCCAACGCCATTGCGGCCGAGAATGGTGATCATCTCGCCCTCACCGACCGTCATGTCGATCCCGTGCAGGATATGGCTTTCGCCATACCAGGCATTCAGACCCTGAATTTCGAGAAGCGGCGCCATCAGTGGTGCTCCTCCGTACCCATATAGGCCTGCCGCACGCGCTCGTCCTGGCTGACGGTCGCATAGTCGCCCTCGGCGAGGATCTCGCCACGCTGCAGCACGGTCACATGCTGGCAGATATTGGCAACGACGGAGAGATTGTGCTCGACCATAAGCACTGCCCTATCGCGGGCGACATCGCGGATGATGGCGGAGACGACGCCGACATCCTCCTGCCCCATGCCGGCCATCGGCTCGTCGAGCAGCAGCACCTTCGGATCGAGTGCCAGCGTGGTGGCGATTTCAAGCACGCGCTTGCGGCCATAGGAAAGATCGGCGGCGATATGATCGCGCTCCTTGGAAAGCCCGACACTGGCAAGCAATTGCTCGGCCCGGTCGTTCAGGCTGTCGAGTGCTGAAAGCGGACGCCAGAACTGAGTGGACAGATTGTTCGGCCGCTGCAGGGCGACCCGCACATTGTCGAGCACGGAAAGATGCGGGAAGACGGCAGAGATCTGGAATGAGCGGACGAGGCCCAAGCGCGCCACCCGATCCGGTGGCGTCCTGGTGATGTCTGTGCCCATCAGCGTGATCGTGCCTGATGTCGGCTGCAGGAACTTGGTGAGCAGGTTGAACACCGTCGTCTTGCCTGCACCGTTCGGCCCGATCAGTGCATGCACGCTTGCGTCATGCACATCGAGATCGACATTCTTGACGGCCGTGAAGCCGCCGAAATCACGGCGCAGGCCGCGGGCGGAAAGCACCACCCGCGGCTTGGCCTGAGTTTCAATCGCGGAAACCGCCATCGCTCACTTCACCAGATCGCAGCCGCTCTTGGCGGGGTCGATATAGGCTTCCTTGCCCGGAATGGTGGCGAGAACGTTGAAATAGTCCCACGGCTCCTTGCTTTCCGCGGGCTTCTTGACCTGCAGCAGATACATGTCGTGGATCATGCGGCCGTTCGGGCCGACCGTGCCGCCACGGCCAAAGACATCATCGACGGGCATCTCATGCAGCTGCTTGGCGACGGCTTCCGTCTCATCCGTGCCCGCCTTCTGGATCGCCTTCAGATATTGCAGAACAGCCGAATAGGTGCCGGTGTGGATCATGTTCGGCATCTTGCCGGTGCGTGCGAAGAACTTCTTGGCGAATGCGCGGCTTTCGTCGTCACGGTTCCAGTAATAGCCTTCGGTCAGCGTCAGGCCTTGCGCTGCTTCGAGGCCGAGGCCGTGGACTTCGGCAAGCGTGAAGAGCAGCGCTGCCAGATGCTGGCCGCCCTGGGTAATGCCGAATTCCGCCGCCTGCTTGATGGCGTTCGACGTATCGAGGCCGGCATTGGCAAGGCCGATGACCTTCGCGCCTGATGATTGCGCCTGCAGCAGGAAGGACGAGAAGTCCTGCGTCGACAGGGGATGGCGTACGGAACCGACGACCGTGCCGCCGCTTGCCTTCACGTAATCGCTGGTCTGCTGCTCCAGCGAATAGCCGAAAGCATAGTCTGCCGTCAGGAAGAACCAGCTGTCGCCACCCTGCTTGACCAGCGCGCCGCCGGTGCCGACGGCCAGAGCGTGGGTGTCATAAGCCCAGTGGAAGCCATAAGGCGAGCAGGCCTTGCCTGTTAGATCCGTCGTCGCAGCACCCGTGACGATATCGATCCTCTTCTTTTCCTTGGCGACGGCCTGCACGGCGAGCGCCACAGACGAGGTCGTCAGCTCCATGATGGCGTCGACCTGCTCGGTGTCATACCACTGGCGGGCAATGTTGGAAGCGATATCAGGCTTGTTCTGGTGGTCGGCATCGACGATCTCGACCGGCATGTCGAGCACCTTGCCGCCGAAATCCTCGACAGCCATCTTGGCAGCCTCGACCGAGGACTTACCGCCGAAGTCGGCATAAACGCCGGACTGGTCGTTCAGGATGCCGATCTTGACCTTGCCATCGGAAATGGCAGCACTTTGGGCGAACACGGCGGTGCTGCTTGCCAGTAGAAATGCAACGGACGCAATGAAATTCTTTCGCATAGTCTCTCCTCCCAGAGATTGGCCAGATTGCGAATCTGTTCAAATTTGGCGACCCGCCCTCCTCAAAGCGGCCGCTCCGCCCTTACGATCACGGAATTTCCTCCATGAGGCAACTGGCGGTTTACATCTAATTCCAAACAGTATCTGTTCGTTTTTGAACAGCACCGATCACAATGCCGCTGTAGCGACAGTTGCAGCGCTCTCCTTTGCGGGCGGCATTAGACCAAAGACGTAGATGGATGGGCGACGCCGATGAGCCATGCTTCGCAATTTACTTGGGACGATCTGCAGTTTTTTCTAGCCGTTGCCCGCACCGGCCAGCTTTCGACAGCCGCGCGGCAGTTGCGCTCCAGCCATGCGACCGTCTCGCGGCGCATCGACCGGCTGGAATTTGCACTGAAGGTCAAGCTTTTCGAGCGAAATCCGCGCGGCTACGTGTTGACCGCCATGGGCACGCGCTTTGTCGAAACGGCCGAGAAGATGGAACAGGAAACTGAACGGCTGCGGGCCGATCTCGCCGATGGGTCGCTTAGCCAGCGCGGCCTCGTGCGCCTCAGCGCTCCGGAGGGCTTCGCCAATTTCTTCTTTGCGACCGTCCTGCCGCAATTTGCCGCCCGCCATCCGCATCTGGCGCTGGAACTCGTCACCATCCAGCAGATCATGTCGCTCTCCCGCAAGGAGGCGGACATTTCCGTCGTCCTCGACGAGCCCAAAGGCGGCCCCTACTTTGCCGAAAAGCTGACGGACTATCATCTGCAGGTCTACGCCTCGCGCGACTATCTCGCCCGCGCTGCACCCATCAACACGCGTGACGACCTACTGAACCACCCCTTCATCAGCTATATCGAGGAAATGATCTTCGCACCGGGGCTCGATTATCTTGGCGACGTGCATCCGCGCATCAAGCCGCAATTCCAGAGTTCCAGCATCTTCGCGCAGTTGACGGCCACCAGAAACGGCCTTGGCCTCGGCATCCTGCCCTATTTCTTCGCCTGCCGTTATCCCGAACTGGTGCGCGTGCTGCCCGACGAGATCGATCTCAAGCGACACTACTGGATCACATGCCACCGCGACTTGAGGCAAGCGCCGCGCGTGCGCGCCGTCATCGACTTCCTGAGGGAAACGGCACGCAGCGAAGACGCCTGTTTCATCCCGCCCTATATCGGCACAGCACGAAAGGCGAAGGCAGAGATGTGACTATTTCAGGAATTCGGCGCGATGCGGGGTGAAGGTATCGATCAAGCGACCCTTTTCCAGCGCCTTGACGCCGTGAACCAGATTGGGCGGCACGATGAAGCTGCCACCCTGCTTCAAGACTTCAGTGCGGCCGTCGATCGTCACTTCGAAGCTGCCTTCGGCGACATAGCTCGCCTGTATGTGAGGGTGGAAATGGGCAGCACCCACGGCGCCTGCCTCGAAAGCCACTTCCACCATCATCATCTCAGGCAGATAGGTCATGATCCGGCGGGTCACGCCCGGCTCAGGGTTTACCCATTCGGCGCCTTCGGCCGATACGAAGAGATCGCTCGATGACATGTCTGCCTCCTCCTTCTAGAATCTGTCGCGCGCAAACTGGCGCACCGGCCGCCATTTGAAAAGATGGGTTCTGTGTCTTTGGCGCGATGAACGCCTTGTTGACGCCGCAAACGGGCGGGTCTATGCGACCTTAAATCAGGCATGCCTCTAGAATGGCCCTGAACAGTGGTGAGGAGACTGGACATGCAGCATACGCGCGAGGTTTTCGACTGGGCCGATCCCTTCCGGCTCGTGGAGCAGCTGACCGACGAGGAGCGCATGGTGCAGGAGACCGCCCATGCCTATGCACAGGAAAAGCTCGGCCCCCGTGTCCTCGAAGCCTTCCGCAACGAGAAGACCGATCCGGAAATATTCCGGGAGATGGGCGAACTCGGCCTTCTCGGCCCCACGATCGATCCCGAATATGGCGGCGCTGGCCTCGGCTACGTCGCTTACGGCCTGATCGCCCGCGAAGTGGAACGGGTCGACAGCGGTTACCGTTCAATGATGAGCGTTCAGTCCTCGCTGGTCATGGTGCCGATCGACGCCTTCGGCTCCGAAGAACAGAAGAAGAAATATCTGCCTAAACTTGCGACCGGCGAATGGATCGGATGTTTTGGCCTGACCGAGCCCAATCACGGCTCCGATCCAGGCTCCATGGCGACGCGGGCAAAGAAGGTTGACGGCGGTTATAGCCTGACGGGTTCCAAGACCTGGATCTCGAACGCGCCGATTGCCGATATCTTCGTCGTCTGGGCAAAGACCGAGGATGGCCTCATCCGCGGCTTCATCCTGGAAAAGGGCTGGAAGGGTCTCTCAGCCCCGAAGATCCAGGGCAAGGTTGGGCTTCGTGCCTCGATCACAGGCGAAGTCGTCATGGACAATGTCTTCGTGCCGGAAGAGAATCTGCTACCCGACGTCAGCGGCCTCAAAGGACCTTTCACCTGCCTCAACTCCGCTCGCTTCGGCATCGCCTGGGGCGCGCTGGGTGCAGCTGAAGCCTGTTACGCGACGGCCCGGCAATATACGCTGGACCGCCAACAGTTCGGCCGGCCGCTCGCCGCCAACCAGCTCATCCAGAAGAAGCTTGCCGATATGGCAACCGAAATCTCGCTCGGGCTTCAAGGATGTTTGCGTCTCGGCCGCATGAAGGAAGAGGGCCATCCGCCCGTCGAACTGACGTCGATCCTCAAGCGCAATTCCTGCGGCAAGGCACTGGAGATTGCCCGTGCAGCCCGCGACATGCTGGGCGGTAATGGTATTTCCGACGAGTTCGGCGTCGCTCGCCACCTCGTCAATCTCGAAGTGGTCAACACCTACGAGGGAACGCATGACATTCATGCGCTTATTCTCGGTCGTGCGATCACAGGCATTGCCGCCTTCTCCAACTAATTCACTCGCGCGCGAGGCGAATTGCAACCTTGACAACAATGTGCAAACCTCCCCTTGCCGCGGCAGAGAGGCCGGCGGCGCAAGGGGGATTTGCATATGTTTCTGCTGCTCGCACTTCTGATCGGCGTCATTGCCGGTCTTCGCGCCATGACCGCACCTGCCGCTATCGCCTGGGGCGCGGCACTCGGCTGGTTCGATATCTCTCAGACGCCGCTTGCCTTCATGGGCTACCGGTGGACGCCGTGGATCTTCACGGCGCTTGCCGTCATTGAGCTCATCACCGACCAATTACCCTCCACCCCCTCGCGCAAGGTGCCGATCCAGTTCGCCACCCGCATCATCGTCGGCGCGCTGTGCGGTGCCGTCATCGGCGCCGCAAGCAGTCTGCTCTCCGGCGGCCTGATCGCCGGCATCATCGGCGCGGTCATCGGCACGCTCGGCGGTGCAGCCGCCCGCGGCAAGCTCGCAGCCTCCTTCGGCCAGGATCGTCCGGCAGCCCTGATCGAGGATGCCGTTGCCGTCATCGGCGCCATTATCATCGCGTGGGCAGTCTGATGAAGAGCTTCGACGCAATCTTCATCGGCGCCGGCCAGGCCGGCCCATTCCTCGCCGCCCGCATGGCGGAAACGGGCATGAAGGTGGCGCTGATCGAACGCAAGTTCCTCGGCGGCACCTGCGTTAATGCGGGCTGCATGCCGACGAAAACACTGGTGGCAAGCGCCCGTGCCGCCCATGTGGCGCGGCGTGGCGCCGACTACGGTGTGCGGATTCCGGGCGAAATCGCAATCGACATGAAGACCGTGCGCGATCGCGCAGAAACGATCATCATGGATGCCCGCAACGGTTTGAGCGGCTGGTTCGGTGGCATGAAAACCATGACCGTCATCTACGGCCATGCCCGCTTCACGGGCTCGAAAGAAGTCGTCGTCAACGGCGACACGCTGACGGCACCGAAGATTTTCCTCAATGTCGGCGCCCGCCCAACGATCCCCGATATGCCGGGCCTTGCCGATATCGATTATCTGACCAGCACCGGCATCATCCATCTCGACAGCCTGCCGAAGCATCTCGCCATTATCGGCGGCAGTTATATCGGCCTGGAATTCGCACAGATGTACCGGCGTTTCGGTACGGAGGTGACGGTGATCGAGCGCGGCCCGAAACTCGCCTCCCGCGAGGACGAGGATATTTCCGATGCGATCGCCGATATCCTGAGATCCGAGGGCATAAAGATCCATACCGACGTCAAGGACATCCGCTTCGCCAAGGGCGCCGATGGTGCGACCGTCACAGCCGACTCCGAAACGATCGAGGCAAGCCATGTGCTTGTCGCCACCGGCCGGACGCCGAATACCGACGACCTCGGCCTCGATGCCGCGGGTGTGGCCACCGACAAGCGCGGCTTCATTACCGTCGACGACCGGTTGGCCACCAATATCGAAGGCATATGGGCGCTCGGGGACTGCAACGGCCACGGCGCCTTCACCCATACGTCCTACAATGACTTCGAGATTGCCGCAGCCAATCTGCTCGACGGTGGCGAGCGCAAAGTGTCGAGCCGCATTCTGGCCTATGCCCTCTATATCGATCCGCCGCTTGGCCGCGTCGGCATGACGGAAAAGCAGGCGCGCGCCTCAGGCCGCAAGATCATGGTCTCGACCCGCCCGATGAGCAGGGTCGGCCGCGCCAATGAGCGCGGCGAAACCAAGGGCTTCATGAAGGTGGTCGCAGATGCGGAGACCAAGGAGATCCTGGGTGCAGCCATTCTCGGCATCGAGGGCGACGAGGCGATCCACGGCTTCATCGATGCCATGAATGCCGGAACGACCTATCCGGCGCTACGATGGTCCGTGCCGATACACCCGACCGTTTCGGAATTGATCCCGACGCTGCTGGATGATTTGAAGGCGATCTGATCCCGAAGATCGCAACCAGCCGGAGACCGGTCATTGAATATCGAACTGCTGATCGAAAATTACGGCCTCCCGGCGATCTTTCTCGGCACCGCCTTTGAGGGTGAAACTGCCGCCTTTCTCGGCGGCGTCATCGCGCATCGCGACCTTCTGACCTATTGGGCCGCCTCAATGGCCGCCTCGGCGGGATCATTCGCCGGAGATCAGATGTGGTTCTTTGCCGGCCGCTATGCCGCCCAATGGAGTTTCGTTCGCCGCGTGATGGAGACGCCGGCGCTCGCACGGGTCACGCAACTTCTCGAAAAATATCCGACCGGCTTCATTTTTGCGTTCCGCTTTCTGGTCGGATTGCGGACGATCAGCCCGATCGTCATCGGCACGACGCATATATCGACGCAGAGGTTCCTCGTGCTCAACCTTCTGGCGGCGCTCATCTGGGGCCAGCTTTTCACGGCACTCGGCTATGCCTTTGGGCACGGGATTCACCAGATATTCGGTCACCTGCCGCTGCATCATCATCTGCTGATCGCACTCGGCGCCGCGGCCCTCATCGCGGGCGCGGCGCTGGTGCTTCGCAGGACGAAATTTGGCATCAAGTACCCGTAAAGGGCCTTAGTCCATGACGATCTGAAGCTTGACATCCGTCGGACGTGCCTCGACCGCGCGGTCAAAGGCCTTGATCGAATCCTCGAAGGCGAAGGCCTCTGATATCAGCGGCTTAAGGTCGACACGACCCGATCCGAGAAGGGCGATCGAGCGCTCATACTGATGGGCGTAGCGGAACACCGTCTCGATGCGGATTTCCTTGGTGGAGGCCGTCGAGACGTCAAAGCCGACCGGGTTGACCGGCAGGCCGACGGCGACGATGACGCCGCCGGGGCGCGGTAGGGCCATGATCGTCTCCCAGGCTTTCGGCGAGCCCGAGCATTCGAAGACCACATCCGCACCCCAGCCATCGGTCAGCCGGCTGACTTCCTCGGCGAGGTTTTTTTCGCGGATATTGACCGGGATAACGCCCTGGTACTGTGCAGCAATATCGAGCTTCGGCTGGGCGAGGTCGGCGACGATCGCGCGGGCGCAGCCGCCGGCAAGAGCAGCAATCGCAACCATGGTGCCGATCGGGCCGGCACCGAGGATGACGGCCGTGTCGCCGGGTGCAATCTTCGCCTTGGTGGCTGCCTGCATGCCGACCGCGAAAGGCTCGACCATCGCGCCTTCAGCGAAGCTGACATTGTCGGGCAGCTTGAACGTATAATTGGCCGGATGCACGACCTCAGGCGTCAGCACGCCGTGGATCGGCGGCGTCGCCCAGAAGGCAACGGCCGGATCGACATTGTACATGCCGAGCCGGCTTGCCTTGGAATTGGGATCGGGAATGCCGGGTTCCATGCAGACGCGATCGCCGACCTTCAGATGCGTCACACCGGAGCCGACCTCGACCACAGTGCCTGCCGCCTCATGGCCGAGCACCATTGGCTCGTTGACGATGAAGGGGCCGATCTTGCCATGCGTGTAATAATGCACGTCGGAGCCGCAGACACCCACGGTATGGATCTTGATCTTCACCTGCCCAGGCCCTGTCTCCAGAGGCAGATCGATATCGCGAAGCGCAAGCTCATGCTGGCGCTCCAGTACCAGCGCACGGACTTTGGTCATGATCGGTTTCCTTCCCTATGGCTCCCGCGATTCATGGGGCGCCGTTGCGGCGACTATAAGACCGCAAGGCCTAGCAATTCAATCATCTCCACCAGGCTTTTGCTCATTATGTGACGAAATGCTCACATGCTTATCACCCGAAAGATAAGCTCGCACTAGACGTCCGTATGATTCCGGAAAGGCCCGGCGAGGACTACATTTACCACCAAGGACTACGACAAAGTGGAAAGGAGTAAAGCGATGACGCACGACAACGATAATGTCGGCAGAAACCTGTCTTCCAACTCGCAGATCACGCGACAGCTCCGCGAATTCTGGCACAACCTGGTGGACGAGGCTGTCGCTGTACTCCAGCAAGGCCGCCAGCCGCAGCCACTGCTGCAGCCGGTGCGGGTTATTGCACGGGCGCGGGATCGAAATCGCCCTCCGCAGCGTTATTAAGCATGCGCCGGCATGGCGCGGCGGGTGCATGACGCTCCCGACACCATGCGGATCGGCAATGTAAGGAAGACCGTCATGAAATCGATTGTGTCATTCTGCCTGTTCGCATCTCTTCTCTTTGCCGCAAACGAGGCGTCTGCGGCGATCGAAGAAGCATCGCTTCCGCCGCCGCAGCAGGAAGAAAAGCTGGTGCCGGCCAATCTCGAGCTCACCTTCACCGGCCCTGTCGATCTCGCCCGCTCGACCGCCACCCTTCTCGATGCCCAGGGCCTGACATTGCCGACCGGCAAGCCGTTTCTTTCGGGACCGGAAGGCTCCGTCTTCAAGGTCCCGCTCGATCCGTCCATGGCGCCTGGCGTCTATACGCTCAACTGGCGCGTCCTCTCGATGGACGGCCACAGCGCTGAGGGCCACTACCAGTTCCGGGTTGATCCCTGAACCTTCCGATATCGAGCTGTTCGAGATAGCGCCGTACCGTCGGGGCACGGCGTTTTTTGTCTATCGGTCCGCCGAAGTGCGTTTTGACCGCATAAAGGCATTTATAAGATTTTTATATTGATAGCCCCGATGCAATCTCGAACCTTTATGCACTTCGGCCGCATATTAATATCCGAGAGATCGCAAAGATCATCTCCACGCCAGAAAGCATAAAAGGTGTCGCTTCCACTGAGCTGGCGCCCTTTATCTTGTCTGACTCCAAGAATAACAAATCGGAGTCAAGATCGATGATGGATATAATTCTACTCGGCACTGCAATCGTATTCTTCGGACTTTGCTTTGCCTATACACGCGCCTGCGACAGGCTTTGACAGGAGAGAACAGATGACCCTCGATTATATCTTGAGCGGTGCCGTGACCGTGTTTCTCACCGTCTACCTCACCTACGCTCTCATCCGCCCAGAACGTTTCTGAAAGAGCCGGCGCTTCTCATCCAGAAGCGGCCGGGTACTGAAAGTTTCCTCCCATGACCCTCAACGGATGGCTTCAGATTCTGCTTTATTGCGGGATCGTCCTTGTGCTCGTCAAACCGCTTGGCGGTTACATGACGCGTGTCTTCAGCGGCGAGCGCACATTCCTTTCACCGGTCCTCGTTCCGATCGAACGAGGACTTTACGCCGTTGCCGGCACCAGCGAACGCGAAGACCAGCACTGGACCTCCTATGCCTTCGCCATGCTGATGTTCAATCTGATGGGCGTCATCGTGCTTTATGCGCTGATGCGCCTGCAAGGCGCGTTGCCCTATAACCCGGCCGGCATGGCCGCCGTCGGTCCGGAACTCTCCTTCAACACCGCCGTCAGCTTCGTCTCCAATACCAATTGGCAGAATTACGGTGGCGAAAGCACCATGTCCTACCTGACACAGATGATGGGCTTCACCGTCCAGAACTTCGTGTCGGCTGCGACGGGCATGGCGATTGCCGTTGCGTTCATCCGCGCCTTCTCGCGCGCATCGGGCAAGGCGATCGGCAATTTCTGGGTCGATATGATCCGCGCCACGCTCTACATTCTGCTGCCGATCTGCATCGTGCTGACGCTCGCCTATGTCTGGCTCGGCGTGCCGCAGACGCTCGGCCCCTATGTCGATGCCACGACGCTCGAAGGCGCCAAGCAGACGATCGCCGTCGGCCCCGTCGCCTCGCAGCTTGCGATCAAGATGCTCGGCACCAATGGCGGCGGTTTCTTCAATGCCAACTCGGCCCATCCTTTCGAGAACCCCGACAATATCTCGAACATGATCCAGATGGTGTCGATCTTTGCGATCGGCGCAGCCTTTACCAACGTCTTCGGCCGCATGGTCGGCAACCAGCGTCAGGGCTGGGCGATCCTCGCCTCCATGGGCCTGCTCTTCATCGTCGGTGTCGGCATCACCTACTGGGCTGAAGCTGCTGGCAACCCGCTGATGCATGCCTTCGGTCTTGGCGGCGGCAATATGGAAGGTAAGGAAGTCCGCTTCGGCGTTGCCATGTCCTCGCTGTTTGCGGTCATCACCACCGCTGCTTCCTGCGGCGCGGTCAATGCCATGCACGGCTCATTCACGGCGCTTGGCGGCCTGATCCCGCTCATCAATATGCAGCTCGGCGAAGTCATCGTCGGCGGCGTCGGCGCTGGCTTCTACGGCATCCTGATGTTCATCATCGTCGCCGTCTTCGTGGCAGGCCTCATGGTCGGCCGCACGCCGGAATATCTCGGCAAGAAGATCGAGGCGAAGGAAATGAAGATGGCCGTTCTCGCCATCCTCTGCCTGCCGCTCGCCATGCTGGTCTTCACCGCGATCGCTAGCGTGCTGCCCTCGGCAGTCGCCTCGATCGGCACGGCCGGCCCGCACGGGTTCTCCGAAATCCTCTATGCCTATACGTCGGCTGCAGCCAACAACGGCTCGGCTTTCGGCGGCCTGACGGGCAATACGCCCTGGTACAACATCACGCTCGGCATCGGCATGCTGATGGGCCGCTTCCTCGTCATCATTCCGGCTCTTGCGATTGCCGGCTCTCTGGTCACGAAGAAGACGGTTCCGGCCTCGGCAGGTACATTCCCGACGGATGGCCCGCTCTTCGTCGGCCTGCTCATCGGCACGATCCTGATCGTCGGTGGTCTCACCTTCTTCCCGGCACTGGCCCTCGGCCCCGTCGTCGAGCACCTGGTCACCATTGCCGGCCAGACCTTCTGAGGTGGGTGCCATGATCATCCGTCACAGGCTGCGAAAAGCCTTCCATCCACGTCCCGGTCTGCCGGGGCGTGGAGCCCAGCGCACGCCGCGCGCCTCCGACATCATCCTGGTGATGATGGCAGGCCTGCTCGTCGTCGTCTGCGCAATCAGAATTTTACAGGGCTGACCGGCAATCCGGTTCGCCATCCTCGTTTCAAAGCTGGAGTCTCTTATGAGCCAGGCAAAATCCGCGAGCATCCTGGATTCTCGCATCCTCATTCCGGCCGTGGGCGCTGCTTTCACCAAGCTCAACCCGCGCACCCTCGCCAAGAACCCGGTCATGTTCGTCGTGGCCACGGTCTCGGCACTGACCACAGTCCTTTTCCTGCGCGACCTCGTTTCAGGCAACGGCAATCTCGCCTTCTCCTTCCAGATCAACCTCTGGCTCTGGTTCACCGTGCTCTTTGCCAACTTCGCTGAAGCCGTCGCTGAAGGCCGCGGCAAGGCGCAGGCCGACTCGCTGCGCAAGGCCCGCACAGAAACCCAGGCCAAACTGCTCACCGCCAACAACGGCAGCGGCTACCGCATGGTGCCTGGCACGAGCCTGAAGGTCGGCGATCTCGTTCTCGTCGAAGCTGGCGACATCATCCCCTCGGACGGCGAAGTCGTCGAAGGTGTCGCCTCCGTCAACGAGGCAGCCATTACCGGTGAGTCCGCCCCTGTAATCCGTGAATCCGGCGGCGACCGCTCGGCCGTGACAGGTGGCACGCAGGTTCTTTCCGACTGGATCCGCGTACGCATCACCGCTGCTGCCGGCTCGACCTTCCTCGACCGCATGATCTCGCTCGTCGAAGGCGCCGAACGCCAGAAGACCCCGAACGAAATCGCGCTCAACATCCTGCTCGCCGGCATGACGCTGATCTTCGTGCTCGCCACGGCGACGATCCCGAGTTTTGCAGCTTACGCCGGCGGCTCGATCCCGATCATCGTGCTCGTCGCACTCTTCGTCACGCTGATCCCGACCACCATCGGCGCCCTGCTGTCGGCMATCGGYATCGCCGGCATGGACCGCCTCGTCCGCTTCAACGTGCTCGCCATGTCCGGCCGCGCCGTCGAAGCCGCCGGTGACGTCGATACGCTGCTGCTCGACAAGACTGGCACGATCACGCTCGGCAACCGCCAGGCCACCAGCTTCCGCCCGGTCCGCGGCATCTCCGAACAGGATCTCGCCGATGCGGCCCAGCTTGCCTCGCTTGCCGATGAGACGCCCGAGGGACGCTCGATCGTCGTGCTCGCCAAGGAGAAATATGCGATCCGAGGCCGCGACATGGCAGGCCTGAAAGCCACCTTCGTGCCCTTCACCGCCCAGACACGCATGAGCGGCGTCGATCTCGAAGGCTCCGCGATCCGCAAGGGCGCTGTCGATGCAGTGCTGACCTACGTCAATGGCGATGCCTCCTCGAAGAACGGCGCCGAAATCGTGCGTGAACTGCAGTCAATATCAGACGAGATCGCCAAGGCCGGCGGCACGCCGCTTGCCGTTGCTCGTGACGGTAAGCTGCTCGGCGTCATCCAGCTCAAGGATATCGTCAAGGGCGGCATCCGCGAACGCTTCAACGAGCTTCGCCGCATGGGTATCCGGACCGTCATGATCACCGGCGACAACCCGATGACGGCAGCCGCCATCGCCGCCGAAGCCGGCGTGGACGATTTCCTCGCCCAGGCAACGCCTGAGAACAAGCTGCAGCTCATCCGCGAGGAACAGGCCAAGGGCAAGCTGGTCGCCATGTGCGGCGACGGCACGAACGATGCCCCAGCCCTGGCACAGGCCGACGTCGGTGTGGCCATGAACACCGGCACGGTCGCAGCCCGCGAGGCCGGCAACATGGTCGACCTCGACAGCGACCCGACGAAGCTCATCGAGATCGTCGAAATCGGCAAGCAGCTGCTGATGACGCGCGGCGCGCTGACGACCTTCTCGATCGCCAACGACATCGCCAAGTACTTCGCCATCATCCCGGCGATGTTCCTGACCTTCTACCCGCAGCTTGGCGTGCTCAACGTCATGGGCCTCGCCACGCCGCAGAGCGCCATCCTGTCGGCGATCATCTTCAACGCGCTGATCATCATCGCGCTGATCCCGCTGTCACTGAAGGGTGTGCGCTACCGCCCGATCGGCGCCGGCGCGCTGCTCTCCCGCAACCTGCTGATCTACGGTCTCGGCGGCATCATCGTCCCCTTCATCGGCATCAAGGCGATCGACATCGTCATCACGGCCGTCGGCCTCGCCTAAGGAGTTACAACAATGTTGAAAGAACTTCGTCCGGCAATCGTCATGATCGTTGCCACCACTGCCATCACCGGCCTTCTCTACCCGCTTGCCATGACGGGTGCCGCTCAGGCCATCTTCCCCTTCCAGGCAAATGGCAGCCTTATTGAAAAAGACGGAAAGGTCATCGGCTCCACGCTGATCGGCCAGGCCTTTACCAGCGACAAGTATTTCCACGGCCGCCCGTCCGCCGCGGGCGACGGTTATAATGCCGCTGCATCCTCTGGCTCCAACCTCGGCCCAACCAGCCGGAAGCTGATCGACCGCGTGAAAGGCGACTATGAGGCTGCCAAGGCGACCAACCCGAATGCCGAGGTTCCCGCCGACCTCGTCACCGCTTCGGGCAGCGGCCTCGATCCGCACATCTCGCCGGATGCCGCCTATTTCCAGGTGCCGCGTGTCGCCAAGGCCCGCGGTGTTGATGAAGCCAAGGTCAAGGCGCTGGTCGATGCAGCCGTCACGGGCCGCGAACTCGGCCTGCTTGGCGAGCCTACCGTCAATGTTCTGGCGTTGAACCAGAGCCTTGATGCTTCTATGACTCAGTAAAGGTTGAGAGCCCCGGAGCGCGACAAGCGGGCCGGGGCTTGCTCGTGAAGAAAGACCAAACCGCATGCCAGACGACAACCGCGACCAGGCCGGCAGGCCCTCTCCCGATGCGCTTCTCGAAAAAGCCCGGGCGGAGTCGCGCGGGCGCCTGAAGATCTTCCTGGGCGCTGCACCTGGCGTCGGCAAGACCTATGAAATGCTGGTCTCCGGCCACGCCAAGATGGCCGATGGCCTCGACGTGGTGATCGGCGTCGTCGAAACCCATGGCCGCAAAGAGACCGAGGCGCTGCTTGCCGGTTTCGAGATCGTTCCGCGTGTGGAGATCGCCTATCGCGGCCAGTCGCTCGAAGAGATGGATCTCGATGCCATTCTCGCCCGCAAGCCCGATCTCGTTCTCGTCGACGAGCTCGCCCATACCAATGCCGAGGGCAGCCGCCATCCGAAGCGCTATCTCGATGTCAAGGAACTGCTCGACCGCGGCATCGATGTCTATTCGACGCTAAACATCCAGCATGTGGAGAGCCTGAACGACGTCGTTTCGCAGATCACCCGCATCCGGGTGCGCGAAACAGTGCCGGACTCTGTGATCGACATGGCTGATGACATCGAGATCATCGACCTGACACCCGACGACCTCATCAAGCGTCTTCACGATGGCAAAGTCTATGTGGCAAAGACCGCCGAGCGCGCGCTGACCAATTACTTCACGCCCGGCAATCTGACGGCGCTGCGCGAACTCGCCCTGCGCAAGACCGCCCAGCGCGTCGACGACCAGTTGCTGACCCATATGCAGGCGCATGCGATTTCCGGCCCGTGGGCCGCCGGCGAACGCGTGCTGGTATCGATCGACGAGCATCCCCGCTCTGCCTCGCTCGTCCGCTATGCCTCACGCATGGCCTCCCGCCTGCGTGGCCCCTGGGCCGCCGTCTATATCGAGACCAACCGCTCCATCAATCTGTCGGAAACGCAGCGAGACACGATCGCAGCGACTTTGCGGCTTGCTGAACAGCTCGGCGGTGAAGCAATCACCATCCCCGGTCGCGAAGTGACGGAAGAGCTGGTGCGCCACGCCACTGCCAACAACGTCACCCACATCGTCATCGGCGCCCCGAAGAAGCCGACCTGGCGCGAGGGGTGGTGGAACCGTTCGACAACCGACGAGCTGATCCGGCGGGCGGGCGATATCAGCGTTCATGTCATTTCCGGTAACGAGAAAGACACGGCTTCGCTGCGCGGCGTCAAGGCGGCTCCGAGCGCGCCGACACTGAATTTCAGGGCCTATATCCTCTCGACAGCCTATGTCGCCATTGCGCTGGCCGTCGGTGTGGTGCTCGACCAGGTTCTCGACGTGCGCAATCTGGCGCTCGTCTTTCTGATGGCGGTGCTGACATCAGCGGTCATCCATGGCCTGAGGCCGGCGCTCTATACCTGTATCGTCAGCGCCCTCTCCTTCAACTTCTTCTTTCTGCCGCCGCGCTATACGCTGACGATCAGCGATCCTGAAAGCGTGCTGGCGCTCTTCTTCTTCCTCGGCGTTGCCGTCATCGCCTCCAACCTCACGGCAACGGTGCAGCGGCAGGCGGTCGCCGCCCGGCAGAGGGCGCGAACGACGGAAGACCTCTATCTCTTTTCCAAGAAGCTCGCAGGCACCGGCACGCTCGATGACGTCCTCTGGGCAACCGCCTTCCAGATCGCCTCGATGCTCAAGGTGCGCGTCGTTCTGCTTCTGCCGGAGGGTAGTTCCATCGCGGTCAAAGCCGGCTATCCTCCCGACGRTACGCTCGACGACGCCGATATTGCCGCCGCCCGCTGGGCCTGGGAGCACAATCATGCCGCCGGTCGCGGCGCCGATACCCTGCCCGGTGCCAAGCGCCTCTATGTACCGCTGCGCACCGGCCGCACCGCCGTCGGCGTCATCGGTCTAGACAGCGACCGCCGCGACGGCCCGCTGCTGACGCCCGAGCAGCAGCGTCTTCTGGACGCTCTTGCGGACCAGGCCGCACTCGCCATCGAGCGCGTCCAGCTCGTCGCCGATGTCGATCGCGCCAAGCTTGCAGCGGAAGCCGATCGCCTGCGGTCTGCCTTGCTGACCTCGATCTCGCACGATCTGAAGACGCCGCTTGCGGCGATCCTCGGCGCGTCCGGCACGCTGCGCGACTATTTCGATTCCATGCCGGCGGAGGACCGCACCGACCTTCTCTCGACCGTGGTCGACGAATCCGAGCGCCTCAACCGCTTCATCGCCAACCTGCTCGACATGACGAAGATCGAATCCGGTGCCATGGAACCGAACTATGCGCTGCACTATGCCGGCGACATCGCCGGCACCGCCCTGCGAAGGGCTGCCAAAATCCTCGACCATCACAGGACGGAGATGACGATCGCTGCCGACCTGCCCATGGTTCGCGTCGATCCTGTTCTCTTCGAACAGGTCCTCTTCAATCTGCTCGACAATGCCGCCAAATACGCGCCCGAGGGTTCCGTCATCCGCATCGAGGGTTGGGCGGACGCCGACAATGTCGTCGTACAGGTCTCCGACGAGGGCCCGGGCATTCCTCCTGCAGACCTCACCCGTGTCTTCGACACCTTCTACCGTGTGCGCAAAGGCGATCAGGTGCGCGCCGGCACCGGCCTCGGCCTCTCCATATGCCGGGGCTTCATCGAGGCGATGGGCGGGACGATCACCGCCGGCAACCGGACGGACCGGTCCGGCGCTGTCTTCACCGTCCGCCTTCCCAAACCGAATGACATTCCCAAACTGGATGAACTCAAATGACCGGTTCAGCCGTCAAGATCCTCGTCGTCGACGACGAGCCTCCGATCCGCAAGCTTTTACGTGTCGGCCTCACCGCGCAAGGCTATGAAGTGCATGAAGCGCCGAATGCCGGCGCGGCCCGCCAGTCCGTCAAGGACGACCAGCCCGATCTCATCGTGCTCGATCTCGGCCTTCCCGACATGCCGGGCCATGACCTTTTGCAGGAATGGCGCGAGGACGGGCTCACCATGCCAGTCGTCATCCTGTCGAGCCGTACCGACGAGGCCGGCATCGTCAAGGCATTGGAAAGCGGTGCCGACGACTATGTAACGAAGCCCTTCGGCGTCAACGAACTCGGTGCCCGTATCCGCGTGGCGCTCCGCCACCGGCTGCAGCAGCAGGGTGAAAAGGCGATCTTTCAGACGGGCGGGCTGTCGATCGATCTCGTCAAGCGCATCGTCAAGGTCGACGGCAGGGAGATCAAGCTGTCGCCGAAGGAATACGACATCCTGCGCGTACTCGCTCAGCATGCCGGCAAGGTGCTGACACATCAATTTCTTCTGAAGCAGGTATGGGGGCCGGCGGCGGACGTGCAGTATCTTCGCGTCTATGTGCGCCAGCTGCGGCAAAAGGTCGAGCAGATTCCCGACCAGCCGCACTATATTACCACCGAGACCGGCGTCGGCTATCGGCTCCGCGAGCCTGACTGATACCCGCCTCGTACAGCATCGAGAATGAAATGAACCTCTCCAATATCATCCGRCCGGAGCATACCTTCATCGGCCTGTCGGTGACGACCAAATGGCGCGCGCTGCAGTCGATCTCCGAAAAGGCCGGCAACGCCTTCGGCATTGACGGCCAGACCGTGCTGAAAGCGCTCGAATCCCGGGAAAAGCTCGGCTCCACCGGCATCGGCAACGGCATTGCCGTTCCCCATGCAGCCATCAACGGCATGACGAGCCCGCGCGGTCTCTTGATCCGTTTCGCGCAGCCGCTGGATTTCGATGCGATCGATGATATCCCGACGGACATCGCCTTCGTACTGCTCTTCGGGGAAAACAATCGCGGGGAATATCTGAACGTGCTTGCCGCTATCGCCCGCAGGCTTCAATCGGAAGGCGTCTTGGCGGCCATGCGCAAGGCCAGAAGCGTCGATGAATTCTACTCGGATTTCATCGCGGATTCGCGCGTGTAGGGAAAATCCGCTTTCGACCTTCTCCCCGCAGTAGCGGGGGGAAGGCAAATCGAGAACAAGGGGCCGCTTCGGCCCCTTTTTATTAGAAGTCGCGCTGGAAACGCAGGAAACCGAAGGTTTCGTCGTCGCCGTCTTCTTCATCGTGGTACTGAAGGCTGAGCTTGCTGCGCAGATTTTGAGCGATCTGGTAGTCGACGGTCACGCCGGTCGTGTAGGCGCTGCCGCCGCTGAAGCCCTTGCCGTCAGCATCGAGATCGATCTTGTCGAAGTACTGGAAGGCCGGCGTAACGGCCCACTTGTCGGTGAGCTTGACCTTGTACTCTGCAGCGATCGTCCATTCGGACTCTTCGTAGTAGTAGTTAGCGCCGCTAGCCCAGATGCCAGCGAGGCCGAGGGTGCCGGGGCCGATGTCGGCATACAGGATTGCGCGGATGGCGCCTTCTTCGTTGTCGGAATCGTAGCCCCCGAGCAGGTAGCCGCTGAATGCGCCGCTCTTGAAGGAAACCTGGGCTGCAACGCCGAAGTTGTTCGGGCCTTCGCCCGGCTTCTCGGCATAGGCTTCTTCAAGTTCGTCGACCGAGATACCGGCTGCGAAGTTGTCGGTCTCGTACTGATAACGGATCGAGTTGTGGGTCGTCTCATTGCTCGAGAGCGTGTCCGTCTCGCCGCTCAGATCGTCATCCCACCAGCTGTACTGCTTACCAACGCGGAAGCCGGCGATATCAATGTAGCCTTCGTCGAGCGTGGTCGTCTGGTTGGTGGCGTTGTCAGCGTTGGTACGCAGCGTGATAACGCCGGTGAGCGTGCCGTACTCGGTGTCGTTCTTGGTCTGGAAGGTGACCTGACCACGGGTAACGGCATCCCAGTCGGAGTCGTTGGTGTCTCGATTGCCGCCAGCGTTTTGGCCGGCGTTAACCTGGAAACGGATGTAACCGCTGATCTGAAGGCAAGTTTCGGTGCCCGGGATGTAGAAGTAGCCAGTCCCGTAGGCGTCGCAAACGCGAACATATTCTACGGGCTCGGGCTCGGCTGCGACGATAGCGTCGGCTGCATGTGCTCCGGAAACCGCTGCAAGGGCGGCAACAGAGCCAAGAAGGATAGTTTTAATAGACATCAGAAAGACCTTTTACGGTTTGAAAGAGGCGAGCAGTGCTTCAAGGACACCCCCACCATCGGTCGCCGAATCCCAACGACCGGAAGTCCATGTAGGCACTCGAAAACGTCAGTGCTGCAAAAGATGACCAAAAATCGACACACCAATGTCACTTTCGGGATCGAACTGTGGCAGAAAAATCACGACTGTGGCGTGGTGCCTTAATTGGCCGCGGCCAACTGACAGCACGTCCCATTCGCAATCACCCGCTGAAAATGGGATGGCTTTCTAAGGTTGGTCCCCGGAACCGGAACAATCTTCGTTTCATTATACGACCTAGTTGATAGAGTTTAGCGCATAACCACGGAGGGTTCCCATGCAGACTTTAAGGCTCACCCGGCTCATCGCGGCCGCGGTCATGGTAGGCAGCTTTGCGATCGGAAGCGTCGCGCCGGCCTTCGCCGACCAGACGCTTCTGAACGTGTCCTATGATCCGACACGCGAATTGTATAAGGATTTCAACGTTGCCTTTGCCGCGAAATGGAAGGCCGACACCGGCGAAGCCGTAACGATCCAGGCCTCTCATGGTGGTTCCGGCGCCCAAGCGCGCTCGGTCATCGACGGCCTTGATGCCGACGTCGTGACCCTCGCGCTCGAAGGCGATATCGACGCCATCGCCAAGAAGACCGGCAAGATCCCGGCCGACTGGAAGACCAAGTTCCCCAATAATTCGACGCCCTATACCTCGACGATCGTCTTCCTCGTCCGCAAGGGCAACCCGAAGGGTATCAAGGATTGGGGCGACCTGGTCAAGGAAGGCGTCCAGGTCATCACGCCTAACCCGAAGACCTCCGGCGGTGCCCGCTGGAATTTCCTGGCTGCCTGGGCATGGGCCAAACAGGCCAATGGCGGCGACGACGGCAAGGCGCAGGAATACGTGACGAAACTGCTGCAGCACGTTCCGGTTCTCGATACCGGCGCTCGTGGTGCTACGACCACCTTCGTCCAGCGCGGCCTCGGCGATGTCCTGCTCGCCTGGGAAAACGAAGCCTATCTCTCGCTCGAGGAACTCGGCCCCGACCAGTTCGAGATCGTGACCCCCGCCTTCTCGATCCGCGCCGATCCGCCTGTCGCAATCGTCGATGGCAACGTCGACAAGAAGGGCACACGCAAGGTCGCGGAAGCCTATCTGAACTACCTTTATTCGGATGAAGGCCAGAAGATCGCGGCAAAGCATTATTACCGCCCGATCAAGCCGGAAGCAGCCGATCCGGCTGATATTGCCCGCTTCCCGAAGCTGACGCTCGCCACGATCGACGACTTCGGCGGCTGGAAGGATGCACAGCCGAAATTCTTCGGCGACGGCGGCGTATTTGACCAGATCTACAAGCCTGCCCAATAATAGGTCTTATGAGCGCACATAACCCCACACGGTGGCGGTTCAAGCGGCCGAGCGTCATTCCGGGTTTCGGACTGGCGCTCGGCCTTACCTTGATCTGGCTCACCCTCATCGTCCTTATCCCCCTGTCCGGCCTTGCCTGGCGGTCGAGCACACTCGGCTGGGAGAAGTTCTTCGGCATTGCATTCGACCAGCGAACGCTGAGCGCGCTGCGCATCAGCTTCGGCTGCGCCTTCATCGCCGCCTGTCTCAATGTCGTCTTTGGCGTCATCCTTGCCTGGGTCCTGGTACGTTACCGGTTTCCCGGCAAACGCATTATCGACGCCATGGTGGACCTGCCCTTCGCCCTGCCGACGGCCGTCGCCGGCATCGCACTGACAACCCTCTACGCTCCGAACGGCTGGGTCGGGCAGTTCCTAACGCCGCTCGGCATCAAGATCGCCTTCACGCCGGCCGGTATCGTCATCGCCCTCATCTTCGTCGGCCTGCCCTTCATCGTACGAACGGTCCAGCCGGTCATGGAAGAGATCGACAAGGAAGTCGAGGAGGCTGCCGCCACGCTCGGCGCCAATCGCTTCCAGACAATCGCGCGCGTGCTGCTGCCGGGTCTCGCACCCGCAGTACTGACGGGTTTCGCCCTTGCCTTCGCCCGTGCCGTCGGCGAATACGGCTCGGTCATCTTCATTGCCGGCAACCTGCCGTTCAAATCGGAAATCGCCCCGCTGCTGATCGTCATCAAGCTCGAGGAATACAACTATGCAGCAGCGACCGGCATTGCGGCGATCATGCTGGTCATCTCCTTCATGATGCTGCTCGTCATCAATCTCATCCAGAGCTGGAGCAGACGGAGGTACGGTTATGGCGTCTGAAGCTATCCCAAACACCGCATCGGCTGAACAGCACAAGCTCCATTCAGCGGTCACAGAAAGCAAGGTCGCCCGCATCGTACTGGTCGTGGTCTCGCTGCTCTTCCTGCTGTTAATCCTGCTTCTGCCGCTGGCGGCAGTCTTCGTCGAGGCTTTCCGCAAGGGTGTCGGTTCATTTTTCACAGCCCTTCAGGATGCTGAAACCTTCTCGGCCATCCGCCTGACACTGATCGTCGCCGGCATCAGCGTGCCTTTGAACCTTACCTTCGGCTTAGCCGCCGCTTGGGCCATCGCCAAGTTCGAATTCAAGGGCAAGGCGTTCCTGACCACACTGATCGATCTGCCCTTCTCGGTTTCGCCTGTTATCTCGGGCCTCGTCTTCGTGCTGCTCTTCGGCGCCAACACTTGGCTAGGCCAGTGGCTGAGCACCAACGACATCAAGATCCTGTTTGCAGCGCCAGGGCTGATCCTCGCCACCATGTTCGTCACTTTCCCCTTCGTTGCGCGCGAGCTCATTCCGCTCATGCAGGAACAGGGAACGCAGGATGAGGAGGCGGCCCTTTCGCTTGGCGCGAGCGGCTGGCAGGCCTTCTGGCACGTCACGCTGCCGAACATCAAATGGGGCCTGCTCTACGGCGTGCTGCTGTGCAATGCCCGCGCCATGGGTGAGTTCGGCGCCGTGTCGGTCGTATCTGGCCATATTCGCGGGCAGACCAACACTATGCCGTTGCAGGTGGAAATCCTCTACAACGAGTATAATTTCACCGGGGCCTTTGCGGTCGCTTCGCTTCTGGCCTTGCTTGCCCTCGTCACACTTGTTTTGAAGACGCTGCTGGAGTTGCGCTATAGCGCCGAAATCGCCGCCAGCCGGCGGCACTGAAGGAATTAGAATGGAAGTACGCGTCCAAAACATACGCRAGGAATTCGATCGCTTTCCGGCGCTGCACGATGTCTCGCTCGATATCCGCTCGGGTGAATTGATCGCATTGCTCGGCCCCTCCGGCTCCGGCAAGACCACGCTTCTGCGCCTTATCGCCGGCCTTGAAAGCCCGACCGAAGGCCAGATCTTCTTCGGCGAAGAGGATGCGTCGAGGAAAACAGTCCAGCAGCGCAATATCGGCTTCGTGTTCCAGCACTATGCGCTTTTCCGCCATATGACAGTGCTCGACAACGTCTCCTTCGGCCTGAAGGTGCGCAATGCGTCACGCCGTCCGCCGAAAGCGGAGATCCGCAAGCGGGCGCTGGAACTGCTCGATCTCGTACAGCTTTCGGGTCTTGAAAAGCGCTATCCAGCGCAGCTTTCCGGCGGCCAGCGTCAGCGCGTGGCCCTCGCCCGCGCCATGGCGGTCGAGCCGAACGTCCTGCTGCTCGACGAGCCTTTCGGCGCTCTCGATGCGCAAGTGCGCAAGGACCTACGCAAATGGCTGCGCGAAATCCATGACCGCACCGGCCATACCACCGTCTTCGTCACCCACGACCAGGACGAGGCGATGGAGCTTGCCGACCGAGTCGTCGTCATGAGCCAGGGTGCGATCGAGCAGGTCGGCACGCCGGACCAGGTCTATGACAGCCCCAACTCGCCCTTCGTCTTCGGCTTCGTCGGCCAGTCCAATTGCCTGCAGGTGGAAGTTGCCGGCGGCGATATCCGCTTCGAAGGCCGCTCGCTAGGTCTAAACGCCGAGGGTGAGGCCGATGGCGCTGCGCAGCTCTATTTCCGCCCGCACGATGTCCGGCTCTGCGAATCTGCCGAGAACTGCATCGCCGGCCAACCGGTCGCCAGCCGGCGCGTCGCCGGCACCCGCCATATCGAACTCGACATCGGCAAGGACCGCCCGCATATCGAGATCGAGCTTCCGCCGGGCGAGGCCGACAGGCTCGACCGGTCGCGCGTCGCCTTCAAGCCGACACGCTGGAAGCTTTTCCGGAATTAACATAACTGCAACATCAGTTCCCGCCAGAATCGTATTTCGGCGGGAACCCTTTGTTATTTTTGTGATCTCCGGTTGTTTGTATTTTTGTCACATGCCGGGTAAAAACGTTTTCGCTTAGATCGAAAAGGGCTGGACTAATTCCGATAGGAGGCACCTGGCGTTGAGGGCGGAGATTTCCTTTGGAAAATCCCTGGTCGGGATTTTATTCGTAGGACTGGCAGCCGCGAGCTGCACGACGACACCGAAACCGGCGGCAGCGCCGGTTAAAGCCAAATCGAAACAGGTTCAACCGGCAAAAGTCACTTTCAATTACACCACAAAAGATCGCGACTGCCTGAAGCGGGCGATGTACTTCGAATCGCAGCATTCGGATGAGGATGGCTATCTGGCCGTCGGCAGCGTGGTCATGAACAGGCTGACCTCCGGCGCCTATGCCGACTCCATCTGTGGCATCGTAGCCCAGAAGAAGCAGTTTGCGCCTGGCGTCATGACGCGCGAGGTCAAGTCGCAGGCAGAACCCGAACTTGCAACAGCGGCTGACGCGATCCTGAGCGGCGAACGCCATCCGGCCGTGAAGGACGCGATGTTCTTCCACACGGCAGGATTGAAATTTCCCTACAATAACATGCACTATGTGACGGTCGCTGGCGGCAACGCCTTCTACGAAAAGCGCGACGAAGATGGCACGCTCGAAACGCCGCCGCCACTGCCGTCCTACGAAGTCGCGATGAATTATGTACCCGGCGAGAGCATGCTGCCGCCACAGTTCGAGGTGCTGATCCCGTCAGATGTTCCGATACCGATCCCGTCCCCAGACCCGGCGGCGACGGCAAGTACCAACCCGTTGCCGATGCCCGCAACGGTGACTGCGATCGAGCCTGAACCCGGCACGCCGATCGCCATCCCGACACCGCGCCCTGCCTATGACAGCGTGATGTTGCGACCAGGCATTTCGGCAAACGGCAGCTGATTGCGGAAGAATGAAGAGCGCTAGGCGCGCTCTTCCCAGACCTTGGCAAGCTCCACGATCGTCCTGACGGCCTTTTCCATATCCTGGCGGCTGACCCATTCGAGCGGCGAGTGGAAGGCATGACCGCCAGCGAAAATGTTGGGGCACGGCAGGCCCATGAAGGAAAGACGCGAGCCGTCGGTACCGCCGCGGATACTGCCGCGCACTGGCGTCATATCCGCCCGGCGCACCGCCTCGACGGCGTTCTCGACGATCTCAGGATGACGGTCGAGCACCACCTTCATGTTGCGGTACTGTTCCTTCACGTCGAAACGATAGGTCGAGCCCGGATAGGCCTTCATCACATCCTTGACGATCGCTTCGAGCATGGTCTCCTTTTCGGTCAGACCCTCGTCGGTAAAATCGCGAATGATGAGGCTGATCGCAGCCTTTTCCATCGAGCCCGCCACCCCTGTCGGATGGATAAAGCCCTGCTTCCCCTCGGTCGTTTCCGGGGCGATCTCCTTCGGCAGCCGGTCGATAATCGCGCCGGCGATCTTGATGGCATTTTCCATCCGGTCCTTGGCAAAACCCGGATGGATTGCCACGCCGGCGATAACGATATCGACGCTATCTGCCGAGAAGGTCTCATCCTCAATATGGCCAGTGGTTTCGCCATCCATCGTATAGGCAAATTCCGCGCCGAGCTTCTTCAGATCGACCTTGTTGACGCCACGGCCGACCTCTTCGTCCGGCGTGAATAGGATCTTGATCGTCCCATGCTTGATCCTGGGATTATCGACGAGGACCTGCGCGGCAGCGATGATTTCCGCCAGGCCCGCCTTGTCGTCGGCGCCGAGTAAGGTCGTTCCATCAGTCGTAACGATATCGTTGCCGATCTGGTTCTTCAACTCAGGATGTTCTGAAACACGGATCACCCGGCTAGAATCACCGGGAAGCTGGATATCCCCGCCTGCATAGGCCTTCACCATCTGCGGCCTGACGTTCTTGCCGGTGAAGTCAGGCGCAGTGTCCATATGCGAGCAGAAGCAGATGACCGGCACGCGCTTGTCGGTATTGGCCGGAATGGTCGCATAAACATAGCCGTGCTCATCGAGATGCGCATCCGAAAGGCCGATCTCCAAGAGTTCCTCAACCAGAACCCGGCCGAGATCCTTCTGTTTTTCGGTGGTCGGCTGCGTGGATGAAGCAGGATCGGATTGGGTGTCGATGACGACATAGCGGAGAAAACGGTCGAGAACAGTGTCTGTCATAATATCCATTCCAGCATGATCATCATCTGATCATATAGCCATCGAAGACCATGTGATGAAAGCTCTTTTCCGCTCCCGACGGACTAAGCGCCGGCAAGCGTCTGCATCGATACCACGTGCGATAGCAGCCGGTCGTTCCTGACCTCGTGAACCAGAAAGGAGGAAACGTCGAGAACGGCAAGATCAGCCCGATCCCCGAGAAGAAGCGGATTGGGCGGGCAAAGCGAACCGCATGTCTGGAGGGTAATCAAGCCCACGCTGCTGGAAACTGGCCGGTGAACATGGCCGCAGAGAATTCCAAGCGGCGGAGATCTGCCCGCGTTCAAAAGCTCAAGAAGCGCATCGTCATTTCTGCACCGGACCTGATCGAGCACTTCTATACCGATGCCGAACGGCGGCTGGTGCATGAAGAGGAGAAAAGGCGGCGCAACATCGGCGAGCGTGCTCTTCAGCCACGACAGATGCGGCCGGATATCGCCATGGCTTTGGCCGGCTACCGTTACATCGACGCCAATAAGGGTCACGTCATCGAGAGCCGCCTGGAAATGCATCGACCCCACCGCGCCTGCCCAGTTGCCAACTTCGGCGAGCTCGGCTCGCATCACCGATTGATCATCACCGTTACCCGGCAGGAGATAGGTGGGGAAATCCAGCGCATGCAGGCTTTCCGCAATCTGGCGATAGCCCAGTTGCCATCCGTCGTCCACTAGGTCGCCGGTCAGCACAAGCGCATCCGGCCGGAAAGCCTTTAACCAATCGATTGCTCCTTCGAATGCGAGCAGCGACGGACTATCTGGACTGGCATGGATATCGGATATCTGCGCAACAAGCATATTGCCCCCTCGATCCCTGAGGAAGGCAGTATGCCGAAAGCGACAGTTGCATTCTATCGCCTTCCTTCCGTTCAATCGACGCGATTGCCCTCGCCGTTGAACACATGCAGATGCTTGGCCGGAAAGGCGACATTGACCTTCGGCCCCGCGGTCAACGCCTCACGATCGAGCGTGAAGATCTTGAACGGCAGGCCATGCAGCGAAAGATGCAGGATGATTCCGAAGCCGGTCGGCTCGACGAGCTCGACGTTGGCGGTAATCCCGGCCCCATCATTTGTCATGACGACATGTTCAGGCCGGATGCCAAGCGTCACCCTTTCACCGTTCGACAAGGGCAGCGACGTGTTGAGCGGCACGATCGTGCCATCCTTCAGCTTCACGCCGCCTGCCTCATAGCTCGCCTCGAGGAAGTTCATGCCGGGCGAGCCGATGAAGCCCGCGACGAAGAGGTTGGCAGGGCGATCGTAAAGCTCCAAGGGGCTGCCGACCTGCTGCACGACCCCGCCATGCATGGCGACGATCCGGTCCGCCAGCGTCATCGCCTCGATCTGGTCGTGGGTCACATAGATTGAGGTCGCCTTGAGGTCGCCATGCAATTTCTTGATTTCGGCGCGCATCTGCTCGCGCAGGCGCGCATCGAGGTTCGACAGCGGCTCATCGAACAGGAAAGCCTTCGGCTGGCGCACGATGGCGCGGCCCATGGCGACACGCTGGCGCTGGCCGCCCGATAGCGCTTTCGGCCGGCGTTCGAGCAGCGGATCTAGGCCGAGCTTGGAGGCGGCGCTCGCAACGGCGCTGGCGATCTTTTCCTTCGCCGTCTTCCGGAGCTTCAGGCTGTAGCTCATGTTGCCGGCGACATTCATGTGCGGATAGAGCGCATAGGACTGGAACACCATGGCGATGTCGCGGTCTTTCGGATGCAGCTCGTTGACGCGATTGCCGGCAATGCGGATCTCGCCGGCGGTTACCTCTTCGAGGCCAGCGATCATGCGCAGCAAGGTCGACTTGCCGCAACCGGACGGGCCGACCAGCACGACGAATTCGCCGTCCTTGATCTCCAGGTCGACGCCCTGCAAGACAGGAAAATGACCGTAGGATTTCTGGATATTCTTGATGTCGATCGATGCCATATGACTAACCCTTGACCGCGCCGGCCGTCAGACCCTGCACGAGATAACGCTGGATGAGCAGGAAGAAGAGGCCGGCCGGAATAAGCGCCATGATGCCCGCCGCCATCATCTGCCCGAAATCCACGGAGAATTTCGAAACGAAGGTAAGAAGTCCGACCGGGAAGGTCGCCGCATCATTGCCGTTGATCAGCATCAGCGCAAAGAGCAGTTCGCTCCAGGCAGCCGTGAAGACGAAGCCGAGGGTCGCCGCAATGCCGGGCAGCGTCAACGGCAGGATGATCTGCCGAAAGGCCACGAACTGGGTAGCGCCGTCGATCATCGCCGCTTCTTCGAGATCCTTCGGAATACCGTCGAAGAAGGACTGCATCAGGAAGGTCGCAAACGGCACGTTGAAGGCTGTGTAGACGATAACGAGACCCGTCAGGCTGTTCGTCAGATGCAGCGGCGACAGAATCTTGAAGATCGGTGCCACCAGCATGACGAGCGGGAACATCTGGGTCAGCAGCATCAGCGCCACGATCCAGTATTTCGCCCGGAAGTTAAAGCGTGACAGCGCATAGCCCGACAGCGAGGCACAGATCGTCACCGTGATAGCCGTCGAAGCCGAGACAATGACGCTGTTTTTGAAAAAGGTCGGGAAGGCGCTGTGCTCCAGCACGAAGCTGTAATGTTCCCACGTGGTCCGCGACGGCCACATGCGCACACCCTCGGTATAGAGCAGGTCATTCGGCGTGACCGAAACCTTCAGGAGCCAGAAGAGCGGGAAAAGCGCGAAAACAACATAGGCGAGGATCGCCAGACGGTGTGCGACAACGGGGAGAATGGAACGTCTCATGACTCAATCCTTGGCCAGCAGGCTCTGCCGCAGCAGGATGATCAGCATGGAATAGGCGAGAAGCAGGATCAGCAGCACCAGCGCGA
The DNA here is from genome assembly GCF_056398505.1 of Rhizobium sp. 01T437. Taxonomy (NCBI): domain Bacteria; kingdom Pseudomonadati; phylum Pseudomonadota; class Alphaproteobacteria; order Hyphomicrobiales; family Rhizobiaceae; genus Rhizobium; species Rhizobium sp. 01T437. Next base: position 279,541 of record NZ_JBFTPM010000003.1, read on the forward strand.
TCGCCGATGCATAGCCGAAATCGAGCCGCTTGAAGGCCTGGGTGAAAATGTAGCTGGCGACGATCTGCGTCCTGTCCGCCGGGCCGCCGCCGGTCATGACGACGATGAGATCGGCGAAATTCGAAATCCAGACGGTACGCAGCATGACGGTAATGGCGATCGTCGGCGCCAGGAACGGGAGGGTGATCGACCGGAAGCGCTGGAACCAGCCGGCGCCATCGATCGAGGCAGCCTCATAGAGATCGCGCGGGATCGCCTGCAGAGCAGCAAGCAGTGTGATCGCAAAGAAAGGAATCCCCCACCAGACATTGGCAATGATCGGCCCCCACATCGCATATTGCGGATCGGAAAGGATATTGCTCGGCTCGTTCATCAGCCCGAGTGCAAAAAGCCAGTGCGGGATCGGTCCGATGACGGGGTTGAAAAGCCAGGCCCAATTGAGGCCGGCAAGGAATGACGGCACCGCCCAGGGTAGGAAGACGAGAGCCTGAATGACGCCCCTGCCCCAGAATGGCTTGTCGAGTAGAAGTGCGAGGATGAGGCCGAAGATGAACTGCAGAACGACGGAAGCGCCGGTCCACCAGAGCGTATTCCTGAGCGCGCCATAAAAGGCCTTGTCCTGGGAAAGCTCGCGAAAATGCTCCAGCCCAATGAAGCCACCGGAGAAGGGGTTGAGCAGCTGGATATCGCGGAAGGCATAGGAAACGCCGATAACCAGCGGCACCAGCATGACCGCAATGATCAGGATCAGCGAGGGCGCGCTATAGAGATAGGGCCCCGAGGCATCGGCCAGGCGGCGCAGCCATGGTCGGCGGTCGTGGCGCATCTCGAGCGTGTCGGCGGTGATGGTCATTACCCGATACTTCCCCTTGCGGCGCTTCGGCGCGCCGTCTGTCGTTGCATGAGCGGCGGCGGAAGATCTCCGCCGCCGTTTGCGATTTTGGCCTTACTTCTTTGTGAGGAACTTCTGCTGTGCCTTCGTGAGGTAATCGGCCCACTGGTCGGCGAGATCCTTGGCCGAGATGTCACCCAGCATCGCCTGCTGCGAGGTCTTGATCGCCATGGAGTCCTTGAAGAAGGCGAATTCCTCGAGGTAGGTCGGCATAACAGTCGGAACGGTGTCCTTGTCGGCGAGCTCCTCGAACCAGCCCTTGAACTGGTCACCGGCATAGAACGGATCCTTCTCTGCGGCAGTATAGGCGGGCAGAGCGCCGATCTTCTTATTCCACTCGATATTGCCTTCAGGCCCTTCGAGGGTCGCGATCAGCTTCCAGGAGAGATCCTTGTTCTGGCTCGTCGTGAACATCGACCAGCCGCCGTAGCCGATGGTCGGATAGGACTTGCCGGCCGGGCCCTTCGGCAGCGGAATGACGCCAAAGTCTTCCTTCTTCATGCGCTCGGCGATCGCGATCAATGCATCAGGATCCTGGTCGAGGAAGGCGCACGTGCCGGAATAGAAGCCGGCGACGACTTCGTTGAAGCCCCAGTTGACGCTGTCCTTCGGGGCATAACCCTTCTTGTAGAGATCGACCATCCACTCGATACCCTTTGCCCAGCCTTCGCTGTTCATGGTCGAGGTGCCGTCCTCCTTGAAGTACTTGTTGTCGCCAGCCATGGAGGCTGCGAAGATCATCCAGCCGTTCAGGCCGCCCGGCCCACCGCGCATGCAGTAGCCGTATTTGCCCGGCAGCTTGGAGACGGCTTCGGAGGCCTTGGTGAAATCCTCCATCGTCTTCGGCGGTTCCTTGACGCCGGCTTCAGCGAGCAGCTTCTTGTTGTAGAACATGGCGCGCAGATAGAAGCCGTAGGGCAGCATATAGGCCGTGTTGTTGACATCGCGGCCGAGCTCCAGCGCGCGCGGCGTCAGCTCCTTGGTATGCTCCCACTTCGCGAGATAGGGCTCGAGGCTTTCGAGCATGCCATTATTGGCATAGAGCGACAGCCAGGTGTCGGGCATTTCCATCACGTCGGGCACATCGCCCGCCGAAACCATGGTGGCGAACTTCTGGAAGGCTTCGTTCCAGGGCAGCGAGATGATGTCGACCTTGGTGCCGGGATTGGCGGCTTCGAACTTGCCGACGATCGATTTCAGCGTTTCGGTGCGCTCGGGGCTGGTGATGACTTCCACGAGCTTCAGCGTGGTGTCCGCGAAAGCCGTACCCGCCATCATCGTGGCGAAGAGTGTTGAGAGAATAAGCTTTTTCATTTTTGGTTCCCCTCCGTAGTTGTTGTGAGGTTTCAGTTATGAGGCGACGGCAATCGCCTCCTCGATGTCCCTCCACAGGGCCTCGGTTCCTTCGAGGCCGATATGGAGGCGCACAGATCGCGAGCTGATGCCGAAGGCTTGTGCGGAATTCGGCTGTGCCTTCTGCTGCAGCACAACTTCGCCCGGTACGATCAGGCTTTCATGCCCACCCCAGCTTACGCCCAGTTTGAAAAGCTTGAGGTGATCTGCGAAGGCCCTGATGTCGATGCCTTCGCGGAATATGAACGAGAAGAGACCCGACGTGCCGTTGAGGCCGGCGGGCAGGCGGTTGGCGAGGCCCGGATGACAGACCTGCTCGACCACGTCGAGCGCCTGCAGGCGCTGCGCGATCGTCATGGCCGCCGCCTCGTGCGCCCGCATGCGTAAAGGCAGGGTCCGGAGGCCCCGGATCAGCAGCCAGGCATCGAAGGGCGACAGCTTGCCACCGAGATAGGGATAGGATTCGGCCTTGATGCGCGCGATCATCTCTTTCGAGCCGGCAACGACACCGGCCACGACATCGCTATGGCCGCCTAGATATTTGGAGGCCGAATGGATGACGAGATCGACGCCGAGTGTTATCGGCCGCTGGAAGAACGGGCTCGCCCAGCTATTGTCGATCATGGTGACGACGCCATGCTTTTTGGCGAGTGCAGCCAGCCCGCCGACATCATGCGCTTCCATCACCCAGCTCGTCGGGCTCTCCATATAGAAGACCTTGGCACCGGGCAGCGCCTTGGCGATGGCCTCTTCGTCACGGCCGTCGACATAGGTCACCTCGACCTTCATGCGCTTCAGGATCGTGCCGAACAGGCGGAAGGCGTCGGGATAGACATGCTTGACGGCGACGATACGGTCACCCGGCTCCACGAAGCTGAGCACCGCAGACGAGATCGCCGCCATGCCGCTTGCAAAACCCAGCGCATCCTCCGCACCTTCGAGCTTTGCCAGCATCTCCTCGAACATGCGCACGGTCGGGTTCAGCCCGCGCGTGTAGATCGGGCGCACCTTTTCGCCGCGATAGGAGGCGATCATGTCGTCGTAGTCGGAAAAGGTGAAAAGCGAGGTCTGGAAGATCGGCGGAACGACCGCCTCGGCGAAATTGCCCTCGTCATGGGCGGTGATCAGCGAAGCGAGGTCGAACGGTTCGAGGCCGTCAGTCATCGGGACATTTCCTTGATGTCTTCCTCGACCACGTCGAGGATTTTCAGTGTCTCACGCCGTGCCGCCTCGGTGTCCTGGGCGGCGATGGCGTTGAAAAGGGTGCGGTGAAAGGGAAAGGACCGGCGGGCGAAATCCTGCCGGTCGAAAGGGTGCGTCCAGAAACGCTCGAAGGTCTCGCGCATCTGTTCGAGAAGCTGGCGGAACAGCGGATTGTGCGTGGCGTCGTAGACCGCCAAATGGAAGGCGAGATCTTCCGGACCAGAGGCGCCTTTGGAAAGATGCACCCGCTCCATCTCGTCGAGTTTTTCCTCGATGACGACGAGATCTTTCGCCGTGCGCCGCCGAGCCGCCACCATGCCGGCCTCGCATTCGATGCCGCGGCGAACCTCCAGCGTCTGCAGCAGCACATCGCGCAGATGCGGCGTCTCGAACGATAGCGGCATATGAATCGTATCGCGAGAAACCGGTTTCAGCAGATAAGTTCCGCTGCCCTTGCGCGTCTCGATGACGCCGAGCGCCTGAAAATGCCGGATTGCCTCGCGAATGGTAGACCGCCCGACGGCAAGGGCTGCCATCAATTCACGCTCCGCCGGCAGCCGGTCGCCCGCCTGAAGCCGGGCATCCTCGACATAATGCGCCAGCGCTTCCGTCACCTGACGGGCGCGGTCCATCGCCGGAAGCGGCCGGATTACCGGCCTATCACTACCATTTGCCTTCATGGTTCCCCAAGTTCTTTTCTAAGGCAGCCGACCCCAAAATTGGTCTGACATCTTAGCATTTCTCAAAGATGGAGAGGCGTCAAGGCGGTATTTACGATTGTGGCGACGCTCGTTTGAATCTTCCCGGCTGGCCATTGGTTTGCACCAATGTTCCCTTAGCTTGGTCCAAGAAGCTATTTCCTGATCTCAAGGCCGCATGACCGCCGCTCCTGCCCGCAAGAGAATCGTTTGCTGGCAACGGATGATAAGACTGCGATTGTCGTGTTCGAAACGTGTCTCGGCGCCATAAAACACCCTCGGAGTTGCCGATCGGACGGCGCTGTCCGAGGGCGAATCACCACCATGGAAGAATTGCAACGCGGCTTTCTTAGGCAAACCGGATCGCCGACCGTGCCCGGGCCTTCGCGGCAACCTCGTCGCGGTCGCGAGGAGGTTGAGAGGTCTCTAGCGAATTAAGCAGTTCCTTGGCGCATTTCGCGATCGACATCACCGCGTGTTCAAAAGCGGCCTCATTGCGTTTTGATGGCCTGGTGGTTCCGCTCAACTTGCGTACGAACTGAAGCGCCGCATCATGGATTTCCTCGTCCGTCGCTGGTGGATCGAAGTTGAATAGGGGCTTGATATTTCGGCACATGCCTTGCTTTCCTTTTCGTCACGCCGCCGTTTCAAAGGGTACGGGGTATAAAAGCTAGTTCCGTGAGCGCTAATTGCAACGGACTGGGCGGCAACTCCCAGTCACCGATCACATTGAGTAGACAGCGGCCTTAACTCGGCTCCCATGAAAAGATAGTTCAAGCTCGCTTCTAACTCGGCCTCTACAAAGGCGGAGCCGCCACACCTACCGATTACTTGCGAACTCAACCGACGATATTTCGACTGACCAATCCAGTTCCTGTGGTGTCAATTTATCCGGCAAAGTCTGCAGGCCTCGATATTGGTTTAGCGCCCAGCAGTCGTCATAGGTGCCGCCAGGCTCGATAATTTTATAACTCGTGAGGTGGTCGGAATAATACTCAATGCTGAAGCCGCGACGTTTTGCGATCAGCCGGAAGCGGACGACATCCACCTGCTGCCGAGAACCGTTGAAAAGCCGAACGAAAACTGGCCTAGCGGGATCTACGCATCCCTTAGTTCCACTGCTTGTGCCTTCTATCGAGGCGCTCGATCCATCGCGGTTTGTTTGCTGGAAGTAGATGAAGGTCGCAACACCGCCGCCCACGACCACGAGTGCGGTGAGGGTAAGCAGCGTCGGCTTTGGAAACAGAAAGAAGAAGACGATAACGATCACCACCGCGACTATCAGTAAAATCATATGGCGGGTCTCGTTTCTTTACTTTTGTGCTGTCCAAAAGGACGACGTGATATGAGGCCTTTGTCATCGCCTGGCTCTTGGCCGCTTGGATTAGTCGCGAACGCGATGTTTTGGTATCTCAACATGTAGGTGTTTGTTGGTTGATCTTCCAGCCGGTTGAGGGCGATCAAATGTCTGCCGCAGTGCGGGAATACTTAGCCCCGGTGTGGAGAGACATGATTTTTCCTTTTTCATTGGGATGATAGATATAGGCGGCGGAGTAGCAACCGACGAAGGCCACAGGCAGACCCCATGGTTTTAATGCGATGGATGACATATGGCTTCGCAATTACGTTTCTTCTTGCCAGCATTGCCGATGTCGTTGCGGCAAACGAGCCAGATCCCTTTGACCAGTTCAATGAACGCTGCCTCAACCGGGGAACGGATTTTCAACGGACGGTCGCCGTAGCAAAGGAACGGGATTGGCCAGCACTTGCGGAGGATATGACTACAAGTCTGGTGCCGGTGGAAAATCCTGTCGCGTTGGAGGGCTGGAATCTGAGCGCTGGCGAAGATGTACCATTCAGGGCGCTGGTGGTGGCACGGGCGTCCGTAGGCGACAACACCGTCGAAAGCTGCACCATGGCGTTCGCGGAAATCGATGCTGCGGCCTTCGAACGACGCCTGGTCAGCGAGACGCATGCTAAAGCGTCCGGAGAAGGGAATGGACAGGGGCGCGCCAGAAAGTTCTTCAAAGCATCGTCCCCAGAGCGCCGGGAAGCGATTACGCTCGACCTGCCACTTTATCCGAACGGAAGCGACGAGGTCATCGTCAGCGTTGTTTCGGACCAACAGATCGAGAACTGATCCGCGTTCTATCGCAGCAAACCAAGCCTGCCGAAATCGGCGAAGGCTTCCTACATCACGCCGCTGAGGCCGCCGGGATGACTGTCGATCGCGTTGCCGATGAGGCTGCCGGCATCGTCGAGAAGACTCATCACGTCCTCCTTGCGTGGAGATGAGGCGCCGCTTCATCTCCACGCCTATTGATGCAATATGTGATCTCAGGACTTCAGCTTGCTGTTGCAGATGCTGTAATAACCACCGCCCTTCTTGATCCAGGTCAGGCCGTTCAGGCTGTTGTTGGCTTTATCGGCATTGTATTGATCGAGGCAGGTATGCATCCGGCCCTTGCCGGGCGTCTCGCTCGCATATTTTGCATCGACCTTCGTTGGGAAGACCACGCCCTTCGGAGCCACGGCCTTGGTTGGCGCGGGCTCAGCCGCGTTGTCGGTATTGGCGGTCGTCGGCTCGTCGGTCGCGGCGGGCTTTGCGGGCGTCGCTGCAGTGGGCTTTGCCGGTGTCGCTGCGGCAGTATCCGCTCCGCATTGCGCCTTGCGGAAGTCGTTCCACTTCATGCCATTGAGACTATTGGCTGCCTGCGCCGCTTTATATTTGGCACTGCAGTCCTGCATGCTCATAGCATCGGCGCTTGACGCGGCAATGAAGGCGCCGACACCAAGTGCTGCGGCGACAGCGAGAGAAGCAAGTCTGTACATGTTTTTCTCCTCCGATTTATTTGGCGCATGGGGTATGCGCCATGCCGGATGCCTTGAGCTTTCGGCACCCGGTCGAGCAAAAGTCGCGGAGCAATGAGGTCAATTTAGCGGCAGCGAACCAACTGCTACCCGATGCCGCAGCAAACACTAAAATAAGCTTGTTTTTCGGGTCTTTGGCGAGGGGCGAGAGATTGAGAAGGGACCTGCGCAACCTTCGTCGCGGAGCAACTGAGCGAAGCCTCCGAGCGCCTGTAGGTACTAACGGGCGCGACCATCCCAGTCGGGGCAGTGTGTCGAGAGACTGAAAGCCTCGGAAGGATCAACTTCAGATCGGTGCTCCCGCTCCTACACGGCGGGCCGCAACCCTCCTCAAAGGTGATCACACACCCCGCATGTTTCCCCAAAGCAGGACATGGAGCTGCGGGAGAACGCGTGCATCAAACCACCGATCCGAGGCGACCCTGTCGACCAGCCACCGCATACGGTTGAGAATACCCTCGAGATCGATCAAGGCTTCATCTTCGACCGGCGGCGTGTGATTGCCGGGCTGCAGGAAGATCGGAAGCTCTTTGAACTCCTTCGCGACAGACCTTGCAAACGCATAGTCAGTGTCATCGAAGATGACGATCTTCATCGCGATCCCGGGACCGTTGCGTGCGGCCGCCACGCAATCCCTTAGTTCGTCCAGCTTGAATTCCATACCGCTGGACGGTGGTTTGGGACTGAGGATCAAGTGATCCAGCTCTGCAAACCAGTCCTGGGCGATCGATCCCTGCGTTTCCAAAGCGAATTGATAGCCATCGCGCTTTCCCCGAGCTATCAGTGGCCCGAGCGGCTGAATTGCCGGGTTTCCACCGGACAGAGAAATCGTCAGCGGACAGCCTTGAGAGAGCAATTCCACTTTCGACCAGATATCGTCGACCGACATTGGCGTCCACTCGTCGCGGAAGGCGCTGTCGACGGCATGGAGGGTATCGCACCATTCGCAGCGATAGTCGCAGCCACCCGTTCTGACGAAGACGGTAGGGAGGCCGATGAGCGGCCCCTCCCCCTGGATCGTCGGTCCGAAGATTTCGCTGATGCGGATCTTTTGTTCCCTGCCTGTCATGGACGATATTCCGCCCATGTCTTCGGCGTCTCGCTCACCCTGACAGCAGAGGTTTCCGGCAGGCGTTGCTTACACCAGTCGTAAAAATGCCTGGCGAGCCATTCGGATGTCACCCGGTCATGGCCCAGTACATCATTGAGGTGCCGGTGATCGAAGCTCTCGTCGATGTAGCGTTTGAGTGGCGAAAGCTCGTGATAATCACGGACAAAGCCATCCTCGTTCAACTCAGAGGCGGAAAGCTCGACCTCGACTATGTAATTGTGGCCATGGAGACGCGCGCACTGATGGTCGTCAGGAAGGTGGGACAGCTGATGCGAGGCGGAGAAATGGAATTCCTTGGTAATCCGGTACATTACTTGGCCTCGTCTGCTCTGAATGCACCGGTAGCAGCAATCCAGAAATCCGGATCGTCATAGACGGTTGGATCCTCGACACCGGCGAGATGGAAAGCTTCACGACGCTCGACGCATGTACCGCATCTCCCGCAGTGGAAACGGTCGCCCTTGTAGCAAGACCAGGTCTCTTCAAAAGGCGTCCGATGCTTCGCACCGTCGGTGACAATGTCGGCCTTCGTGGCGTTCACATAGGGAGCAAACAGGCTGACATCAGCATATCCCTCAAGGGCATGTTGTTGCATGACCTCAAACGACGAAATGAAGCCCGGCCGACAGTCTGGGTAGATGAAGTGGTCTCCGCCATGGACTGCAATCGCCACGGCATCTGCGTGACGAGCAGCAGCAAGGCCGAACGCGATTGACAGCATGATGGCGTTGCGGTTCGGCACGACCGTTGCCTTCATCGTCTCTTCGGCGTAGTGCCCGTCAGGAACCTGAATATCGTCCGTGAGGGCGGAGCCGGTCAGGTGCTTGCCCACGTTCGATATGTCTACAATGTCATGTGGCACGTCGAGCCTTCGCGCGCAGAGAGCCGCGAATTCCAGCTCTTTGACATGCCGTTGACCGTAGTTGAAGGAGATCAGGCCGATCAGTTGGTGGTTCGCCGCAATCTTGTATGCAAGCGAAATAGAGTCGAGTCCGCCTGAGCAGACGACAAGTATTTTCATTTTAGGGTCCCTTGTTTTGTTGAACCGGGTGGGCTGCGACCGGTTAGCGGGGCACCTACTAAACTTCCGATGCCGGGATGTCTAGTAACTTTGCCGGCAAGAGCCGTCGACGCCGATGCGTTCGCGCAGAGCACGCGGAGCTCCTCCCCTCGAAGACGGGCTGCAGCGTAGTATCGGTCCGAGACGAGCAGTTGATGTCGTATCTCCCATCCGGGCTTCGAAAGGAGAGCAGCCCGATCTCAATCCAGACGCTTGCGTGGTCTCAATCGCGAGGCCGCTGCGGCGCTAGCGATTGCGTCTGTGCATAGGCGAGCGGCGAACGGTTTCCGGGCAGGTTTTCATCAAGGATCAGCGTCTTGATGTCGTCAGAGCGGACATCGAGCGCGATCACGCGTTCGAGCTTGTCCAACGACCAGACCGAATAGCCAAGTGCGTTCGAGTAGCCGCAATCGCATCCGCAGTCATCCCCCGGTATTTCCGTGGCCTTGACCGGGAGATACATGATCCGCGGCTTCGGGAGCTTGTAGCAATGGCCCTCATAGGCATAGCCATAGATTACACCGATGCTCTCTATCTCGACCTTGCCGGGATCGATCAGAATGAAGCAGTTGCCCACTTTAAGGCTGATTTTATCCTTGCCTGCTTCAACGTCGCCATCCCGGATCGGTTTTACCTTGGCAGCTTCAGGCCGTCGCGGGGCATCCCCGGGTGGACAATATTCGTTTCGTCCATAGAGACGAACCTCGCTTGGATTGAATGGCAGATCGCCTGTTCCAATGAACGGATTTTCGGAGCAGCAGCTCATTTCCCCCTCCTGTTCTGGCTCACCTCGAGCCGATGATTTCACGCCATGCAAAATTTTCCTCCAGTTGCGCGGCAGCGCTTAGATCGGCAGCTGAGACGATTGCCAGCGCGGCATCCCGAAGACGCATCGTGTCCGGATCCAGCCTGTGAAGCGCAGCACCGATTGCCGCTCCCACTGAATCCCTCGCCTTGATCAAGGCGAGCTTGAAGAAGAGCGGTCTGTCCCGAAATGCTTCCGCCGTCGTTTGCCGAAACCAGTCAAACTCGTCCTGTGTCAGATCGCGAAGATTGACTGAGAGCAGACGGTGATCGGCGCAGCCGCTGGCGACCAGTTCCCGATGATAGAGTTCGACGATGGTATCGAAGATCGCACCGAGAAGAGGCAGTGAGCGATCGTGAGCCTCGCTCGTGACTTCCGACATGCGCCGGAAGTTGGTCGCAAGGCGGATCTGCGTCTCCGGGCTCGTCTCGGCGAAGCGATTGAGTTCGTTATAAAGAAGCAGATTTCCTTTCGTTCTGCGCAGCAGCCGGTCGATGGCGGAATCGAAATGTAGAAACGAAATCAGAGATATACTATCCGAGATGGCCTCGGAGAACGGAAAGAAATCCGCATCACGGGAAAGATTGCCGGGAAACCCCATCTGCGAGAGCGTGATGAGATGGCCGATCTCATGAGCGATCGTGTCGAAATTCAGCGCGTAAGGCGACTCTTCGCCAGCCGCTTCCGAATAGCCGAGTTCGATGAAGCCGAAGCCCGCATGTGCGTTGTTCCACCGAACAAAGGGAACGATTTCGAGTCGCGGATAGAAATCGGAGAAGAACCAGTGCATCGGCCGGGCAAGATAATTGCGCCAGACATCCAGAACGAAATGAATGCATGCATAAGCATGGACACCGAGATAGTCGCGCGATCTCGGATCCAGGCTATCGAAATGGCGGTCCGGTCCTGACTGGACTGACTGCCGCTGAGGGCCGCGATAAGGGGGCAAACCGCTGAAACCATAGGGTTCCTTGTCGAACAGCGGATCGGCGACATACATCGATATGTCACTCGGACCATCACCAATCTCGTCAGGCAATATCGACAGCAAGACACGGTCAGGCTGCTCATATCCAAGGATAAAAGGCGGCTGGGGAAATATCCAGCATCGCGTTCCAAGAGCCGGCGCGGACCTTTTAAGTGATATGTCAGGAGACAATTCCATAGCTCAACTACTCGAAGAGATGAGTTGTATGGCAATCAAACAATATTAGTAGTTTCTAATTAATCTTATGTCAATAGATCCAGCTTCTAGATCGCGCAGGAAAGTATTCGTTATCGTATAGGGCAACTTTGCCAGGTTTGACTTCGACAGTTCAGGAGCTAGCCGCAGCGCTAATCGAGCATCGGTTTTCTTCTGCGCAATCAGATGGCTGCGCAGCAAGGCCGACTTCTCCGGCAGCCATTGCGCGGCGGCCAGCACCTTTCGAAAGGATCGTTCCCGAAAGTTAAGCCGTTGGGCTGCTGCGATCCCGGCATCCATCTCGGCTTTCGAGATCAGGCCGCGACGAAAGAGTGCCTTAAAACTACGCTGAAGATCGACGAGAGCCTCGGTTAGAGGCGTGAAGCCGAGTTCGGCAGGGCCGCATTGGACCGCGACCGCATCTTCCGCCGTCAGCGGCCACCGCCTGTACCAGCGATAGATGAGGCCTGCACCAATCATTCCGAATGGGTGCAGTTCGGCAGCCCGGAGCGCGCCCATGCTTGCAGCACCGATCATCACGATGCCCTGCGACAGCGCCCAGAGAATTTCCTTGTGGCGCACGGCAGGTCTGTCTTCGAAAAAACCGTCAATCAAGACCATCGCTTTCGGACGAAATGCGTGCGCGGCAAGGATGATGTCTCCCTGCGAAACGGGTTGCAGGTATATGGCGTCGAGAATGCGTTGCGCTTCCGGCAGACGCAAGGTCGGGCCGAGAAAGACAAGTATCGGGCCGTCCGTTTTCTGATCCATCCCCGATCCTCACCGCTCGACTGCAAAAGGGCGCATGCCAGCGAGGATCGTGCGTACGCAATGAATGTTCGGATCGTTCTGCGAAGCGATTGGAACAGCCAGAACCGGCCCCAGTCCAGCGACCATGACCCGTTCCAGGAGATCGGCGAGGTCGGCAACCGCTGGCAAAACACCCGGAAAGTCGATCGATGGAACATTTTCCCCAAGGATAAGATCGCGCGCGTCGGCAAGCATTGTCTTGCTCGGTCTCGCATAATGTTTCCACGTCTGATCGTCACGCGCACCCGATATCGCGCCGGCACGGGCCGCCAGTGCTTCAAGCAAGGCGCCGAACGCCGCCTGATGAAGATCAAGGCCGGCACAATAACCTTCCGTCGGGAGGGCCAACGTGGTTTCGCCTTCGCCAGCTTCAATCGTCTGGCACCAGACGACCGGGACCCGTGCTGGTGACGGCGCATACCAGAAGGCAGCCGATATTCCGTGCTCGGCAAGGCGTGACAGAACATTTTGCACTGCTGCGCCTAATGCGGAGATCGGCAGCCTCATCCGGTCCATGAAGCCGTGGGTTTCGAAAGCCCGCGAAATCGCATCCCGTTCCACGCACTCCAGCAGCCCATGCTGAAACGCGCCCAAATCTGACCGGTGGCATGCAAGGCCTGTCGTGCTGCGCAGAAACACGCCGTCGCGGGGCGGCGGCGGATCGGTGTAGATCGTATGCACAAGTTCAAACGGGATGGGTGCGGCAGCGCCGGTTGCCATATCGACACCCATGATCCAGTCGATCTCACGCTCACGCCAATTCACGCTGCAGGCAGAAAGGCAAAAACCTTCGAAGGACCCGGTCCTAATCCTCAGCCTTTCCGCGGTCGACAGGAAGACACGAGGGGTAGGGATCGCCTCGGCGTAGAAGCGCTCGAGCGATTCCATGATTGCTCCGATTGCAGCAGACGTTTTGGACATTCCGCGGCCGAGCGAGGTGACTTCCGACAACGCCGCCGGTCTTATGGCCTGGATGACTGGAAGCCCGATCCGGTCGAGGCCGGTCAGATCGGCAATGCGGGTGATCCGGGCTCGACGGCAGAGCGGCAACAGGGAGCGGAAATAAACCTCGGCATCCCCGGGGCCACGTTCCGGCGATGCAAGAGACGTGTTCCCGTCCCTGATATCAGCATAAAATGCCGAGAGCATTTCACTCACGTCCGCGGAGCAATCGTTAGAACTCGCCAGCAAGGCCAAGCTCCTTCACGGACCGTTGCGCCCGGTGCAGCAGGGCAACCGCGCCCTGTTCTTCCGCTATGGCAATCGCGGTCTTCAGATCCGAGAGGATAGCCGGCGTCTCCACCTTGGCGCTTGATAGCAGCAGTGCGCGGCGGCGGTGGAGTTCGGCGAGCCAGTAACCATGGCCCGTCGCCCGCGCTTCACGAATGGCGTCGGTGGCGACTTCAATGGCTGCCTCATACTTGCGTGCATGACCGAGCATGGTCGCATGCATGTAGAGATAGATCGGCAGATCGGCGACGGTTCCTAGCTCCTTCAGAAGCGCCAGGCCCGCGCGAAACATCTCATGACCGTGAGACAGGTTTTCGACATGCGCTGTCGCCCATCCACGAAAGAGCATTGCGAGTGCCGACAGGGATTGCAGTTCATGCTTTTTCGCAAAATCACCCATCCTGCCGGAAATCTCGATCAGACGAGCATGATCGTTGCGATAGAACGCCGATACTGCCTCGGTGTCCAGCGAGTGCGCCTTGCTCGGCATATGGGCGATGCTGTCCACAAAGGCGACCATGTCGGCAACCGCTTTGCTGGAAGCCTCGGTCTGACCCGTCAGCCAGAGGGATAGCGCCAGCTGCCCGAGACCACAGACTTTCGCATCATGGCCGCCGAAGGCATTGCGGCTCGCCTTAGCCGCCTCATCGTTGTAAAGCGCAAGCCCCGCCCGTATCGCATTTTGGGCGTCCTCCTGCCTTCCGACATTAAACTCGATCGCCCAGATCGAATGATTGACCTGTAGTTGGATCTCGCGATCGACAATTCCTGACAGCATCATCTGAACTTCACGAGCGCGACTGCGCATCTCCATGAAGTTCTGCCCGGTCAGCCACCAGCCCCAATAGACTGGAAACCACTTGGGCTGATCCTCCTTCGTTTGGCGGCGTGCGACCTCGACACCTTTTTCGTAAAGGATTCGTGCCGGTGCCGAGTTGGGACCGACCGTTGCCGTCAGGAGCGGTCCGAGCTCAGTCAAAACCGAGAGATACAAGCCATCGGCAGCGCCTCCGGGCATGCCCTCACACAGTGCCAAGGCGCGTTCAAAATGGTGGCGTGCCTCCACCATTGCCGAACGGCTAGCGTGTTCCTTTCCGGCCGCTATAAACAACGAAATCGCATGCTCCCGAAGGCCCGCCGACTCTGCATGCCGGGCAAGTGCGCCCGCATCCAGCCAATTGGCGATCGGACGATTGCTGTTTGCAGCGGTGAACAGGCGCCGGTGGAGAAGCTGGCGTTGCGTTTTAAGCAGGCCGTTATAGATCGTCTCCTGGATCAGAGCATGGCGAAAGCCATACGCGACACCACCATGAGCACGCATGCGGGTCAAAAATCCGGTCTCGCAGAGCGTTTCGGCGGCATGCAAAAGAGATTTCCTGCTCGCGTCCGGCAGCAATGCGCGAAGCAGCGAAATGGTGAAACGGTCACCTACCACCGCCCCGGCGCGTGCCACGTCTCTGGCCGAACCCAGGTGTTCGAGCCGCAAGTCCAAAATTCCTTCGAAAGCAGAAACATGATTGCGGGATGGATTTGGCGGCACGTGCATAACGTCTTCGGACGCCATTTCGGCGGCCCACTGACATATCTCCTCGATGAAAAGCGGCACACCGCCGGATATGCGCTCGGTTACTTCGAGCAGTTGCGGCAGTGCGTCCTGGCGATCCCCTGGCCAGCGCGCGGCGATCGCCAGTCGTGTTTCATCGTGATCGAGCGGACCGAGCGAAATATGTTCCGCCCCGTCCCCGTCGAACATGCCGGCATGGGAACCTGGCCGGCAGGTGACGATCAGCAGTAAGGGAAGCGTGGGCACAAGCCGGACCGCTTCGCGCAGTAAATGCTCTGAAGTAGGATCGATCCAGTGAATGTCTTCGACCGCAATGACCAGCGGCGCTTGTTCGCAGATGACGCTCAGTGCTTTTGACAGGGCCTGTCGTGCGCGTTGCTGTATCGCTTTGGGAGAACTGTCGGAGAGAGTTTCATTGCGCCCATCCGCACCGAGCAGATGGGAAAAAATGTCGATGACTTCGGGATCATGGATGCCTTGACGCGCAAACTGGGCGGCGACCATATCTACCGTCAGCCGCCCGCCACCGGCAGCGTCGGACGAGCGCTGGGGAAAACTGTTGAGCAGCGGGTGAAGCGTCGAGCGTACTCCTCCCGGCAGGCATTGGAAGAGCAGCGACCTTGCGGGCTCTGTGTGGATCATTTGCCGGACTTGCCGAAGCATCCGCGATTTGCCAATACCGGCCTCGCCGGTGATGACAAGGACCCTGCCCTGGCCGCCAACGGCTGATTTCCACGCTTTCCTGATCCGCTCAAGCTCCCCGACGCGGCCAATGAACGTGCTGTCCAGCCTTCCGAAGGCGTGGAACCGATCGACCTCCCGTTTGTGGCCGATTGCTCTCCAGACATTTTCTGGCTCCGAGAAGCCTTTCAATAAGCGGGCGCCTTCCGATACGAAGGCGTGCGAACGGCCGGCGAGGTTTCTGGTCTCGTCCGAAACCAACACGGTATTTGGCTGGGCAGCGGCCTCGAGCCGCGTCGCAAGAGCGAGTGCTGCACTCGTGACAGGCTCATGTATCCAGTTCTGCAGCTGCGCCTCCCGGATCAGGGCAACCGAAGTCGCGACACCCACGCGCACTTGTATATCGTCACGAACAAGATCACGGGCGAGGCGCTGGCACGCTTCGACGATTCCAAGCCCGGCGCGGATCGCCGCCGATGCGGCATCCCTCGGTCCAAGCTCGATCGGGAAAAGCGCCACTCCACCATCCCCGGCTTCGACCCGGATGACGCCGGAATGCGCATTGATGGATTGGCGCGCCGCCTGCAGGAAGGCAGCCATCAGGTCCTGATAGTCTTCGATATCCATCAGATTGAAGAGATTCGTAGAGCCGACCAGATCATAGCAAAGCGCGGTCACGACCCGCCGTTCGCCGTGATTTTCAGAAGAGCGGCTATCGCCTGTCGAGATGCTTGCGGACCGCCCTTGCTTATCGATTGGCGCGTCGCGAGTCATACGCGGCTCCTGCCCTCAGATATCGATAATCACATCTGTTCAAAGCGAACGATAACACACGTTATCCGCATTGTCGGCGGACAAATGTACGATCTCCAGCGGCTGTTTAGATCGGATCGGACGGTTTAAAAAGGAAAGCGGTGGCCGAGAGGCCACCGCTAATGAAGTCGGGTCAATTTAACGCGCTGAAGAGCGAGTTTAAGCGACGTTTGCCTGCCGCTTCGGCAATTTCCAGCCGGGGCGGGCAAAATGGCATGTGTAGCCATTTGGAATGCGCTCGAGATAATCCTGATGTTCCGGTTCGGCTTCCCAGAAATCGCTGACGGGAACGACTTCCGTCACGACCTTGCCTGGCCAGAGGCCGGAAGCATCCACATCGGCGATCGTATCTTCGGCCGTCTGCCGCTGGTTTACATCCACATAGAAGATTGCCGACCGATAGCTTGCGCCAATGTCATTGCCCTGGCGATTGCGTGTCGACGGATCATGGATCTGGAAGAAGAATTCCAGAATATCGCGATAGCTCGTCTTTTGCGGATCGAAAATGATCTCTATCGCTTCGGCATGGTTGCCGTGGTTACGGTAGGTTGCATTGGGAACTTCACCGCCCGTGTAACCGACACGCGTTGAAACAACGCCGGGCAGCCGTCGAATAAGGTCCTGCATTCCCCAGAAGCAGCCGCCAGCAAGTACTGCACGTTCTGTTGTCATGAACATGTCCTTTCCAAATGTACGCGAGATGGGCGGGAATCGTCAGGTGCGCTCCGCTGACGCCTATATGGGTATTCGGCTCAATGATCGCCAGTCCACTGCGGCGGCGTCAGGATCTTCCCTGAAACACATTCCGACTTCCAGCAACTCGTCCAGCTCAAAGTGTGATCACTGCCGAACGAGATTGACCAGCAAGACAAGTCAAAGCACTCTGAATCAATCGTTGCGCCGTCCTGTCATCCGGGCGGCGTTTTCTGGTCCGCTATTTCTGGCTCCGCCTCTCAAAATCAGCCACGGACGTCGCGCAGGGGGCGTTTAGACATGGCACCAGAAAGAAGGATGACCCTGGAGCTTGATAGGGAAACTGTTCAGCGGATCGTCCAAAACCTCGATCCCGACTTTATCGCCGGCGGCTTTTCCCGTCTGCACGGCGGCAGTACGGAAGTCTATAGGATCGATCCTGCCGACGCGAACCACGAACCGCTGGTGCTGAAAATCTATCCTGAGGAACCTGAATGGGGGCCGGCGAAGGAGAGGCTTGTGGCGGGCTGGTTCGCGGAGCTGACAGCGCTCGCTCCAAAGTGGCTGGAGATCGACGAGTCGCGAAGCCTCTTGCCGCTGCGCTACGCCTTGCTGCCGCTGATGCCCGGCCGCTCGCTGCGCGACTGGATGGCTGAGCCGGATATTGAAAATGCTTACCGCCAGATGGGAGAGTTGCTGAGACGCATCCATACGATGCCGATGCCTGCCTATGGCTACATACTCGGCCGAGGGATTCACAGACCGATATCGATGAATGCGGACTATATGACGTCAGCGTTCGAAGACGTGTTCCGGCGCTTCCGCGATTTGGGCGGCGATGCCAATCTCGGGCGCCGTCTGCAACAGCTGGCAGAAGGAAACTTCGGCCTTCTGCAGGAAAGCGGCGGCGCAGTGCTCTGCCACGACGATTTTCACCAAGGCAATGTGCTGGCCCTGCGTGACGACATGGGCCGGCTTCAGCTCAGCGGGCTTGTCGATTTCGGCAATGCACGGGCAGCAGACATGTTCTTTGATCTTGCCAAGGCCCTCTTCTGTTCGGCACATGAAGACCCGCGCAGCTATAGACCCATTCTAGAAGGCTATGGTCCGGTCGATCATCCCGATATCGACAGGGCGCTTTGGCTCTACACGCTTTTCCATCGGGTCAGCATGTGGTGCTGGCTGACGAGGCTGGGCCTGGATCCGGCGACCGAGAATGGCCCCGGCGGATTGATCCGGGACCTCCGCACGATGGTCACGGGGCCTGACCCTTGGTATGATGGGGCATGACGGCTCGCGCGGCTACCAAACAGGATGCTGGCTGGATTGCGAAACTCCTCGTGCAACGATGGGGTAGCACGACGATTATCGCTCACGGCGAAGCCTTCGACTTGCTGACGCTTCCGGCGCTGGTGGCCGACCCCGAGCGTGGGCTGGCGACGTATCGGCTAGAGGGCGACGATGCAGAATTGATGTCGCTGGACGCGGTCTCTCCCGGCCAGGGGGTCGGTACCCTATTGATCGAAGCCTTGGCGGATGTTTTGCGCGAGCAGGGTATTGGGTTCCTTTGGGTCATGACGACCAACGACAACCTCGCCGCATTGCGCTTCTACCAACAGCGAGGCTTCGAGCTGCGGCGGGTTCGCCCTGGTGCAGTTCATGAGGCGCGATTACTGAAGCCCACCATTCCCGATATCGGCGATCACGGGATTCCGATCCGGGATGAAATCGATTTGTGCCGCCCGCTTCTCTGAACGGGACAGACCAAGCGCTCCCAAAGTCTCGGGCTCATCTGCGTTCAGCGCTCTGCTATCGATCGGGTAATACTGACGGCCTCGATGCCGATTTGACGTAACAGGCCCGTGGAGGCCGTGTTGAATCCGCAGAAATACAGGCCGTCGTTCCCGGGCTGGAGTTCTCCTCTTTTCGGCCTTTCCGCGCCCTCAAACCTCTCGGCGAAATCAGGTAAAATTGCCTCCAGCGAGGGCCGATAGCCCGTTGCCAGGATGATCGCATCGAAATTCGCCAATCGGCCATCGGCGAAATGCACCTGCTGACGATCCGAGCTTTCAATGCCTGGATATATCCTGATCTTGCCAGTTCTGATCTCAGCCATGGTTCCGATATCGATCAGGGGCGTGCGGCTTTTCTCCGCCATGTTGGTCAGAGGACCCTTGGCGGACTTTTGCAGTCCCAATTTTCCCATGTCGCGATAGCGCAAGCGCAGGAATGGTGCATTGACCGCGTCAGCGAAGCCGTATGGAAAATGCTGTTGTGCGATGGCGATTGTCGCGGTTGGAATTCCGAACATTTCCAGCGGAACGATGTTTACCGGCCCACGCACCGACATGCCGACCTCAAGACCCACCTCCGCGCATTCGAGCGCGATCTCGCCGGCCGAATTGCCAAAACCAACGACGAGCACCCTGCCCGCGCCGAGTGCTCCCGCATTGCTGAACTCGGAGGAATGCAGGAGCTTTCCGGTGAAGTTTTCCTGGCCTTTCCAGGCCGGCCTTATGGGAGCTTTGGAAAGCCCGGTCGCGATCACGACGGTTTCGGCCTCGAAGGCGTCTCCATCATTCGTCTCGATGATCCAGTCTTGGCCTCGCCTGATGCTGATGACGGATTTGCCAAACCGTATCCTGATATCGTTGGCGCGTGCATAGGCTTCGAGATAGTCGATCACCTGCAGCCGCGACGGATATCTTGGAAACTCCCTCGGCATGGGCATTCCGGGCAGCCCTGAATGCGCCTTGGCGGTGTGCAGATGCAGCCGGTCATAGTGCCTTCGCCACGAGGCAGCCAGATTGTCCGCACGTTCGAGGATTATAGAGGAGCGGCCATTGGCCCCGAGCGCTGCCGCACAGGCGAGCCCAGCGGGGCCTGCGCCGACAATTACTGTGCCCGCAACGGTCATGAGCCCCTCCCTGCCCATTTAACGTGGCAGGGAGGGTACATCATAATCATAATGCCAGACAGCAGCTTAGACGATCACGCAGACAGCGTTTTCCTCGCGCGGATATTCGCGCTCCATCTTATTTTGCAAACAGGCTTTTGAGCTGCGACGGCTGGCAACGGAGATATTGATTGGCCGCTTTCACCTGCCCGCCGAGCTCGGCGGCTGCGTGCCACGGCCATCGCGGATCGTAGAGGACGGCGCGAGCAAGCGCGATGAGGTCTGCATCGCCTGTCGCCACGATTGCCTCGGCCTGCGTCGGCTCGGTGATCAGGCCGACGGCGATGACCGGCATTTTTACGGCGCTTTTGATAGCCCTGGCGAGCGGCACCTGGTAGCTCGGGCTGATCGGGATCGCCTGAGAGGGGTGCAGGCCTCCGCTCGATACATGGATGGCATCGCAGCCTCTCGCTTCGAGCATCCTGGCAAATGCGACGCTCTCGGAAATCTCCAGACCGCCTTCGACCCAGTCGGTGGCGGAAACGCGCATCGTCACCGGCCGATCGGAGGGAAAAGCATCCCTCACCGCGTCGAGAACCTCCAGCGGGAACCGGGCACGGTTTTCCAGCGAGCCACCATATTCATCGGTTCGCTCGTTCGATAGAGGCGACAGGAACTGGTGCAGCAGATAGCCATGGGCGCCATGGATCTGGACGGCATCAATGCCGATTTTCGCCGCCCGCCGCGCGGCAGCGGCAAAGGCATCGCGGACACGCTTCATGCCATCGCGGTCGAGTGCGGTCGGCGGCACGTAGTTCGGGTTGAAAGCGATAGCGGAAGGCGCTTCGGTCTGCCATCCGTTCGGATCGGTCGGCGAAAACTGACCGCCGCCTCTCCAGGGAACCTCGGTCGAGGCCTTGCGGCCGGCATGCGCCAATTGCACGGCAATCGGCATATCCGACCATTTCCTGATGCTTTCGAGCGTACGAGCCATCGCGGCCTCGGAAGCGTCATCATAAAGGCCGACATCGGCAAAGGTAATGCGTCCTTCGGGAACGACAGCGGTCGCTTCGATAGTCAGCAGTGCCGCGCCGGAAAGCGCAAGCTGTCCGAGATGGATCAGATGCCAGTCCGTCATGCAGCCGTCGACGGCCGAATACTGGCACATGGGCGCGATCACGATGCGGTTGGCGAGTTCGAGATTGTGCACGGAGAAGGGGGAAAACAGGACGGGTTGGGGCATGGCGTTCCTCGAAGTGGTATTCGGTTCTCTGGTCTATAGCACTCAGTCGGATCTTTGCGACGGTTAGCAGAGCCTCCCAATGTCAGGAACTGTTCTTTGGTGTGGGTCCGTTTTGTGGAGAGGCTTCGCGAGGTGGCTTCGTTCGATTGTTGCGTCACGGGGAAGAAAGCCTTCAGCAGAACGTCAGTTCAGGCTGGCTGCGGCCGGGTGTATGGTCCACCGACAATATTCCGTCTGCGAACGGCCCGCCTGCCAAGCGTCAAGCGATATCTTCCGGCAGGTTCGAAACGGCGACCGAAGAGACGATGGCTATTGCAGCCTATGGAGAATGACTTGAGCAAGAACCTCATTACTCCCCTCGTGCGCGTACAAATCGAACTTGCACTTGCAAACTCGAGAAGCGATTTCGATGCTCTTCGATCCCTGGAGCTCGAGGCGAAGCAAATGGCGCTGAGTGGAGCTGAAATCGACGCTGCAAAGCGCGGAGGCAGTTTCGACCTGTTTGTCGAAATCGCCGTCAAATTCGCGCTGGCGATAGAAGCCCGTGACGGAGCGGCAGGCGCCCTCGCAAGTCGGCAATTGAGGGCTTTCGGCGCTCCCGACATCGCTTCGGAACTGCGAGCCTTCGTCAAGAAGCTGAAGCCGTCGACGGCGAGATCAAAAGCCGGGCGTTCAGCGGCTTGCCGCTATGGGGCCGATAGATTGCGATCGGAATAAAAGCGTTTAAATCTTTGCCAGGGACTTAAGCTTTTGAAGACAGTGTGAACCGCATGGATCGATGGCAGGCAATGAGGGTCTTCGTGAAGGTCGCGGAGGCTGAGAGCTTTGCAGACGCAGGACGGCAACTCCACATGAGCCCTCCCGCAGTCACTCGCATGGTGTCTGCCCTGGAAGATATCATCGGTACGCGCCTGCTGACGCGCACGACGCGGTCCGTCAAGCTGACGGAAGCAGGTGCCCAGTATTTTGCGGACTGCCAGAGGCTGCTCGCCGATCTCTCGGAGGCGGAAGCTGCCGCAGCCGGCGCCTACGGCAGACCGACGGGCACCCTCACCGTCACTACCTCTGCCATGTTCGGCACAATGTTCGTCCTGCCGCTAATGACCGAATATCTGGATCTCTACCCTGATGTGATCGGTCGCGGCCTGTTCGTCGACCGTGTTGTCGGCATGGTCGAAGAAGGTATCGATGTTGCGATCCGCATCGGTCATCTGCCCGACTCCGGCCTCACCGCGACGCGCGTCGGCCAGGTGAGACGCGTCATCTGCGGATCCCCTGTCTATTTTCAAAAGCATGGCGTTCCGATGACGCCCGGCGATCTGTCGAACCATCGCATTGTCGCCTCTACCAGTGCGTGGACATCGCTCGAATGGCGTTTCGGTATACACAAGAAGTCAACCGTCCACGTCAGTCCCCGTCTCTTCTGCAGCACCAACGAAGCTGCCATCTCGGCGGCGGCTTCCGGCTGGGGCCTGACGCGCGTTCTGTCCTACCAGATTGCGCCGCAGCTTGAGGCCGGCGAATTACGCACGATCCTGGCTGAGTATGAGGAGGAGGCTTTACCGATCCATGTCGTCCATCCGGAAGGCCGGTATGCTTCGGCAAAAGTGCGAAGCTTCATCGATTTTTCGGTGGAAAAGCTGAGGTCCAACAGGCACTTCAATTGATAACTAAAGGCCCGCGTATTCATCTCTGAATGCGCGGGCTCTCATGTAGGCGATTGTTACTTTGCGATCTTGCGATCGAGGAAATCGCGGATGAGGGGCGCCATCTCATCCAGCTTGTCTTCAAGGGCGAAATGACCTGTGTCGAGGAGGTGCATTTCAGCGTCTGGAAGATCACGCAGGTAAGGATGTGCGCCGACCTCCGGGAAGATCTTGTCATTCTTGCCCCAGACGATCAACGTCGGCGGCCTGCGTTCGCGGAAGAAGGCCTGGAACTGCGGGTAGAGCGGGACGTTCGTGCCGTAATCGTGGAAGAGGTCGAGTTGGATATCCTTGTTACCCGGCCGGTCGAGCAAGGCCTGATCGTGAACCCAGTTGTCGGGACTGATGCGGGTGAGGTCCTTGACGCCGTCCGTGTACTGGAACTTGGTGGTCTCGAGGACTACCAGATTGGAGAGCGCCTCGCGCTTCTCCTTCGAATCGTCGGCCCAGTAGGCCTTGATCGGATCCCAGAACTCGCGCAGGCCTTCTTCATAGGCATTGCCGTTCTGTACGATCAACCCGCTCACCCGTTCCGGGTGCTTGAGAGCCAGACGGTAGCCGACCGGCGCGCCGTAATCCATGACATACATGGCATACTGCTTGGCGCCGAGCTGGGTCATCAGCGTATCGACCATGTCTGCATAATGGCCGAAGGTATAGGCGAACTTGGTGTGATCGGGTGCATCACTCTGACCGAAGCCCGGATAGTCGGGTGCGATGACGTGATAGCGATCTGCCAGCAACGGAATGAGGTTGCGGAACATGTGCGAGGATGTTGGGAAGCCGTGCAGAAGCAGGACGACCGGGCCGTCGGCCGGGCCGGCTTCACGATAGAACATGTCGACGCTATCGATCTTGGCCGAACGATAGTGCACTGTCACCGGCACCTGCTGGGTGATCGCAACCTGCTTGGCAGGAGCGGCGCCGGCTTGGGAAAGGGGAGCGATGCTGACGGTTGCCAGCATCAGGGAAAGGATCAGTCTGTTCATCTCAGTTCTCCGTTTTGACAAATTCACCAACAGCCCTTGCTGGCCTGGCACCAACATAGCCATTCACCGGAATCCGTTAATCGGCAGAACGTGGAAGGTATTATTCCACTTACAGGAAGAATTCGCAGTCCGTTACGGGCGGGAATCGTGATCCAGCCAGCGGTGACGGCGCAGAACCACCTGTGCATATGCAAACCAGCTAACTGTTTCTTCACGCCAGGCAGATAGTTCAAGCAGATGATGATCTGGTCTGAGGGCATGATGACCTTGGGTGACACGGAAGCAATGTTGCAAATGGCGCAGCTGATGGAAGCTGCGGGCGTCATGGTTGCGGTCTACGACCAGGATGACCGGTTGCGTTTTACCAATCGCGCATTTCGCGATGCCTGGTTTATCGCAGAGGACGAACAACCACTCTGGTCCGAGCTGATGCGGCGCAACTTTAACGCCCGCCGTGGAACGATTATTGCAGCGGCCGACTTTGAGAGCTGGCTGATGTCGACGCTTGCCCGTCGAGGCAAAAGCGGATTTCGCGCCTTTGAGACCGATCTTCATGACGGCCGGTGGTTATGGATGACCGAGACCATGCAGGCCAATGGCTGGATGCTTTGTGTCGCAAGCGACGTTACATCGATCCGCTCCGATCAGAGGACGCTGCGGCAAGATCGCGACAGCGCGATCAAAGCCTCCCAGACCGACGAGCTGACCGGTATCCCGAGCAGACGTTTCGTCATGTCGAAGCTCGAGGAGCTGGTGCGCAGCTATGGTAACCAGCAGGAGAAGGTCGGTTGCCTCGCGGTTCTCGACATCGACAATTTCAAATATATCAATGACCGTTTCGGCCATACTGCAGGCGATGCCGTTCTCAAGGATTTCGCGGCCACGCTGCAGAAAATGGTGCGCAAAACGGAGATTCTCGGTCGCGTTGGCGGCGAAGAGTTTGTTCTGGTTCTTCCGAACACGGTTCCCGAAGAAGCGGCAGAGATCGTCAATCGCATGCTGGTTGCCGTGAGGCAGTCTCGCCCGCTGGCTGACCAGCTCAGTTTCCGCTACAGTTTTTCTGCAGGCATTGCCTGTGTCATGAGCGGAGACTATGCCAATGATATCTATCGCAGGGCCGATCTGGCGCTCTACGCGGCCAAGATGAGAGGTCGCGACCAGATCAGCATCGATCCCCATGCGCACCCGCTTGGGCGACAGACATCATAGCAAGTCGGGCCATAAGCCAGGGAGTTTGAATGGTCGAAAAGATTGCGCCCACCTCGCCCACGGCAGCCTCCTCGGCCACGCACGTAAACCACAGCACCTCCATCGGCTCCGAACCTGACAATGCCTGGGTCGCCGAGCGACAGGCAAAGATCACCGCTGGCAATGGGAAAAAAGACGATCACCATACCGCTGGTAGCGATGAAGATCGTATCGATGCGGATGATGATCGGGCAGCGGACCGGCATCTGGACCATCATTCCACCCATCCCCACGCAGAGGCTTCCGATCCGGACGAAGAACGCCTGTCAGGCGAAAGCGAGCGCATCGGCAGCGGCAACCTGGATGAGGATGTCCCGTTCGGCGACCATGTCGGATATCTGTAAGTGATTGCGATCACACACTGACAAGTCCAACACGCCTGGCTTCGATCAGAAGCCGGCTCATCATTGACACCAGTTCATCTCTGCTCATCGGCCCTAGATCTGGTCAACGACAGCTGAGAAAACCTTTTCTCACTTGACAATTTTACAGGGAAAAGCTTTTCTCATCGCAGGTTCGATGGAGGAGCTGCTGGACACGACAGGAGGGAAAAAAGGCCGGATCACCATTCATGATGTCGCGGCTACTGCTGGAATCAGCATCTCGACGGCATCGAAGGCGCTGAACGACACGGGGCGGATGGGACTGGAAACGCGCGAGCGGGTCAAGCGCATTGCGGCGGAGATCGGGTACAGGCCGAACGCTTTGGCGAGAGGCCTGCTCAGCAAGCGTAGTTTCACGATCGGGCTTCTCACCAACGATACCTATGGCCGTTTTACCCTGCCGGTCATGGCAGGCATATCGGATGCTCTCGTTGACCACGGCGTTTCGGTCTTTCTGTGCGCGATTGAGGAGGACCCGGCGCTGGCACAGATTCATGTCGAGGCCATGCTCGACAAACAGGTCGACGGCATCATCGCAACAGGAAAGCGTCTGGTTAGACGGTTACCGGTCGATCTGTCGAATTTGAATGTGCCTGTAGTCTACGCATTTACGGAAGGAGCGCCCGGAAGTGTCACCTTCCGCTCCGATGATGCGCAGGGCGCGCGGCTTGCCGTCGAGTGGCTGGCAAAGCTCGGGCGCAAGCGGATGGTGCATGTCACCGGACCGGAGAATTTCTTCTCGGTGCGCGAGCGTGCCGATGCCTATCGCAGGGTCGCAGGAGAAGAGCGGCCGGTCCTGTTCGGGGTCTGGTCGGAAAGCTGGGGCCACGAAGCCGTCGCAAGATTGTGGAGCGGCAGCGGCGAAAGGCCCGACGGCATCTTCTGCGGCAATGATCAGATTGCGCGTGGTGTCATCGATGCGCTGCGCGAACGCGGCATCAGGGTGCCGCAGGATGTTTCGGTGGTGGGATTCGACAATTGGGAGATTGTCGCCGCCCAGACGCGACCGCCGCTGACGACGGTGGATATGGAATTGAAGGAACTGGGGCGGCAGGCCGGATTGACGGTTCTGGCGCTTGCGGAGGGACGCTCGGTGGAGCCCGGCATCAGGAAACTGCCGTGCCGTCTCGTCGTGCGACAATCATGCGGGGGTGACACCCTCGGAATATAGCAACGGCGCGAAGGAGACGCGCCAACTTGGGAGGAGAGCCATGATGAAGCGTCTATTGGTGGCAACCAGTATTGCCACCCTCTGCCTAGTCTCGACAGCCTCGGCTGCCGAAAAGATCGAAATGTGGGTCCGCACGGGTATCGGCGATTCCTTCAAGAAGGTCGTCGAGGCCTATAATGCGAGCCACGAAAACCAGGTGGTCACGACCGAAGTGCCCTTCGGCGAACTGGTGCAGAAATACGCAACCGCAATCGCCGGCGGTCAGGCGCCCGACGCCCTGTCGATGGATCTGATCTATAACCCGGCCTTCGCCGCTGCGGGTCAGCTCGAGGACCTGACGGACTGGGCAAAGAGCCTGCCCTATTTCAATTCACTGTCGCCGTCGCATGTCAAACTCGGCACCTATCAGGACAAAATCTACGGCCTGCCGCTATCGGTCGAAACCTCTGTCTTCGCCTGGAACAAGGACCTCTACAAGAAGGCCGGCCTCGACCCCGAAAAGGCGCCCAAGACCTGGGAGGAAATCGAAGCCAACGCCGAGAAGATCCGCAAGCTCGGCGACGATACCTATGGCTTCTACTTCTCGGGCGGTGGCTGTGGCGGCTGCATGATCTTCACTTTCACACCGCTCGTCTGGGGCGCTGGTGCCGATATCCTCTCTGAGGACAGCAAGACTGCAACGCTCGATACGCCGCAGATGCGCAAGGCCGTCGGCTTCTATCGCGACATGGTCAAGAAGGATCTTGTTCCGGCAAGTGCTGCGAGCGATAACGGCACGAACTTCCTGACCTTCACAAACGGCAAGATCGGCCAGCAGAGCCTCGGCGCCTTCGCCATCGGCACGCTGGTCACCCAGTACCCGGATATCAACTTCGGCGTGACGCTGATCCCCAGCGTCGACGGCAAGACATCGTCCTTTGCCGGCGGCGACAATTTCGTCATCACCAAGGGAACGAAGAAGATCGATGCGGTCAAGGAATTCCTCGAATATATCTATTCGATGGACGGCCAGAAAGTCCTGGCCAAATACGGCAGCCTGCCGACACGCGGGGACATTGCCGATCAGGTTCTTGCCGGGCTCGACCCCCGCATGCAGGTGGGTCTGAAGGCGATCTCCGTTGCCAAGACACCCTATACGCTGCAGTTCAACGATCTGATCAACAGCGCCAATGGGCCCTGGGCGACCTTCACCAATGCCGCGATCTTCGGTGACGACGTCGATGGCGCGTTCTCGAATGCCCAATCCGAGATGCAGTCCATCATCGACAGCGGCCAATAACTCTCCCGGCCGTGGCCGGGGGACGGTGGCAGTTCCCCGGCCGATCCACAGATCGAAGAAATCGCAAAATGCGGAGGTTTTGATGACCGGTTCCGGTCCGCAGCGTATCCGCGCTGTCCGAAAACGGCGAAAGTCGCAATGGCGCGGTTTTCTCTATATCGCGCCAGCCATGGCGCTCGTCATCGTCTTCTTCGTTATGCCCGTGCTGTTCACCGGCTGGATGAGCCTGCACAACTGGCCGCTGATGGGCGCCTCGCGCTGGATCGGCTTTGCCAATTATACCCGCATGTGGAACGACAGCCGCTTTATGGCGGCCCTGAATTTTACTGCCTATTACACGGTCATCGTGACCATCGCGATCTTTGCGATCGCCTTCCCGCTGGCGATTTTCGTGGAGAAGGAGCGCCGCTTCGTCAGCACCTACCGGACGATCATCTTTCTGCCCGTCGTCGTAGGGCTCGCGACGGCTTCGCTTCTCTGGGTCTGGCTTGCCAATGTTGATAGCGGCTTCTTCGGCCCTGCCCTTCGCGCGCTCGGCCTCGTCGAGCGAAGCCCCAATATCATGGCGAGCTTCGATACCGCCTTTGCAACCATCATCGTCATGGTCGTCTGGAAGATCGCGGGCTTTACGATGATCATCCTGCTGACCGGCCTGCAGGCCATTCCGTCCGAACTGACGGAGGCAGCCCGCATCGATGGGGCCGGCCGCTGGCAGCGCTTTCGGCATCTAACCCTGCCGCTGATGCGAAAGACGATTGCGCTGGCGCTGATCGTCTCGGTCACCGGCTCGATCCTCGCCTTCGACCAGTTCTACATCATGACGTCGGGCGGGCCGCAGAACAAGATGATCTCGGTCGTCTACTACATCTTCAACCAATCCTTCGTGTCCTTCAATCTGGGCTACGGATCCGCCCTTTCGATCGTACTTCTGGCGATCCTCGTTGCGATCTCCATCGTCCAGCTCTGGCTGCTGCGCGTCGGGGAGGAACGCTGATGATCTCTTCCCGACAACTCCGCGCTCGCAAGCGCTTCAGATCGCAATCGACCTATCATGTCGCCGGCATCGCCATTTCGATCTTCTTCCTGGCGCCCTTCATCATCACGCTGCTTGCCTCCTTCCGGCACGGCACGGAGGCAAGCCTGCCGCCGCTGCCGCCTTGGCCAACGACCGGGGTCAGCTTCGATGCCTATGCGCTGCTCGATACGTTCGGCGCCGGCATCTGGCAGCACATGATCAACTCACTGTTCGTCTCGCTGGCGACAGTGCTGCTGACCGTCATCGTCAGCCTGCTCGCAGGCTACGGCTTCTCGCGCTACCGTTTCCCGCTGAAGAACGCACTTTTCGTGCTGATCATCGCGACGCTGATGATCCCGTTCCAGTCGATCCTGACGCCGCTCTTCATCATCCTAGCGAAGCTCGGTCTCAACAACTCGCTGCTGGGGCTCACCCTCGTCTACGTCACGCTGCAACTTCCTTTCTCCGTCTTCATGATGCGCAATGCCTTTGACGCTGTGCCGAAGGAGATCGAGGAAGCAGCCCGCATCGACGGCGCGCGGGATCTGAGACTGCTCGTCCGCGTGCTTCTGCCGCTGGTGCTGCCGGGTATTGCGACGGTCGCAATCTTTGCTTTCCTTAATGCCTGGAACGAATTCCTGGCCGCCCTCGTGCTGCTCTCCAGCAACGAGAAATACACGCTTCCCGTCCTGATGACGGCGGTGCGCGCCGGTCGCCTCGGCGCCATCAACTGGGGTGCGGTTCAGGCCGGTGTCGTCGTCATGACGATCCCCTGCCTGATCGTCTTCCTGCTCCTGCAGCGCTACTACATGCGCGGGCTGATGGCCGGCGCGGTAAAATGATGATCTTTCAACGAAATGGATGAAGCCATGAACAAACTGAAGAGAGACCGCCAGTTCCGTCCCCTGCCCGTGCCGAGCGTCGAGTTGCAGGGTCTGTTTGGCGATCGCCAGGATGCGATCTGCGATTCCACCGCCGAAACGCTGCTCGACCGCTGTGTCGAGGCCGGTATGCTGCAGGCGATCGACGTGACCGAGCCGAGCCCCGGCGTGGTTATTCCGATCGGCCCCTGGGGCGGCACGACGCAGATGTTCTGGGACAGTGACCTCGGCAAGTCGATCGAGACAGTCGCCTATTCGCTCTACCGGCGGCCCAATTCGAAACTTGAAGCCCGCGTCGATGAGATCATCGACATGTATGAAAAACTGCAGGACAAGGACGGCTATCTGAACGCCTGGTTCCAGCGCGTGCAGCCGGGCCGGCGCTGGACGAACCTGCGCGACCATCACGAACTCTATTGCGCCGGTCACCTGATCGAAGGCGCCGTCGCCTATTATCAGGCGACCGGCAAGAAGAAGCTGCTCGACATCATGAGCCGCTATGCCGATTACCTGATCATCGTCTTCGGCCACGGCCCGGGCCAGATCCCCGGCTATTGCGGTCACGAAGAGGTGGAACTTGCGCTGGTCAAGCTCGCCCGCGTCACCGGCGAAAAGAAATATCTGGATCTCTCGAAGTTCTTCATCGACGAGCGCGGCACCGAACCGCATTTCTTCACCGACGAAGCGGCACGTGATGGCCGCAGTGCGGCCGACTTCCACCAGAAGACCTATGAATATGGCCAGGCGCACCGGCCGGTGCGCGAGCAGAAGAAGGTCGTCGGCCACGCAGTACGCGCCATGTATCTCTATGCCGGCATGGCCGATATCGCCACCGAATATAACGACGACACGTTGACGGCTGCACTCGAAACCCTCTGGGACGACCTGACGACCAAGCAGATGTACGTCACCGGCGGCATCGGCCCGGCCGCCTCCAACGAGGGCTTTACCGACTATTACGACCTGCCGAACGAAAGCGCTTATGCCGAAACCTGCGCCTCGGTCGGCCTTGTCTTTTGGGCAAACCGCATGCTCGGCCGCGGCCCGAACCGGCGCTATGCCGATATCATGGAGCAAGCGCTCTACAACGGCGCCATGGCCGGCCTTTCACTCGACGGCACCCGTTTCTTCTATGAGAACCCGTTGGAAAGCGCGGGCAAGCATCACCGCTGGATCTGGCACCATTGCCCCTGCTGCCCGCCGAACATCGCCCGTCTGCTGGCCTCCGTCGGCTCCTACATGTATGCGATCGCCGAGGATGAAATTGCCGTCCACCTCTACGGGGAAAGCAAGGCACGCTTCGATCTCGCCGGCGCCAAGGTCGAGCTTTCGCAACAGACCCGCTATCCCTGGGATGGCGCGATCCATTTCGACCTGACGCTCGATCGTCCCGCGCATTTCGCGCTGTCGCTGCGCATCCCGGAATGGGCTGAGGGTGCTGCGCTCTCCGTCAACGGCGAAAAGCTCGGTCTTCAATCCGTTGTTGTGGACGGCTATGCCCGGATCGAACGGGATTGGAAGAGCGGCGATAAGGTCGATCTGTCGATCCCGCTTGCTGCCCGCAAGCTCTTTGCCAATCCGCTGGTCCGTCAGGATGCCGGCCGCACGGCGTTGATGCGCGGTCCGCTCGTCTATTGCGTCGAAGAGACAGACAATGGCGAGGGGCTGAATGGCATTACCCTTTCCGCCGATGTCTCGCAGGCGAAGACATCAGAAATTGCCGGCCTTCGCGGCGCCGTCGCGCTCGACCTTCCCGTCAGCCGCGACACGGCAGATTGGGGCTCTGCGCTGTACCGTACGTCTCCGCCTGCCGCACAACAGGCGAGCGCACGTTTCGTGCCCTATCCTTTCTGGGATAATCGCGAACCGGGCGAGATGCTCGTCTGGGTCAGAGCGGGCGAGGCGCGGTGAATAACATGGCGGATACGGGCGTCGTGCTGACCGAAATTCGCAAGAGTTTCGGCAATCTGGAAGTCATCCATGGCATTGACCTGACAATAACGGAGGGATCCTTCGTCGTCTTCGTCGGCCCCTCAGGATGCGGAAAATCGACGCTCTTGCGCATGATCGCAGGGCTGGAAGATGTCACCGACGGCGAGATCGAGATCAAGGGACGCAACGTCACCGATCTCGATCCCTCCGATCGCGGCATCGCCATGGTCTTCCAGTCCTACGCGCTCTATCCACATATGAGTGTGCGCGATAACCTTGCCTTCGGTCTGAAGATGGCCAGAACGCAGGCATCGGAGATCGAGACCCGCGTCAAGGCGGCCTCGGCTATCCTGAAGATCGATCACCTCCTCGATCGCCGGCCAGGCCAGCTCTCCGGCGGCCAGCGGCAGCGCGTGGCGATCGGCCGTGCGATCGTCCGCAAGCCGGATGTCTTTCTCTTCGATGAGCCCCTGTCGAACCTCGACGCGGAACTGCGCGTCTCCATGCGCATCGAAATCGCCAGACTCCATCGCGAGCTCGGCAATACGATGATCTATGTCACGCACGACCAGACCGAAGCGATGACACTCGCCGACAAGATCGTCGTGCTTCGTGATGGGCATATCGAACAGTCAGGAACGCCGCGCGAGATCTACGAACGGCCGAACAATGTCTTCGTCGCGGGCTTCATCGGCTCGCCGCGCATGAACCTGCTCGAGGCAAGCTGGGCAGGTGACGGCACCATCCTGGCGGCCGGAAATCGCATTCGTTCGCCGATCGGCGGCGCCGGTCTAGCGGCCGGCCAGAAGATCACTCTCGGCGCGCGGCCGGAGCATCTGAGCATCGTCTCGGGACCGGAGGATGACGTGTTGCGGGCTAGGGTTGATTTCGACGAGTATCTCGGCGGCACGCAATTCCTCTATTGCCAGCTTGGCGACGGCCAGCCTTTGACCGTCGAATACAGAGGATCGGTTGACATTGAGACCGGCAGCCAACTCGCCTTCACCTGCGATCCCGCCGATCTGCACATCTTTAATGCCGATGGCATGCGGCTCGACAAATAAACGCAGGCAGCTATAGGCTGCGTCCTGTTCGCTCGAACCGGTCCCAAAGGCTTGAATAGATTTCGAGGTGATGAGCGCCGGTCGATCGGGACAAGTCTTTCGCTGGAGGACAGCACCCGCCTGTCGCGTTGCATTGATCGTTTTCCTGGATTTCGAGGCCTCGTCCCTCAGCAAGAAAAGCGTTCCCATCGAAATTGCCTGGGTGTTCGAGGACGGTCGCTCGCGCTCGGCCCTAATCCGTCCCGCCGCCGACTGGGACGACTGGGCGGCCGATGCGGAAGCAATCCATGGGATTTCTCGGGAGTTGCTTGCATCGGAGGGCGTGCCGGTAGAGCAGGTCGCCACTGAAATGGTCGAGGTTTTGACCGGGCACGATCTCTATGCGAGCGCCCCTTCGTGGGATGGGAAATGGCTGAGCGTTCTCCTGCGCGCCGCCGGCTTTCCTCGGCATGCCCTCCGGCTCGGCAAATCACATGACGCCTTTATGGCCGCGGCGCGTGRATTGACGGGAGCGACCATCGCGGAGACAGAGCTATCGAAGCTCGTCGACGGCATCGTCGAGGAAAGCAAAGAGGCAATCCCGGCGCATCGCGCATTGGCGGACGCCACGCTTGAGCTTACCCGATGGAAGCTTGTCCGCGAGGCGGCCAAGAAGCAGATGGCGACAGGCGGGTAGGGGTCAGCGTTTGTGAAAGCTCTCGGCCACCCAGCGCGCGAATTCCGCAGCCGGGGACGCAAGACGGTCGAAGCTGCGGGCGACCAGCCAGTAGGCGCCATTCGGAACAGTGACGTCGAAGAGCTGACGCAAGCGGCCAGCCCGGATTTCCTCCTCGGCAAAGGCTTCATCCAGGAGTGCAACGCCCTGGCCGCGCAGCGCCGCCTGCAGCACGAGCCCGTCATCAGCATAGACTGGCCCCCTCCCCGTCTCGGGCATGGCGATGCCGGCCGCCTCGAACCACCGGCTCCAGGCGTCGCGGGTTTCCTCATGCAAAAGCCCGTAAGTAAAAATGTCATGCGGAGAGGAGATCGGTGGGCCACGCTCCAGAAGATCGGAGGCGATCACCGGCACCATGCGGACATCGATCAGGTGCCGGCTTTCTGTCCGTGGCCACGCGGTGACGGTGGCGCTGTGCCTGATCGCGATCTGCGCCTGGCCGGTGCGGAATTCGATCGTCCGCGGATCGGCATCGAGCGATATCTCAACGTCAGGATGACGTTTGCGAAATTCCGGCAGCCGAGGCACGAGCCAGCAAGCGGCAAAGGAGGGTTCGACGCTGACTTTCAGATCCGCAGACACTGAAGCTCTGCGGATATCCTCAAGGCACTCATCGATCCGGTCGAAGGAAGGGGTGAGCACGGCAAGCAACTTCCGGCCGCTTCCAGTCAGGATGACACTTCGATGGCGCCGCTCAAAGAGCGGCTCACCCAATAGCTGTTCCAGCTCGCGGATCTGCCGGCTGACGGCGGCCTGCGAGATGAACAGCTCCTCGGCCGCAAGCGTGAAGCTCTCGAGCCGTCCCGCGACCTCGAAGCTTCTCAATGCCGTCAGCGGCAGCCGACCACGTTTCATCCCATAACCTCAAGTCATCCGAAGTCGACGATAAGCTCGTTTGAAGACCAGGCGCAAGGGGAGGAGAACAAAGGAAAAGGAGAGAAGCCATGTGGAAGCAAATCGTCTCCATCTTGATGGATGCCATTCGCCTTGTCACCTTCGCATCGGACGGCAAAAACAGCCGGCGGCGCCGGGACTGCTGAACGCTCACGCAGCTTATCGGGATTTTCGCGCATTCATAATCCTGCACCGGGGTCTATATAGACCTCTCCTTACTTGAGAAGCAGGAGCATCACGATGCAGAAGCGCAAACTCGGCAGCCAGGGACTTGAAGTATCGGCCATCGGCCTCGGATGCATGGGCATGAGCCAGTCCTACGGGCCGGCCGATGAGACGGAATCCATCGCAACCCTTCACCGCGCCATCGAGCTCGGCTGCACTTTCCTCGATACGGCCGAAGTTTACGGCCCCTATAGGAATGAGGAGCTGCTCGGTCGAGCTCTCAAGGGCCGCCGCAATGAAGTGACGCTGGCCACCAAGTTCGGCTTTCGCCTGAAGGACGGCAAGCAGGTTGGCACCGAGCGTGACAGCCGGCCGGAAACCATTCGCAGCGCCGTCGAAGGCTCACTCAAGCGTCTTGCCACCGACCACATCGACCTCATCTACCAGCACCGCGTCGATCCGGCTGTACCGATGGAAGATGTCGCCGGCACGGTCGCTGAGCTCGTCAAGGAAGGCAAGGTTCGTTACTTCGGCCTCTCCGAAGCCGGTGTTGCCAATATCCGCCGCGCCCACGCCGTCTACCCAGTTTCTGCCGTGCAGAGCGAATATTCGCTGTGGGAGCGCAATCTGGAAGCCGACGTCATCCCGGCTTTGAAGGAGCTCGGCATCGGTCTCGTCCCCTTCAGCCCGCTCGGCCGCGGCTTCCTGACCGGCGAGGTCAAGCGCGCCGAGGATTATCCGGAGGGCGATTTCCGTCGCGGCGATCCGCGCTATCAGGGCGAAAATTACGACGCCAATGTCCGCGCAGCCGAGGCCGTCCGCTCGGTTGCATCCTCGCTCGGCGTCAAGCCCGGCCAGGTGGCGCTCGCCTGGATCCTGCACAAGGGCAGCGACTTCGTGCCGATCCCCGGTACCAAGCGCCGCACCTACCTGGAAGATAATATCGCCGCCGYCTCCATCGCCCTCAATGCCGAGCAGATGAAGGCGCTCGATGAAGCGCTTGCCCCCGGCAAGGTTTCGGGCAAGCGCTACAACGACACGATCCTGTCGACTATCGATCGCTGAGGGGGTTCACGCGTCGATGTCGGTCGACAGCGTGATGTCCTTCTGCGCTTCCAGCTCGGCAAGCCGCTCGTTCAGCGCTTTGCGGATCGACTGATAGGTCGTGCTGCCGAGCGCAAGCCTTTTGGGGGCCGGTTGTTTTTCGGCCGCCGCGATCATCGCGTCGGTCATCTTCACGGGGTCGCCCATGATCTTGAACGAGCCGTCAGCAATTGCCTTGCGCACCTGGCCGGCCGGCGTATCCTCATAGACATCCATCTGCGGCGACCTGACGAGGCCGGCGCCGAAATCCGTGCCCGCCGGTCCCGGCTCGGCAATGGTGATGTCGATGCCGAAAGGGGCGACCTCTTGCGCCGCAGCCTCGATGAAGCCTTCGATCCCCCATTTGGTGGCATGATAGAGGCTGAAATTCGGATAGGCGATCTGCCCGCCTTCCGAAGCGACCTGCAGGATGCGACCACCGCCCTGCTGACGCAGATGCGGCAAGGCCGCCCGGATCACCTGGATGGAGCCGATCAGGTTGGTATCGATCTGATGGCGGATCTGTGCATCGCTCACCTCTTCTGAGGCGCCGAACAGGCCATAACCGGCATTGCAGACAACGACATCGATGCGTCCCATCTGCTCGAAGGCGGCGTCGACGACTGCATGAACGGCACGGTCGTCGGTGACGTCGAGGGTCGAGACCAAGAGCTGCTCGCCATACTGCGCTTCAAGGTCAGCCAGGGCTTCGCGCTTGCGCAAGGTTGCTGCGACGCGATCGCCGCGCGCCAGCAGTTTCTCAGTCATGATCCGGCCGAAACCGGAGGATGTGCCTGTGACGAACCATGTCTTTGTCATCGTCTCTACCTTTCTGACGCCGCTGGGTCGCGGCTTGATGACAGCAAAGATAGAGACGTTTATTGATGTGATAATCCGTTCAAACTTGCATGAGCTATTGAAAAATACCCATGAGTTATCGGCCAACACTTGATGACCTCAATGCCTTCTCGGCAATCGTCGCCCATCGCAGCTTTCGCAAGGCGGCCGGCGAACTCGGCCTCTCGCCTTCGACGCTGAGCCACATGATGCGCAACATGGAAGCGCGCATGGGCGTGCGCCTGCTGCATCGCACGACACGCAGTGTCGCAGCCACCGAAGCCGGCGAAATGCTTCTCGACAGGCTGAAACCGGTCTTGCGCGATCTCGATCTGGCGCTCGATGCCGTCGGCGAATTCGGCGGGCAGCCGAGCGGTACACTACGCATCAACGCTAGCGAAATTGCCGCCCGCGTGCTATTGAATGCCGCCATTCCTCTCTTTCTCGAACGCTATCCGGAGATATCGCTCGATATCGTCACCGAAAACCGACTGGTCGATATTGTCGGCGAGGGCTTCGATGCCGGCATCCGTCTGCGGGAATCCGTGCCGCTTGATATGATAGCGGTCGAATTCGGCGGCGAGGCACGTTTCCTCGCGGTTGCCTCATCAGCCTACTTGAAAAACCACAAGCGACCGAAGACGCCTGAAGACCTCAAGCGCCACCGCTGCATCCGCCTACGTATGCCGAGCGGCAAACTCTACCGCTGGGAATTTGAGAAACACGGCCAGGAAGTGACTATCGAGGTATCGGGTGCGCTCACGCTCGATCATGTAGAGCTGATGGCGGAAGCGGCGGTCAAAGGGCTCGGTATCGCCTATGTGCCGGAGAGGGTCGCGCGGCCCTATCTTGCCAGCGGTGAGATTATCTCTGTGCTTGACGACTGGTGTCCGTCGATCCCCGGACTCTGCCTCTATTATCCCGGTCACAGGCATGTGCCGCAAAGCCTCAGGGCTTTCATATCCGTGCTGACGGAAGTCGAGCGGCAAGGTGCTTAGCCTCCCCCGCGCATCACCCCTGCCCATTCTGTCTTGTCTGCTCCGCAGCGCGGAAGCGCGCCGGCGTTATGCTGCGTCTTGCCTTGAAAGCCTTGCCGAAGGCGGCTTCCGATTCATAACCGACCTCTGCAGCGATATCTGCAACCGTTCGGCGCGTCCTGAGCAGCAGGTCACTCGCCAGCATCATCCTGATATCGGTCAGGAACGCGCCGACCGTCATTCCCGCGCGCTCGCGAAATTGCCGGGCATAGGTAGCCCGCGACATGGCCGAATGACGGGCAAGATCATCGATCGTCCAGCCAAAGGCCGGCGAGGACATCATTGCCACGACGGACTTGCCGAGCCTGGCATCCCCAAGCAATTGCAGCAGCCCCGAGGATGCGACGGGCGAGACCTTGCCTGCCCTCACCGCCATGATGAAAAGCGAGAGACAGGTTGCGGTGATGATCGCCAATGCTCCCGGCCTCTCTTCAGCCGTTTCCCTATAAAGCATCGCGACCAGCGTCTTCAGCAGCTCCTCCGACTCCTCGGCGAGCGATACGTGAAAGACGTCAGGCAGGCTGTCGAGCAGCAAGGCAGCCGACCCCGGCGCGCAATCGAAATGACCACAGAGCAGGTCGACATCGGCCTCGCCTTCGCCGTTTTCGCGCAAAGGCAGCATGCCACCCGCGGCAATGCGCAGGGGCTGTGCTTCGCCGCGTGGCCGCAAGCCAACGATCGTATGCGCATCCCCACGCGGCAGCAGCAGGAAATCGCCAGAGCGCAAGGTGATCTCACGACCGGAGCCGAGGCGAATGAGACAATCGCCGCCGAGGATCAGATGAAACGGCAACGTACCTGCTGCAACGGGCTCGTGGTCGATATGAAACGCGCCCTGCAGCCGGCAGCGAATGTCGAGCGTCGGCTGCAGGCGGGCAAGTTCGATAAGGCGGCTTAAAACATCCATGAGACGATCGCGCTAGAAAATGACTTTTCTGAGCATTCAAACTATCATCCTTGAAGGTCATAGTCACTTCCAACAGCCAAGGCAATCACGCCGTCGCTGATATGAGAAGGAATGATTTTCATGTTGGACTGGAAGGAATATCGCGGCGAACTCCTGGGCCGGATAGGCGAACTCTCCAAGATCGCGCCCGAGACCATCAAAGGCTACCAGACCCTTTCGACGGCCGGACAGAAGACCAACCATCTCGGCGCCAAGCAGCGCGAACTGATCGCCCTTGCCGTCGCCGTCACCGTCCGTTGCGATGGCTGTATTGCCGTACATACGACCGAGGCCCAGAAGGTCGGCGCCACCAAGGAGGAAATTGCTGAGGCCCTCGGTGTCGCCATCTCCGTTAATGCCGGTGCTGCTCTTGTCTATTCGGCCCGCGTGATGGACGCTGCCGATGCCATTGCAAGGTAAAACGTCCAACGTGAACCGCTTGCCGCACCGGCGGGGCAAATGACCCTGCCGGACCAATCCGGAGAAACGAATATGTCGCTCCCCCGCATACCCGCTGCATTCTTTGGCATTGTTCTTGGTGTTGTCGGGCTCGGCAACAGCTGGCGCGCCGCCGCTGCCATCTGGCCGGTTCCGGCCAGCGTAGGTGAAGCCATCAGCCTTCTTGGCTTTGCGATCTGGCTCGTCCTCATCCTCCTCTACGCCGCAAAATGGTTTGTCGCGCCGAAGGAGGTGACGGCGGAACTCGAACATCCCATCCAGTGCTGCTTCGTCGGCCTGATCGGCGTCGCGACCATGCTGGCGGGACTTGCGATCCTTCCTTATTCGCGCATCGCGACTGAAGTTCTGTCTCTGGCAGGGTTCGCCATCACCCTGTTTTTCCTGCTGTGGCGAACCGGTCTGCTCTGGCGGGGTGGGCGTGATCCGGTCACCAACACGCCGGTTCTCTATCTGCCGACTGTTGCCGGTTCCTTCGTCACCGCCATCGCGGCAGGCACGCTTGGTTATGCCGACTGGGGCCAGCTCGCCTTCGGCGCCGGTTTCTTTTCCTGGCTGGCAATCGAATCCGTCTTGTTGCACCGGCTGCTGATGGCGCCGGAGCTAGCCGCACCGCTGCGCCCGACTCTGGGCATCCAGCTTGCCCCGCCCGCAGTCGGTAGCGTCGCCTATCTGAGCGTGACGACCGGCACGCCCGATATGTTCGTGCATGCCATGTTCGGCTACGCGATCCTGCAGGTCCTGATCATCAGCCGCCAGCTGCCCTGGATCATGCAACAACCCTTCGCCGGCTCCTATTGGGCCTTCACCTTCGGCCTTACAGCGCTTTCGACAGCAGCACTGCGTATGACGGCACGCGGCGACACCGGCGCGATCAGCGAGCTTGCGCCCGTTATCTTCGTGCTGGTCAACATCGCGCTTGCGATCATTGCAGTAGGGACGCTCTGGCTGCTGGTGAGAGGCAAGCTTCTTCCCGCTCCCGTCCGGGCCTGAGAGCCTGCACGGCGCTAAGCCCTTGCCACTTCCTGCTGCAGATCGACCACCGCCTTGATCGGTAGGTGGTCGGACGCCATGCGGGCGAGTGGAGTGTCATGCACCTCCACGGCGGAGATGATGCCTTTCCGGTTGGCAATGATGCGGTCGAGCGCCAGGACCGGCAAGCCGGCGGGAAAGCTTGGAACGGCGGGCGGCAGCGGACCGAAGGCCATCTGGAAAGTATTGAGGGACGAGCGGTCGCCGAGCCGCCATTCGTTGAGATCGCCAAGCAGGATTGTCGGCATTTCGTGACGGTCGCTGATGAGATCAACCAGCGTCTTTGCTTGTTGCGCCCGCGAATGCCGCAGCAGGCCGAAATGGGCGGCGATGATGCGCAGCGTCCCGCCAGCTTCGAGCTCTATTTCCGCAACCAGCGCGCCGCGCGGCTCTAGCCCCGGCAGCTTCACCTGATGCACATCATGCACCAGACCTTTGCGGACAAGCACGACATTGCCGTGCCAGCCATGCGCCTTCGTCACACCCGGGATCGGAACCGGCACCAGCCCGGTCTCCCGCTCCAGCCGGGCAAGATCGAGAATGCCGGTCCGTTCGCCAAAACGTGTATCAGCTTCCTGCAGCGCGATCACATCGGCATCGATCTCATGGATGACACGGCTCGTGCGTTCCGGATCGAAGCGTCGGTCAGTGCCGACGCATTTATGGACATTGTAGGAGGCGATAAGAGTGCCGTCATTGCGCGGTTTCGGCCCCGCACGCCAGGTCTCAACGCGCTTCTTCCTGTTCTTGATGGAAGCGATGATACTGGCGGGCAGACTGTCTTTCTTCTTGACTTGCATCGGAAGGAACGCCGGCTCCATTGCTCGAAAAGCTCTTTTTCAGGATTATAGGCAGCGCAACAAAACTTGCCATGCCGCAATCACGAAAACTCTGTCAAAGATATGGGGAACCGAGCCACAGCACCTTTTCGAGGAGCCGCACCAGGAAGGGCCGGGACCACAGCCCCTCGAGCGTAACCGGCGTGGCGGACTTGATGGCATCGTCGATGCGCTCATCGATTTCGGCGGCAAAGCCGGCATTCAGCACTTCGAGATCGACTTCGAAATTCAGCCGCAGCGAGCGCGGATCGAGATTGGAGGAACCGACATAGGCCCAGGTTCCGTCGATAGAGAGAAGCTTGGAATGGCTGAAGCTGCCGGTCGAACGCCAGATGCGGCAGTAGTTCTTGACGATCTGGTCGAACTGCGCCGTCATCGCCCGGTCGACCAGAACGAGATTGTTGGCGGCAGGCACAACGATATCAACCTCCACGCCACGCCGGGCCGCCGTCGTCAGCGCACTGATCAGCTCCCGGTCCGGCAGAAAGTAAGGCGACATGATCCGGATCGACTGGCGCGCTACGGAAAAGGCACCTATCAGCATCTTGTGGTTCGTCTCCACGCTCCGGTCCGGTCCGGAAGCGACGACGCGCAAGAAGACCGGATCGCCGCGCTTGCGCTCCAGTCGGTCGCTGCGCCAGGCCTCGCCGTTCAGGACTTCGCCTGTCGTGAAGCGCCAGTCCTCGGCCGCGACGTCGAAGAGATCGGCCACCGCCGGGCCGCTGACGCTGAAATGCGTGTCATGGGCAAAACTCTCGCCGACCGCCTCCTCGCTGAAGCCTTCGCGGATATTCATGCCACCCGTCAGTGCGATCTTTCCATCCGCGATCAGGATCTTGCGGTGTGTGCGCAGGTTTGCGTAGGGCAACCTCAGGCCCATGATGACATTGCCATTGAAGACATCGACGGTCACGCCGCCGTCCTTCAGGTATCCGAGAATGCTCGGCACCGAATAGCGCGCACCAACCGCATCGATCAGCACGCGCACTTCCACGCCTCGCTTGACGGCTGCAATCAGCGCATCAGCGATGCGCAGTCCGATCCTGTCACGGTCGAAGATATAGGTTTCCAGCAGGATACTGCGCTCGGCGCCATCGATTGCGGTCTTCATCGCCGCATAGGCTTCGTCGCCATTTTCCAGCATGTCGATCGTATTGCCCGTCGTCAACGGATAGCGCGTGACGCGATCGCCGAGCGTCTGCAGGGCAGCAAAACGCCGGCCGAACTGGCT
This sequence comes from Rhizobium sp. 01T437, assembly GCF_056398505.1. Lineage (NCBI taxonomy): Bacteria > Pseudomonadati > Pseudomonadota > Alphaproteobacteria > Hyphomicrobiales > Rhizobiaceae > Rhizobium > Rhizobium sp. 01T437. The sequence continues at coordinate 321,550 of NZ_JBFTPM010000003.1, forward strand.
GATGACGGCATCGGTCTCCGCGTCAAACTTTTCGAGCTCGTCCAGATCAGCGGCAGGCAGCAACGCGTCGCGGCGAAGGCTCAGCGACTTGCGGCGGATACGGTTGATGCCGGCAATCATGTACAGCAGCGCRCCAATGATCGGCGAGAGGATGATCACACCCACCCAGCCGGTCGCAGCCCGGACCTCTTCCTTGGTCATGGTAGCGTGGATCGCCGCCGCTGCCCCCATGGCAATGGAGATGACGAAGAGGATATGCGGCCAGTAGGTCGACAGCAGTTGGAACATCGCCACAGGATATAGCCGCGAATCGTCTGCGTTCAATCAGTGCGCGGCTCGCTCTCAACGCGAAATTTTCAGATGCTTAATTTGCCGGCTCAATATCGATGGCAAAGACAACCGAATGCGGCGGCAGCGCGCCATTCTCGGCGGACTTTGCTTCCTTGCCGTAGCGCTCGTAGATCACCGTCCCGGCGACCGACGGCAAGACCAGCGCCTGCCCCGACAAATTGGCGCGTAGCGCCAGAGTCAAATTCGCAAACTTCCACCAGATGGCCACCGTCCCTTCGGACGCCTCCAGCGCGCCGCTCTCGATGGTCCAGCTCTGCCGCAGCAGCGGTACGATATAGGTCTTGCGCAGCTTCAGGAGCTCAGCGACGAAAGCCAAGCTTTTCCGGCCCTCTTCGTTCTCCCGCCATTGCCAGCCGAGTTTCGAATTCTCGAAGGTCGAAAGGGCATTCGGATCGGGCAGTTCGGCCGCGGTCCTGCCAGCCTTCAATCCACCGAAACCCTCGGCTTCCGCCATGCGACCCTCGCGGACTATTTTGGCGAGCTCACCCGTGTAATCAGTGAAGAAATTGAAGGGCTGCCTCTCCCCATACTCCTCCCCCATGAAGAGGAAGGGAATGTGCGGTGAGAGCAAGAGTATCGCTGTCAGCGCATCCAGCATATCGGGATCGGAAAGGCTCACCAACCGCTCGCCGAAAGCGCGGTTGCCGATCTGGTCGTGGTTCTGCAGGAAATCGACAAAGGCGGTCGGCGGCACGTAGCGACGATCGCCGACAGGTAGTTCCGGCGTATCGGTGCGATCCGGATAGATGAAGCCATGCTGAAGCGCAAGGCGAAGCTTATGCCAGAGCTGATCGGCGAAAGGCTTGTAGTGGCCGATGGTTTCGCCGGTCGCGATGATGTGTGCCACATGATGGAAATCATCGTTCCATTCGGCCTCGTAAGCTTTGGGAGCGCCGTTCTCGTTGCGGACCAGCAATTCCACGAGATTGCGCTGGTCTTCGACGACGAGATGAACCTGCCTGTCGGCGAAGGTGGCTTTCACTTCTTCGGCCATGGCCGAAAGCACATGCTTTTCAGAGGTATCATGGATTTGCTCCACGGCATCGAGCCTGAGCCCGTCCAACCGGAACTCACCGATCCAGTAGAGCGCATTCTCGATGAAGAAGCGCCGCACCGGTTCCCGCCCGAAATCGATCGCCGCCCCCCAGGGTGTTTCTCGGTCTTTGCGGAAAAAGCTGGGCGCATAGGTGTGAAGATAATTGCCCTCGGGTCCGAAATGATTGTAGACGACGTCGAGCAGCACCATGATGCCGAGGCCATGTGCCGTATCGATGAAGGCCTTGAAATCGGCTGGCGTGCCGTAAGCGGAATGCGGCGCATAGTGTAGCACGCCATCGTAACCCCAGCCGCGATTGCCGGCAAATTGCGCAACCGGCATCACTTCGACAGCCGTGATGCCGGTTTCCGCAAGATGCTTCAGTTTCTCCGCAGCAGCCCGGAACGTACCCTCAGGCGTAAAGGCACCGATATGGATTTCGCTGATGACGGCCTCTTCCCAGGGACGGCCGCGCCAGCGCGAGCTCTGCCATTGATAGCTTGGATCGACGATCAGAGACGGCCCATGCACGTCGCCTGTCTGCGCCCGTGACGCAGGGTCCGGCACGGCTTTTCCATCAGGGAGGACGAACATGTACTCATCGCCGGCGGATGCTTGCGCCGCAGTGGCTTCGAACCAGCCGCCACCGACGTCCTGCATCGGGATATCCCGGCCGAGGTGCCGCAGCGAGATCGCATTCTCACCCTGCGTCCAGAGACGAAAACGTGCGCCGCCAGCCGCGAGCAGCGCGGCACCCCAGCGTCCCGTGCCTTCCGTGATCGTGCCTGTCTGTGAAATCTGGTTCATCCCTCACCCCGTGTGATTTCCAATCAGCATCAAATTCCTGAGGCTGCGGGTTGTTCCGAACGAGCAGGAACAATCCGCGGCGCGATCGGTTGAGGTTGAAAGCCAAGATATTGCCGCCATGAACGTCGCACCGAAATTCGGCCCCGCCTTCACGCTTGAAAGCGCCGACGCCGCCAGCCTCGATCAGCTTAGACATCAGGCGGAAGGCTGCACGCGCTGCGAACTCTACAAGAACGGCACCCAGCTCGTCTTCGGCGAAGGGATCACAAAAGGCCGAGATCATGCTCGTCAGCGAACAGCCCGACGACAAGGAGGATATCGCGGGACGCCCCTTCGTAGGCCCGGCGGGACGCCTGCTCGACATCTGCCTCGAAGAGGCTGGGCTCGACCGCTCGCGATGCTACGTCACCAATGCGGTCAAGCACTTCAAGTTCGAGCCTCACGGCAAGCGCCGCCTGCATTCGAAACCCAATGCCGGGAAGATCCAGCGCTGCGCCTGGTGGCTCGGTGCCGAAATCAGCGTCGTGCGGCCTAATCTCCTTGTCGCGCTCGGTGCGACAGCACTTTATTCTCTCCTTGGCTCGAGGGTGAAACTGACACCCGAGCGCGGCCACATCCTCACGCCAGAGAACCGTCCGCCGGTGCTCGTGACCATTCACCCTTCCTTCCTCCTGCGGATTCGCGAGGAAGAGGATGTCGCGCGCCAACGTGCGAATTTCGTCGAGGACCTGCACCGTGCTGTCCAATATCAAGGCAACTAGAACGAGTTATTGCCTATAAATACTGCAACGCAAAAATATTCCCGATTTACTTGGCAAATCCACTTGAAACCGGCCCCATAGTCTGGAACCTTTTCAACGGTATCGCGTTCGAACGACGGCATGTTGTGACTGGAGATCAGCGATGGCAGAAACTCGGGAAGAGTGGATAAAGAAACGTGCATATGCCCTCTGGGAAGAAGAGGGACACCCGACGGGACGGGATTCCGTTCATTGGGAACAAGCAAGGGCCGAGCATGACACGCTCAAGGGGGCTTCAAAATCTCCAAACGGCAAGGAAGTGAAACCTCGGGCGAAACGGGCGGCAGCCAAGACGGCGGCACCGGCAGTAGCGGCTGAGGTCACGAATGGCAGCGAAGCCAAGAAACCTGCCAAACAGGCGGCAACAAACACAAAGACCAACGGCATCGTCAAACCGGCCCCGAAACGGACAGCCGTACGCAAGTCGGCTTCCTGAAGAGAAATATTCAAATTGCAATGAAAAGGGCGCCTTCGCGGCGCCCCTTAGCTTTTTTTGTCATAAGTTTGAATTAGTTGCGCGCTAAGAAACTCATGAAGCGCCAGCTTCTATGCGGGGGTGACCACAAGCCGAATGAAACGTCCGTCTGGACAGCTTTTTAAAAAGCTGCGTCCACCCCTCGAAACGGGGAACAAGAGTATCCTCCGGCTGTTTATGGGCAAACAGGGGAAGTTGCCATGAACAACCATTTCGCCCATTCCCTTGCCATCCCAGTTCCTGCGGCCTCCGGCCGGGGTTTTCCAGCACAGGTGTGAGGGATGGAGATGTCGCTTCTTCTGATCGCCGCTTTACTCTATGTCGGTTTCGCACTGGGGCTCATCCTTCTGGTTGACAATATAGTCGGCGTATTTTTTCGCGATCCGCGCAAGCCGATACAGCTTCGTTCTTTTGCTTTGAGCCGCGCCTTCATCGCCTCGCAGAAGCTGGACCAGGAATAACAAACATAAACAGCTTTTTTGCGCGTAATCGGACGCTTTGCCCGGTTAACGATATTTGCAGCTCGCTCTTTCCCTCCTGCCCGACGCCTCTATTTTGTCGACGGTGGACCGGCAGACCCGGCTCGGGTGATGCCACAGTAAGATTGAAAGCGATTTTTGATGGCACGGGTTGGGGGCCGCTGGCCGGAAGGCGATAGCGAAATCGGGAATCTGCTGCGCCGGAATGGTTTGGATGCTTCCGGCATCGGGTCAGTCGAAGCCTGGCCGAGTTCACTCCGGCATATCGCGGAAATGGTGGTCAATTCACGCCAGCCGAAATTCGTCGCCTGGGGTCCCGAACTCGCCTTCATCTATAACGACGCCTATGTCGCGATCTTTCCCGAACGGCATCCTGCCGCCCTCGGAAAACCATTTCAGCAGGTGTGGTCGGATATCTGGCCGCAGTTCGAGCCGATCGTGGAAGCCACGCTTAAGGGGCAGTCGCAGCTCTACAAGGAGCTGCACGTGCCCATGCGGCGCGACGGACAGACGGAAGATACCTGGTTCACCTTTTCCTATACGCCGCTGCGGGACGATGACGGCAAGGTCGCCGGCATTCTCTGCGCGACGATGGAAGTGACGGACCAGGTGCTTGCCAAGCACCGGGAGCGCCTCGCTTTGGATGAGGCGCGGGAAAAATCCGCAACACTCGCCGTCGTTAACAGGGCCGGCTCGGCGATTACCGCCGAACTCAATGTCGATCGCCTGACACAGATCGCGGTCGATGCCGGGGTAGCGTTGACGGGCGCCGAATTCGGCGCCTTCTTCTACAATGTCGATGATGGTGAAGGCGGCAGTTACATGCTTTACGCGCTGTCGGGTGTCGACCGGAAACATTTCGACAGGCTTCCGATGCCGCGCAACACCAAGGTTTTTGCACCGACTTTCAGCGGCGAGGGCGTCGTGCGCTCCGACGATATCCTGCTTGATCCCCGCTACGGGCAGAATGCGCCGCATTCCGGGATGCCGAGCGGCCACCTTCCTGTGCGCAGCTATCTCGCCGTGCCGGTCAAGTCGCGCGACGGCAACGTCATTGGCGGGCTGTTCTTCGGTCACAGCCAGCCCGCCCGCTTTTCGGATGCGGCGGAGGCAAGCCTCGTCAGCGTGGCTGGCCAGTCTGCCGTCGCAATCGACAACGCCCGGCTCATCCGCGCTGCCGAGCTTGAGATCGTCCAGCGCCGCGAGGCCGAGGATCAGCTCCGCAAGCTGAACGAAACGCTTGAAGTCCGTGTCGCCGCCGAAATTCTCGAACGCCAGCAGGCGGAAGCAGCCCTGCAGCAGGCGCAGAAGATGGAATCGATCGGCAAGCTCACCGGCGGTGTCGCGCACGATTTCAACAACCTGTTGCAGGTCATTTCAGGCAATCTCCAGCTTCTCGGCAAGGATGTGACGAATAATGGCCGGGCCAAGGATCGCATCTCCAACGCTCTATCCGCCGTCGAGCGCGGATCGCGGCTCGCCAGCCAGCTTCTCGCCTTCGGCCGCCGCCAGCCTCTGGAGCCGAAGGTGATCAATATCGGCCGCCTCGTCTCCGCAATGGATGACATGCTGCGCCGCACGCTCGGTGAGGAAATCGAAGTGGAGACCATGGTCTCCGGCGGCCTCTGGAACAGTTTCGCCGACCCGATCCAAATCGAGAACGCGCTGCTGAACCTTGCGATCAACTCCCGCGATGCAATGGATGGAGCAGGCAAACTGACGATCGAAGTGGGCAACGCCTTTCTCGACGACTCCTATAGCCGCACTCATCCGGAGGTCGCAGCCGGCCAATATGTGGTGCTCGCTGTGACCGACACTGGCACAGGCATGCCACCGGAGATCATCGAGCAGGCTTTCGAACCGTTTTTCTCCACCAAACCGGAGGGTAAGGGCACCGGTCTCGGCCTCTCCATGGTCTACGGTTTCGCCAAGCAGTCCGGGGGCCATGTGAAGATCTACAGCGAGATCGGCGAAGGCACGACGGTGAAGCTTTATCTTCCCCGCTCCTTCCAAAGCGAAGACCGGATCACCACTGGCGACAATGTTCCCGCAACCGGCGGCACCGAGACGATTCTGGTCGCCGAGGATGACGAAGGTGTGCGCGCAGCCGTTGTCGAGATGCTGATCGATCTCGGCTACCACGTACTTAAGGCCAAGGACGCGCAAAGCGCATTGACCGTGATCGAAAGCGGCGCGCATATCGACCTGCTTTTTACCGACGTCGTCATGCCTGGTCCGCTGAAGAGCCCGGAGCTCGCACGCATGGCCCGCGAGCGCCTGCCCAACGTCGCCGTGCTTTATACGTCAGGCTATACCGAAAACTCGATCGTCCATGGCGGCCGGCTCGATCCTGGCCTGGAGCTCCTCTCCAAGCCATACACACGGGAGGCATTGGCGCGGAAAGTCCGCCACGTCCTTGCCAACCAGGTGCAACGCCGCCATACCAACCCGGCACCGCTGCCGGGTAGCGAGCAACCGCGCGGCATCGTCCAGCCCAGGCTGAAGCTTCTGCTGGTCGAGGATGATGCCTTCATCCGCATGGATACTGCCGAAATCCTGCGGGATCTCGGCTATGACGTGATCGAAGCCGACAGCGGAGAACAGGGCATCGAACTCCTGCGCAGCGCAGATACGAATACAGATATTATCGTTGCCGATGTCGGCTTGCCGGGCATGTCCGGCCCGGCCTTCGCAGCGCTGGCGCGCGAAGCCTTCCCGTCGGTCGGCCTCGTCTTTGCGACTGGCAACAGCAATCCGCCGGATGCGAACCGCTTTTCCGGTTCCGTGCTGCTGCCAAAGCCGTTTACCACCGCAGCACTCGACCGCGCGGTGAAGACCGCTTCCCGCCAGCGTCCCATTGCCTAGGCCCCGACTGCGTCAGAACCTTCAAGTTGCGGATATTTCCCAAACGGGCGGCGGCCGAGACGGCCTCGGAACTTTTTGGATGGCCGGCGGTTGAGCCTCTTTCGAACCAGAGGAGGCAGCCATGCCGAGAGGTGACAAATCCGCTTATACCGACAAGCAGAAGAGAAAGGCCGAGCATATCGAGGAAGGCTATGAGGACCGCGGCGTATCCCAAGGGGAGGCTGAACGCCGTGCATGGGCAACCGTCAACAAGGAAAGCGGCGGCGGCAACAAATCAGGCTCCGGGCGCGGCAAGAAGGATACGAACGAATCCTCCGAAAAAGGCGGACGGATCGGCGGCCATGCCTCCGCATCCCGCTCGAAAGAAGAACGCTCCGCTTCCGCCAAGAAGGCAGCCGCCACCCGCAAGCGCAACGAACACCACGCCCATCACTGACGGCACCATCAGGCGCCAGCAACGCGGCAGGTGGCGCGAGGCCACCAGCCGCCGCTCTAAAGGACACTCGCAATGGCGAAGAGCAAGAAGAAATGGTCACAGGATGTCACCGAAAACAGTGACGCCATGGACCTCAAGGAAGGTGTCTTCACATCCAACGATCCGAAGAAGATCGCCGCTTCCCTGAAACACTCGGCCGACGACAGCGACCGGCGCAAATCGAGCCCCTTTCGGTCGGCCATGTCGATGTTGAATTTCTACATCAACCGTGCCGGAGAGCAGTTGACGAAGAAGCAGAAGGACACACTTGAAAAGACGAAGGACGAACTTCGCAAGGATTTCGGCCGCGAAACAAGGCGTTAAAGACATTACGAGGGCAAATGACTTACGAGCTTTATTATTGGGACGGCATCCAGGGCCGTGGAGAATTTGTGCGGCTGGCACTCGAGGAAGCGGGTGCCGACTATATCGACATTACCCGCCAATCCGGCCGCGGGCGTGGCACCGGCGCGATGTTCGCCATTATGCAGAGCGACAGCGAGGCACATATCCCTTTCGCCCCGCCCTTCCTTAGGGACGGCGATCTCATCATTCCGCATGTCGCCAACATCCTCCTCTATCTCGGCACCAGACTTGGGCTTGCGCCTGATGACGAGGGGCTGCGCTATGTCGTGAACGGGTTGCAGCTGACAATCACCGACTTCGTGGCCGAGGTGCATGACACACATCACCCGATTGCAACCTCGCTCTACTATGAGGATCAGAAGGACGAAGCGAAGGCGCGCTCAGCCGACTTCATCAAGGAACGCGTCCCGAAATTCCTCAACTATTTCGAACGCGTTCTGCAACAGAACCCGGAGGGCGCGAAACATATAGCCGGCGATGCGCTGACCTATGTGGACCTCTCGCTATTCCAGGTCGTCGAGGGACTGCTTTATGCCTTCCCGAGAGCGATGAGCAGCTACCGCAGCAAATATCCGCTGCTTGCGGCCCTCCATGACAGCGTCGAGCAGCGTCCCAACATAGCCCGCTATCTGAAATCCGACCGCCGTCTTCCCTTCAGTACCGAGGGGATTTTCCGCCATTATCCAGAACTCGATATCGATGCGTCCTGAGCCGCATTGCTAAGTATTTCGGGAACGATTAGGAGCGCCATCGATTTTGCCTTCGATCCCGATTTCAAGATACCAAAGAGGTCGAGGAAGGCTGCGACGAGAAGTGCGCCGCCTGACATTTACCCTCCTGTAAACTCAAAAACCTGCGGTGCAACCTCGGGTTCTTTTGTTCATTCGGGAACGCTCTGGCGTGCCAGGAAATCCAGCATGCGGTTCTCATCCGCCCGAAGCCCACGCAGGGGCTCGCTACTGCCCTCCTCCAGCGTCTCATCCTTGGATGAAAGCGCAATGATTGCCGGGTGGATGTAGCTGGAGCGCGAGATCGCCGGCGTATTATGCAGGACGTCGGCCGCAGCTTCCGACATCTCCTTGACGGTCGGCCGTCGTCCTTCTGAGGCGGCACTGCGTGCCGCGCAGAAAGCGGCAAGCGAACCTGCCCATGTGCGGAAGGTCTTGGCGGAAATGGCAATGCCCGAGATGTCAGCGAGATAGGCATTCAGTCGGCCGGAATCGATCGGTTTCAGCGCACCTGTCTCGTCTTTCCAGACGAAGAGCTGCCTGCCCGGCAGATCGGCGATCTCCTCCAATATCTTCTGCAGGCGTGGATGTTTGAGACTGCGCTGCACGCGCTTGCCGCCCTTGGCGCGGAATTTCAATTCGATGCGACCGTCAACGATCTTCAGATGGCGCTTCAGCAGTGTTGTTGCACCATAGGTATCATTCTGCTTTACATAGGCCTGGTTGCCGACGCGCAGATGCGCTTCGTCGAGCAATATCGTCAGCGCGGCAAGCACACCGTTGATGTCCTCTGCGCCGGTATCGAGATGGCGCAGCACTGTTCGCCGGATCTTTGGCAGTGCATTGCCGAACTCGATGAGTTGATGGAATTTGCCGGTGCTGCGGAAGGCCTGCCAATCCTTGTGATAGCGGTATTGTTTGCGGCCACGCACATCGAAGCCGGTGGCCTGCAGATGACCGTTCGTCGATGCAGATCCACACATTTTCATAGGCCGGCGGCAGGCCGAGCGCATGGATACGCGCCCGCTGGACCTCGTCGGCCAGTGTTTTCCCGTCTGGCAGCGTATAACTGAAGCCCTTGCCTTTTCGTCGTCTGCGGATACCCGGTTCGGTATCGCTGACATAAATCAGACCAAGCTCGGCGATGACGTTGGCATTCATTGCTTGCTATTGATCCGTCACCTGCTCCGCCGACCGAAATGGAACCACCTGCGCCGTTCGGCCTTGCTTGCATCCTTTGGCGGGCGGGTCTGCCCCTTCGGCGCAAAGACTGCAATGCTTTGGGCATAAACCATGACGGGACCTTCCTGCTCATGGAGCTTGAAAGCATCCTCCTCAGCACCGGTATCGAGTACACGCGCCCAGTGCTTCAGGCCATTGACCTCGGGCAAATGCACCTCGCAATCGCCGCCAGCATTGAAAACCAGATAGAGATCGTCCATCTCCTCGGTATCTGGGGAATGCGCACTCTTCGAGAGGTAGACGCCGAGCACTTGAAGTCCGTCGTCGTTCCAGGCGCCGTCATCCATGAAACTGGCGTCCGGCTTGTACCAGGCGATTTCGATCCGGCCGTCTTCGGTACTGTCACCTGTCAGAAAGCGTTCCTGCCTCAGCACCGGATGCGCCCTGCGGAACGCGACGACCTTGCGGCAGAAATCAAGGAAAGGATCATCGAGGCCGTCCCATTTTGTCCAGCCAATCTCATTGTCCTGACAATAGGCATTGTTGTTACCGCCCTGACCGTTGCCGACCTCATCGCCGGCAAGGATCATCGGCACGCCCTGAGAGAGCATCAAGGTTGCCATCATGTTACGGCGCCGGCGTACTCGCAGCCTGTTGATGTCCTCGTTATCGGTCACGCCCTCGGCACCCATATTGTCCGAATGATTGTCTGAATGTCCGTCCCTGTTGTCCTCGCCATTTGCCTCATTGTGCTTGTCGTCGAAGGAAACAGTATCCGTCAGCGTGAAGCCGTCATGCGCCGATAGCAGATTAATTGATGACGTCGCCCCGCGAGCCGAGTGATTGAACTGCACCGCCGAGCCGGTGATGCGCTGCGAGATCTCCGACACCATTCCGCCGTCTCCCTTCCAGAAGCGGCGTACATCGTCACGGAACTTATCGTTCCACTCGCGGAAAGGATGCGGGAAGCCGCCGACCTGATAGCCGCCGGCTCCAACATCCCAAGGTTCGGCGATCAGCTTGACCCCTGCAAGGATCGGATCCTGACGGATCGCGCCGAAGAACAGGCCCTGCCGGTCGAATTCCATATCCTGGCGGCCGAGCGTGCTGGCAAGATCGAAGCGGAAACCATCGATATGCATGGCGCCGACCCAATAACGCAGACTGTCCAGCACCATACGCATGACCATCGGATGAGCGACGTTCAGCGTATTGCCGGTGCCTGTCGTATCGAAAGTATGGCGCGGATCGTCGGGCGAGAGGATGTAGTAGCTTGCGTTGTCGAGACCGCGGAAAGACATCGTTGGCCCCTTCTCGCTGCCCTCGGCCGTGTGGTTATAGACGACGTCCATGATGACTTCGATGCCGGCGGCATGGAACTTCCTCACCATGGTCTTGATCTCAGTGATCTTGTCACCCGAGAGATAGCGTGCCTGCGGTGCGAAGAAACCGAGCGTCTGGTAGCCCCAGTAATTCGTGAGTTTCTTCTCTTCGAGATAGCGGTCGTTCGGGAAGAACTGGATCGGCAGCAGCTCGATCGCGGAAATGCCGAGCTTCAAGAGATGATCGATGATCGGATCGCTGCACATGCCGGGGAAGGTGCCACGCAATCTGTCCGGCACTTTCGGATGTAGCATCGTCAGTCCCCGGACGTGCGCCTCATAGATGATCGTCTCCGGCCATGGCCGCCGGATCGCTTGTTCGCCGGCCCAGTCGAATTCCGGATCCTGAACGACACCCTTGACCATGTAAGGCGCGCTATCGCGCTCGTCGAAGGAAAGATCGTCCTTGCCGATCGTATACCCATAGAGCGCGTCGTCCCATTTGAGATCGCCGAGCACCTGCTTGGCATAGGGGTCGAGCAGCAGCTTGTTGGCATTGAAGCGATGGCCGTTTTTCGGATCGTACGGACCGTGCGCGCGGTAGCCATAGACCGTACCAGGGCCGACGCCGGCGATGTAGCCCGACCAGATATCACCCTCGCGCTTCGGCAGCGGTAGCCGGGCAATCTCTTTCTTGCCATCGGGAGAGAACAGACAGAGCTCCACCTGTTCTGCGTGTGCGGAGAAAACCGCAAAATGTGTGCCCGAACCGATATATTCCGCCCCCAGCTCCGGTTTCAGGAAGTCGAGTTCGGAGAAGGAAAAGCTCATGACGCCCCCGTTTGCTGAATGGCCAAGCGGGAAACGTCATTGCAGTGCGAAAGTTCCCTCAGTTTGCGTCGTTCTGGCCCAGATCAGGGCATCAGCTGGCCGCCATTGACCTCGATGATCTGACCGGTGATGTAACCTGACAAGGTCGGCGAGGCGAGGAAGAGATAAGCGCCGACGCAATCTTCCGACGTGCCAACGAAGCCCATTGGAATGGACTTGCGCTGCAGTTCCATCTGCTCGTCATTCGTATAGCGCTCGTGGAAGGGCGTGGCGATGACGCCCGGCGCGACCGCATTGACACGGATCTTGTCGGCGACGAATTCCTTGGCGTGGCCGTGGGTGATCGTCGAGACGAAACCCTTCGAAGCAGCATAGAGAATTGCACCGTTACCGCCGCCGTTGCGCGCCGCAATCGAGGTCGTGTTGATGATGAAACCGCCCTGCTTCTTCAGCCAGGGATGGGCAGCGCGTGTTGCCGCCAGCACCGAACGGGCATTGAGGTTCATGACCTTCTCATAATGCTCATCGGTATATTCCGAAGTCGGCTTGCGGCCGAGCATGCCGCCGGCATTGTTGATCAGGCCGTCGAGATGGCCGAAGGTCTTGGCCGTCTCTTCGACGACACGCTCCGTTTCACCTTCCCGCGAGACGTCGCCATGCACCAGATGCACCGTAGCCCCGGCTGCCCTGATCTCTTCGACAAGCTTTTCGGCCGGTTCACGGCTGGCATTATAGTGCACGCCGACCTTGACGCCCTGAGCGGCCAGAGCGCGGGCGACAGCAGCGCCAATGCCCGTCGAAGCGCCAGTAATCAGCACGGCCTTGCCGGCGAGGTCTGGAATTTTGATGGATGCAAGCAATTGAGCAAGATCTGCCATGGCGACGATAGCCTCCCGAAAAACCAAGGACATAGGTGATGAAACGATATGTGCCAGTCTTAGCAGGCGAGATTGCAGAAGGGCAATGCACGAAAGAGCGAGATGGCATGCCTGCGGCAACGGGTGCTCCCGTTGACAAATGACCGGCAGCCCATAGTCTCGGCCTTCGGTTCGCGGTGAGGGTTACCGCTCTTTGAGGGGAAGACATGCTCAAGCGCGTGAGATGGCTGCTTTTTCTGGGCCTTGCCCTCGGTCCTTCTGCCTATGGGGCTGCAGATGCCCAGACACTCGACGCGATCAAGCAGAGCAAGATCATCCGTCTCGGCTATATCGCCGACGAGAAGCCCTTCTCCTTCAAGAAGGCGGATGGCAGCCCTGCTGGCTATGCGATCGATCTCTGCCGCCGTATCGCCGATGAGGTCGGCCTTAACGTTTCAGGCCTCAGGCAGAATTATATCGAGACGACGCTGTCTGATGGTTTCGGCGCGGTGAAGGACGGCAAGATCGATCTGCTCTGCGGTGCGACCACGATCAATCTTGCCCGGCGTGAAAGCGTCGACTTCTCCCAGCCTATCTTCCTGACAGGTGCCAGTGCGCTGTTGCGCAAGGATTCGCCTGATTACCTGCAGATTCTCTTTCTCGACAAGCGCCCCGTCAGCGCCGTCGACCTGAAGTCGCCCGCCCAGAGCTCGATCGGCGTGCGCGCCGGCACGACGACCAGTGCAACGCTGCGCGATGCCATTGGTCCCGACGTGTCGCAGACCCGCATCGTCGATTTCCCGACGCATGAGGACGGTTTGAAGGCGCTCGAGGATCACAAGATCGATGCCTACTTCGCCGACCGGTCCCTTCTCATCGGCCTTACCGACCGGGCGGGCAACCCTTCCGAACTCGAGCTCGGCAGCCGCCTTTTCACACACGAACCCTATGGCATCGCGATGCGGCGCGACGATTCCGCCTTCCGGCTTCTCGTCGACCGCACATTGACGGGCTTCTACACCTCGAACGATTTCCCAAAACTGCTCAAGGCCTATTTCGGCGCCGAGGCACCGGCCCTGCGCAGCGAAATCATGATGCAGTCGATCCCCGAATAGGCCCCTCTCAGACCCGTTCGAGCGCCACAGCAATGCCCTGGCCGACGCCGATGCACATGGTCGATAGCGAATAACGACCGCCGGTTTCACCAAGCTCTAGTGCTGCGGTGCCGGAGATGCGGGCACCCGACATGCCGAGCGGATGGCCGAGCGCAATCGCGCCGCCATTGCGGTTTACGCGCTGATCGTCATCGGCAATGCCGAGCTCGCGCAGAACGGCAAGCCCCTGGCTGGCAAAGGCCTCGTTAAGCTCGATCACATCGAACTGTTCCTGCTTCATGCCAAGCCGCGCCATCAGCTTGCGGGAAGCCGGGACAGGTCCAACGCCCATGACGCGCGGCGGGACGGCCCCGGCCGCACCGCCGAGAATACGGGCAATCGGCGTCAGGCCATATTTCTTAGCCGCCGCTTCCGAAGCGATGATGAGGGCAGCCGCTCCGTCATTGACGCCCGAGGCATTACCGGCTGTCACCGTACCGCCCTGACGGAAGGGCGTCGGCAGCTTGGCGAGCGCTTCCATGCTGGTTGCGCGCGGATGTTCATCCTTCTCGACGATGATCGGATCGCCCTTGCGCTGCGGGATGGTCACCGAGGTGATTTCCTTGGCCAGCCTGCCGCTCGCCTGGGAGGCCGCAGCCTTGGCCTGTGAGCGTACGGCAAAGGCGTCCTGATCCTCGCGGCTCACTTTGTAATCCTCGGCAACGTTCTCGCCGGTTTCCGGCATGGAATCGACGCCATACTGCTTCTTCATCAGAGGATTGATGAAGCGCCAGCCGATCGTCGTGTCGTGGATTTCGGCAGAGCGTGAAAAAGCGGTATCGGCCTTCGGCATCACGAAGGGGGCTCGCGACATGCTTTCCACGCCGCCGGCAATCATCAGTTCGGCTTCGCCTGATCGAATGGCGCGCGCCGCGGTGATGAGGGCATCCATGCCTGAGCCGCAGAGCCTATTGATCGTTGTGCCCGGCACCGAGACCGGCAGGCCGGCGAGAAGCAGCGACATGCGGGCGACATTGCGGTTGTCCTCGCCCGCCTGATTGGCGCAGCCGAAGACGACGTCATCGACCACTTCCCAGTCGACGGAAGCGTTCTTCGCCATCAACGCCTTCAGCGGAATGGCGCCGAGATCGTCGGCACGAACGGAGGAGAGCGAGCCGCCGTAGCGGCCGATCGGCGTGCGGATATAATCGCAGATAAAGGCTTCGGTCATGGACTTGTCCTCAGAGTTCGGGAACGACGAGATCGGCAACCGGCCCCTCGATATGGAGCGGCGCACCGGTCATGGCCTGCAGTTCCTCGACCGACATCGCGCCAAGTTTCTCGCGCAGCACGAAACGTCCGTCCTTGATGTCGATGACGGCATGGCTCGTATAGATGCGGGTGATGCAAGCCACCCCCGTCAGCGGGAAGGTGCATTTGTCGACCAGCTTCGGCTCGCCATTCTTGGTGACATGCTCGGTGATGACGCAGACCTGCTTGGCACCATGGACCAGATCCATGGCGCCGCCGACGGCCGGCACACCCTTGGCGCCGACGCGCCAATTGGCGAGATCGCCGTTTTGAGCGACCTGATAGGCGCCGAGAATTGCGACATCGAGATGGCCGCCGCGTACCATGGCAAAGCTATCGGCGTGATGGAAGAAGGCTGCACCCGGCTTCAGCGTCACTGCCTTCTTACCGGCATTGATAAGGTCCCAATCCTCTTCGCCTGATGGTGGCGCCTCGCCGAAGTTGAGAATGCCGTTTTCCGTATGGAAGATAGCCTGCCGGCCCGGCGGCTGATAGCGGGCAACCATTTCCGGAAAGCCGATGCCGAGGTTCACATAGGCGCCGTCGGCGATGTCCTGTGCTGCGCGCCAGGCGATCTGGGCGTTGGAGAGCTTGATGTCTTCTCTGATGTCGACGGTCATACGTAGGCCACCCCGGCTCGAATAAGCTCTTCTTCCTGTTGCGGATTGGCGATCTCGACGAGGCGGTCGACGAAGATGCCGGGTGTAACGACATGCTCAGGATCGATGCCGCCGGCCGGCACGATGCTCGAGACCTGCGCGATCGTCTTGGCAGCCGCCATGCACATCAGCGGGTTAAAGTTGCGGCCGGCCTTGTTGTAGGTGAGGTTGCCGTGGGTATCGCCGACATGCGCCTTGACGATCGCAAAATCGGCCTTCAGCCAGCGTTCCTGCACATAGTGGCGGCCATCGAACTCGGCGATGACCTTGCCTTCTGCAAGATCGGTCCCATAGCCGGTCGGCGTAAAGAAAGCAGGAATGCCGGCTCCGCCGGCGCGGATCCGCTCGGCGAGCGTTCCCTGCGGCACGAGCTCCAGCTCGATTTCCCCGGCAAGGTATTTGTCGGTGAAGGCACGCGGATCGGACGAGCGCGGGAAGGAGCAAATCATCTTCCTGACCATGCCGGCATCGATCATGGCGGCGATACCGATGCGGCCATTGCCGGCATTGTTGTTGATGACCGTGAGGTTCTTCGGGCCCTTATCGATCAGGGCGTGAATGAGCTCGATCGGCGCACCCGAACCTCCAAAGCCACCAATCATGACGGCGGCGCCATCGCCGATTTTGGAGACGGCGTCAGCCGCGCTCCCGATTATCTTGTCCATGCGGGATCTCTCCTTGCGGGATGAGGCCTCCTCGTGCCTCCCTGACGACAGGCATAAAGCGACAGCCATCCCGACGGCAAGAATTTTGTGCGATATTTGATATTTGTTCGTATATCGCACAAAAGAAATTTGCGCGCGGAACTCTCACGCGAACTACCGGGGCTCGCGCAAAAGCCGCTCCGCCTCCATGGATAGGCGGCCATCCGGTTCTTAATGACGTCAGATTGTTGGTAGGCCGGCCGAGGCAAGACCGGCAGAAGAGAAAACGCTCAAAAAGGGATAAGACACGGCCAAAGCTGCGTGGAGGCTCGATTTGGCGGGATTGCTTTCGGCCATGTCGCGCGTCGGGCCTAGCGTCCTCTGTTTTCCCGCGATGCCGGCAGTGTCGTGCTCTCCCAATGCCATTCGACATTTCCGGGTACGAACCCGAGCTTGAGGTTCCTGCGACCAATAATTCGACGGCTTCCGGTGTTTGGCGCCAGATGATCAATATCCGTCAGGAAGGCGTCGAAACTGTCGCGCCAGCGTGGATCAATATGGTGGTCAGACGCAAGCATGCGTCGGTATTGTTCCCGCAGGAACTTGTGCTTATGAGTTTTTGGCATGGCGCTCAGATGGGAATGTTGGGGTATGGGAGCAATAGCGAGCGCGCCGTATAATTTGAGTTTAGGTTCGTTGTAAAGTGCCTCTTGTCGTAAACGCAGATTAGCCGCCGCTTTCATCCGGCTCGCAGCGTCGGGTGGAACTTGGCCGCGAAGCGACATAGGTGGCACAAGTCAGGATCAATGCACCGACGATGATCGCAATAGAAATCGATGGCTTCGAAGTAACGAAGAATATCGCATATCCGGCCAACATCCCCATCAAGGCTAAAATCTTGGATTTCCTGGAAATCGCGCCATTTTCACGCCAGTCGCGCAGCGAGCCGCCAAATCGACTGCGCATCAGATAGGCCTCCAGGCGTGGGGATGACCGGCTGAAGAACCACGCAGCCAGGATCAAGAAGATTGTCGTCGGCATGAGCGGAAGGATGGCACCGATAATTCCAAGACCGACCATCAGCAGACCAAGGCAAATGTAGACCGCCCGTTGGAACGAACTGCGCGGCGGGCCAGGCATAGAACTCAATTCACGCACTCCTCATCGGATCGTCAGCCCTACGATGGCCTGCAACGAAAAGATCAAAATCTCCTGCTGCCTCACATCTTGAAGTCTCGGCGCCATATTTCACCACGCACCCATGGAAGCCCGAATATTTCACGTCGACGGTTGCCCAACGGACGCGTAAGTTCGTCGAACCAGCACATCACCCTGCGCACCCATTCCCAACACCCGAGCGGAACACATAGAATGACGACCCACCATTTCGTCGCAACTGCCTTTTACAATGTTATTGGAACCATGCCTCCGGCTTTGAAGATCGCGAGCGGCGACACAGTCGTAACCCGCACGCTTGACGCTTGGGGTTATGACGAGAATGACGTCCGGCAGGCACACGGTCCAAATCCCATGAACGGGCCGGTCTTCGTCGAGGGTGCAGAACCCGGAGATGCCCTCAAGGTCGAAATCCTGGACATGAATCCCACGAGGGACACTGGGTTCACGCGCAGCGTGTTGGCGGCAAATGTCATTGATCCCGAGGCCGTTCGCGACCTTCCAAGATCTGAAAAGACGCTGTGGGATATCGACCGGCAAGCGATGACCGTGAAACTGAAGGAACCGGTTGCCGGCATCGAAGATCTGGTCCTGCCATTGTCACCGATGATCGGATGTTTCGGCGTAGCGCCGAGCTTTGGCCAGGCGATCTCAACGGCGACGAGCGGTGCGTATGGCGGAAATATGGATTATCGCGTGCTCGGTCCAGGCGCGACGATCTGGTTCCCCGTCTTCGCGCCCGGCGCATTGTTCTTTCTTGGCGACTGCCATGCGGTCCAGGGTGACGGCGAAATCGTCGGCACCGGTGTTGAGACGACGTTCGAAGTCACTGTCCGGCTGACGGTTGAAAAGGGAAGGCCAATGTCCTGGCCGAGGGCTGAAACTGCTGATGACGTCATCACCATCGGCAATGCGAGGCCGCTCGACCAGGCTCTGCAGCATGCGACGACCGAAATGTTGAACCTGCTTGTTATAGACTACGGCCTGACCACGGTGGCGGCCAGCCATCTGCTCGGCCAGGTGATCCGTTACGACATAGGCAACGTCTTCGACCCCGCATATACGGTTGCCTGCCGGGTTGCGAAGAAATGGCTTCCAGCGCGCTGACCTATCGCCACCGGCGAAGGCAGCCAGGGATCGAAAGCTCGTATCATCGTCGATCCGGCAAAAGATCCGGCAAGCCCTAACTTCTAATCCATCACGAGGAAACCAGACAAATCCATGCGGGAAAGTGATTTCGTCAGCGGCTTCGCCCGCGGTCTCAAGGTGATCGAAGCTTTCGGCGAAATGCATCGTCGGCTATCAATCACCGACGCGGGGAAACTCACCGGCCTCGACCGCGCCACGGTGCGTCGCTCGCTGCTGACGCTCGCCGAGCTGGGTTACGCCGATTACGACGGCAAGTTCTTCACTCTGACGCCGAAGATCCTGCGGCTTGGGCATGCCTATCTGGAGGCGACCCCGCTGCCGGTGCTCATCCAGCCACATCTTGACGCGCTCTCCGAGAAAGCCGGCCAGAGCGCATCCGCATCAGTGCTCGACGGCACTGACATCGTCTATGTCGCCCGCGCCTCGCAGCGCCGCGTCATGTCGATCAACCTCACTCCTGGCAGCCGCCTTCCCGCCTATTGTGCTTCGATGGGTCGTGTCTTGCTTGCAGCCCTACCGGAGGCCGAAGCCCGGGCTGTGCTTTCCAGGAGCGAGCTGAAAGCGAACACCCCGAACACGAAGACCGATCCTGGGGAATTGATGGCCGAGTTCCGGAAGGTCCGAGCCGAGGGTTATGCCCTCATCGATCAGGAGCTGGAGCTCGGCCTCTGCTCCATCGCCGTGCCTGTTGAGAACGATCGCGGCCAGACGGTCGCCGCCATTAATATCGGCGCGCCGGCCGCCCATGTGCCGGCGGCTGAGATGGTCGCACGCTACCTGCCGCTCCTGAAGGAAACCCAGGCCACGCTGCGCACCGTGCTGCGCTAACGCATGTCGCTCAACGCTTTAGAAATGCCGGACCATCCAGCCGGCCGAAATCAGCGCGCCGTTCCAGATGAGACAGCCGATGAATGTGGCAACCGCAAAACGGATGGCATCGATCGAGACCATCGACGAAGCAAGGCCCGAATAGACCCGTGCGGCCGGCACGAGCTGCACCAGCGCCATGCGCGTCATGCTTTCCGCGTACCAGCCCGAGGCTCTGCGCGCTACCGTGAAGCGCCCAAGCCATGCCGACAACGACCGAAGGCCCGGAGAGGCACCGGAGAAACGCGCTAGATAGTACCAGCAAAGCGACCCGGCCATCGAACCGAAGGCGGAAATGATGACCAGCGGGATCACAGCCGAAAATTCCGAGCCTGCCGTCAGCCCGAAGAACAGGTAGATGCCGACGGACGGGACGACCGGAACCAGTTTTTCCAGCATCGCGACAAGCATCACGCCGCAGAGGCCTGTTGCAAGGACACAGGTCACGAAGTTCGGCAAAGCCATATCGTCACTCCGGCCGGCGCGAAATGCGAAAGACGCTGGCGGGCGGGATATTCAGGCGCACCCGGCCGAGCCTCTCTGCCTGCAGCCCGAAGTCATCGAGCACGTCTGGCGGTACAGAGCAGGCATGGCCGTAGGTGAACTGGTAGAAGGCGCCGCCACGTTCCAGCAGGCTGAAGCTGCCGCCGACAATGGCGCGGATGATTTCCGAGGGCATATTGCGAAAGGGCAATCCGCTGACGATTGCTGCCTGCAGTCCAAGCTCCGCCTTGCAGGCGCCGAGCTCGCGCGCATCGCGCTGGAGGATGGTTACGTCAGGAAACCGTTGTTGCAGCGGAGCGATGAAGCGGGTTTCGAGTTCTACCAGTGTGAGGTCTCGCGCCGGCAGGCCGCGTTTCAGAAGCGCCTGCGTGAAAACGCCTGTGCCGGGACCAAGCTCCAGCACCTTGCCCGCGGAAGGTTCAATTTCGCTGGTCATCAGCCGCGCCAGCCGCCCTCCCGAGGGCACGATCGCGCCGATTTTCCTGGGCTCGGCGAGAAGCGCACTAAAGAAGGCGGCCAGCGGCGGCTGTTGCATGCGGGTCTCCAGCATCGATTGTCCGCCTACGGTATTCCCCTTTCACATGATGCGAGCATGACGTGCACCCGCGCCATCCAAAAGAATCACGCAGCCTGGACCGTCGGCTCGAAGCTCATGTTGAAGCTCGCCCCACCGCCCTCAGCATTCGACACCCATACGCGCCCGTGGTGCAGCTTAACGATCTCACGCACGAGATGGAGGCCAAGCCCGATGCCCTGGCTGCGACCGTTCGCACGCTGGAAGGGCTCGAAGATCCGCTCCCGGTCATCAGGCGCGATACCAGGGCCTTCATCGCTGACGGAAATTTGTGCGGGGCGCTCGACCGCAATTGTGATCGTACCGCTCCTGCCGCCATGCTGGATGGCGTTCTGCACCAGATTGGCAATCGCCCGTTCCAGCGCCGTCTCATCGCCAAGGATGCGCTCCGGCATCGAACGCAACTCGAAATTCGCCTGATAGCCGGCGGCGATGATCAGCGGCGCAAGTTCCGCGGCCTGCCGCCGCGCAACGGTCGCAAGGTCGATGGAACAATCCAGCACCGGCTCCTGATTAAGCCGCTGCAGGTCGAGCAGTTGCTGAGCCAGCGTCGAAAGGCGGGCGACATCTTCCAGCAGCCGGTTGGTCGCCTCCGTCGGCGGCATGGTTTCCAGCCGGTTTTGCAAGATGGCGATCGGCGTGCGCAGCTCATGAGCGGCGGCCAGCATGAAGCGCCGCTGCTTGTTGTGGTCGTCGTCGAGCCGTTGCAGCGTCTCGTTCATGGCAATCACCAGCGGCGCAACTTCTTCCGGCACGTTTTCGAGCGGCAGCCGGTAGCCGCGTGTCGTCCCGTCGATGCCTTGTGCTGCCTGCGCCACCTCGCTCAATCCGCGGTGGATGCCTCGCGCCACAAAGGGTGTGACCGCCAGTGTTATGAGGCCTGTCAGCAAAATCACCGGCAGCACGATACCGGAAGCGATTGCCATGAAGACGACCAGAAGTTTGCCGGCCGAAAGGCTGCCCTGTCGGCCGACGATGACGAGCAGGTCGCCGTGATCCGTCTTTATTTTCTGCAGGCGTGCGGCAATCGTCGCGGGATTGTCCTCGTCCCCATTGAAACGGGCTTCGGCGATATCGGTACCCGACGCGGCGATGGCGAGATATTGCGCCGGCACATTGCCTTCGCTGACCATGCGTCCCTGCTGATCGCGTACCAGAAACCAGAAGTCGGCCGCCTTGTCGCGCTGATAGCCCAGATCGTCGGTGTTGGTGATACGCATCGAACCGTCGGCGTTCCAGGCAATCGATTCCGTGACCGCATCGATTGCATGTTCATCGGGTGCGAAGATGCCACTCATGCCCGAAATCCAGAAGACGAAGGCAAAGGCGATCGCAATCAGCACCAGGGTCGCTGCCTGCAGCGCCACCAGCCGGCGGATCAGCCTCCATTTCAGCGAATAGAACTTCATCTTCTTCATGGCCGGGCCTGCCGGATCAGGTAACCGACGCCACGGATCGTATGGATTTCGACTCCGGCGCCCGCCACATCGAGCTTGCGGCGCACGCGCGAGACATGCGCATCGAGTGCATTGGACTGGATCTCGTCGTCCATGCCGTAGACCGCTTCCTCGAGGCTGGAGCGCTCAACCGTGCGGCCGGCCCGGCGCATCAGCGCTTCCAGCACCAGCAATTCGCGGCGAGGCAGTTCGAGCGCCATCTCGCCGACACGCGCCTCGCGGTTGCGCAGGTCGAAATGCAGCCGGCCGAGGCACAGGCTTTCGATCTCGATATTGCCCGGACGGCGCAGGATCGCTCTCAAACGCGCCATCAACTCCTCGACGGCAAAAGGTTTGGCGAGATAGTCATCGGCGCCGAGATCGAGCCCCTCTATCCGGTCCTTCAGATCGCCGCGCGCCGTCAGCATGATAACCGGAACGGCCGGCTGGATGCGGCGCGCGTCGGCGATCAGCTCCAGCCCGTCGCCGTCAGGCAGGCTGCGGTCAAGCAGCAGGGCATCATAGCTGTTCAGCCGCACGGCCTCCTCGGCCGCCTCGATGGTAGAAACGTGGTCCGTGATGATATTGTTGTTGCGGAGCGCCGCCACTAGCACGGCGGCCATTTCCGGTTCATCTTCCGCCAGCAAGACGCGCATTTAACCGTCCAACTTCAAAAGCTGCTCTCTGCACAGGCAAGATTGCGTCAGCATGACGCCAAATGCCAGAGCGGTGTGGCGTCAATCCCCGAAAGGCAGGCTGATTGCCTCGGTTCGCGCTTCAAGCGCGTGGATGACGGCCGCCATATCCTCGCGCCCGAAACCCAGGTTTTCGGTTTCAGCGTAGGGCGCATGGCAGGCATCGAGCAGCGGCGAGGCGATGCCCGTCTGCCGCGCCGCTTCGGCGACCAGCCTGTTGTTCTTCAACACGTCAGAGATCGCCGCCTGCACTGAGAAATCCCGCTCCACCAGCTTGCCGCTCTTGATGCGTGATATGCCGCTCGCCATCTGGCCGGCATCGACGACGGCCCTGAAAATCCCCATGTCCAGCCCCTGCCTGCCGGCAAAATGGGCCGCTTCCGCCAAGCCCGTCACCGACGTGATGAGAAAGATGTTGACGGCGAGCTTCATCAACAGCGCATTTGGCACCGCGCCACAGACGACCGTCTCCCGGCACATGGGCGTCAGCAGCGGACGGACCTCATCGATAACGTCAGCCTCTCCGGCAAGCATAGCGACAAGCTGGCCCTCCTCCGCCGGCCGGCGCGAGCCCGAAACGGGCGCCTCGACATACCGACCGCCGGCTGTGCGGATATCCGCTTCAAGCGCTTTCGAATAGGCCGGCGCCGTCGTTCCCATATGGATCACGACATGCCCCGCGACACGTGCGGCAAAGTCAGGCGTACCACGCCCGAGAACCGTGTCAATCGCCGCCTCTGTCGCCAGCATCAGGATCACGGTGCGGGCCTTGCCGAACACCGCATCGACATCGGCAGCCACCTCGGCGCCTGCCGCCCGCAACCTTTCCACGCTTTCCGGCGAACGGTTCCAGACGATGAGGTCGCGGCCTGCCCGCGCGAGATTGAGCGCCATCGGCGTGCCCATCACGCCGAGACCGATGAAGCCTGTTTTCATTACTGCCGCCTCCTTGGATAGCCAGGGGCAACAAGTCTACGAACAAAGGTGGCGGCTGTCTTGAAGGTTAGTGCGCAGGTGCGAGCTGGCCGGAAATTTCCAGCGCCGCCTCGCGGATCGTCTGCGTGAGGATCGACAGCGGCAGCGAAGGAATGGAATCCGTACGCACCGTCAGTCCGACCGGCCCCCTCGTCTCGCTGGTATCGACCGGCAGGGCAGCCAGCACGCCATCGGCAATATCGCGCGCAACCACGCCGTTGGAAATAATCCAGATCGCGTCGCTGTCGCGTACGAAAGCGCGGCCAAAGGCATCGGAAACCGTTTCGATCTGGCTTGGCAGACTGGCGACGCCATTGGCGATCAGAAAATTCTCAACCACCGGCCGGATAATCGAACCGCGGGTCGGCATCAGAAGCGTATAGCGGCCGAGCTCGGCGAAGAGCGATTTGCCGGAGGCAAGCAGCGGATGGCCGGCGCGCACGGCAAAAACGACCTGTTCGGAATAGAGATGCTCGAAGGAGAAGCCGGCCATCCTTTCCGCTCCCGCCAGACGGCCGACGACGAGGTCGAGATCGCCTATGCGCAGTTGCTCCAAAAGCACGGCATTGTCGCCGGTGACGATCTTCACCCGGCTCCAGGTATTTTCCTTCAAAAACAGGTCCATCGCCCGTGGCATGATGCGCGTCGAGACCGTTGGCAGCGCGCCGATACGGATCGGCGGAGCATCGCCGAACTGTTCCTGCGAGACGGAATCAAGCCCCTGCCGCAGCGCCGTCAGCGCAGCACCCGCATGGCGCAGGAAGACCTCGCCGTAGCGCGTGATCCGGATGCCGCGCCCATCGCGCTCGAAGACGTCGACACCGAGCGCCTGTTCCAGCTCACGGATCGTCTTCGTTACCGCCGGTTGGCTGACATGCAAAAGCTCGGCCGCCTTCATCACGCTTTTCTGCCGCGCCACCTCGACAAAGGCCTGCAGATGGCGAAACTTGATGCGGCTATCGATCATTGCTTTCATAACCCATGAGTTATTGGAAAGCTGGAAAATATCATTTTACTTAACCGGATCAACTCACCAAATTGGGTATGGAGGAGATTTAAAGTGCAGTTTGCCAGTATCAATGACGTAACGATCCACTACCAGCTCATCGGGGCTCCGGCTGACAGGCCGGTTATCGTCTTTGCCAATTCGCTCGGCACGGATTTCCGAATCTGGCGAGACGTGATCGTCCGTCTTGCCGGCGACTTCGCCATCATTCTCTATGACTTGCGCGGCCACGGCCTCTCCGATGTCGGCCAGGTGCCCTACGCCATGGAGGATCATGCCACCGATCTTGCCGGCCTGCTCGACCTTCTGTCGGTCAAGGATGCGGTCATCTGTGGTCTCTCGGTCGGCGGCCTTATCGCCCAATCGCTCTACCAGCGCCGTCCGGATCTGGTGAAGGCGCTGATTCTCTGCGACACAGCCCACAAGATTGGCACGGTCGAAAGCTGGAACAACCGCATTGCCGCCGTCGAGAAGAACGGCATCGCCAGCATTGTCGACATGGTGATGGAGCGCTGGTTCACACCAGCCTTCCGCCGACCGGAAAACATCGCCTATGCCGGCTACTGCAACATGCTGATCCGCCAGCCGGTAGAAGGTTATGTCGCCACCTGCGCGGCGATCCGCGACGCCGATTTCACCGAAGCCGCGCGCGAGATCAAAGTGCCGACCATCTGCGTGGTCGGTGATCAGGACGGCTCGACGCCGCCGGATCTGGTGCTCTCAACGGCAAAACTGATCCCTGACGCGCGTTATGAAGTCATCAAGGACTGCGCCCATATTCCGCCTGTCGAGCAGCCGGAAGCGCTGACGGCGATCATCCGCGCCTTCCTCTCATCCATTGGAGAAAAGAGCCCATGAGCGACACCGCGTCCGAACGCTATCACCAGGGCATGGTAACCCGCCGCTCCGTTCTCGGCGATGCTCATGTTGACCGCGCGCAGGCGGCCTCAACCGAATTCGACAGGCCGTTTCAGGAACTGATCACCGAGGCTGCCTGGGGCCATGTCTGGTCCCGGCCGGAGCTGACGAAACGCGAGCGCTCGATGATCACAATCGCGCTGCTTGCCGCGCTCGGTCAGGATGACGAGGTGGCAATGCATGTGCGCGCCACCGCCAATACCGGCGCCTCGCGGGAGGATATTCGCGAGGCGCTGCTGCATGTGGCAATCTATGCCGGTGTGCCGGCGGCCAATCACGCGATCAAGATCGCAAAGCAGGTTTTCGAGCAGATGGACGCCGGCAAGGCGGGTTGAGGAGAGAAGATGTCCGACTTACCGAATCGCAAGCCAGAAACCGGGGCATTTTTCGGCCGCGACCGCGCGTGGCATCCGCCGGCCTATGCGCCGGGCTACAAGACCTCGATCCTGCGTTCGCCGCAGCGTGCGCTGCTGTCGCTCGACGGAACGATCTCAGAAATCACCGGCCCGGTCTTCGGCCAGTCGATGATCGGCGAAATGGATAACGACCTGATCCATAACTTCGCCCGCCCGGGCGAAAGCGCCATCGGCGAGCGGATCATCGTTCACGGCCGTGTGCTGGATGAACGCGGCCGCCCGCAATCCGGCGTGCTGGTCGAGTTCTGGCAGGCCAATGCCGGCGGCCGCTACCGCCACAAGAAGGAAACCTATCTCGCCGCCATCGACCCGAATTTCGGCGGCTGCGGCCGTTTCGTGACCGATGAGGAAGGCCGCTATTTCTTCCGCACCGTGCGGCCCGGCGCCTATCCCTGGCCGAACGGCGTCAACGACTGGCGCCCGGCCCATATCCATTTTTCGATCTTCGGCCACGGTTTTTCGCAGCGCCTGATCACCCAGATGTATTTCGAAGGCGATCCGATGATCTGGAAATGTCCGATCGTCGGCTCGATCCCGGACAAGACGGCGATCGAGCAGCTGATCGCCCCGATGGACTGGGGTAATACGATCCCGATGGACAGCCGCGCCTACAAGTTCGACATTGTGTTGCGCGGCCGACGCTCGACCATGTTCGAAAACAAGCCGGAGGGAAACTGACATGCAGGAACTCGGCTACCTCAAGGAAACCCCATCCCAGACCGCCGGCCCCTATGTGCATATCGGCCTGACGCCGAATTTCTGCGACATTACGGGCGTCTATGATACCGACCTTGGTATTCAGATGGTCAATGACAAGACGCTCGGCGAGCGCATCACCATCAGCGGTCGCATTTTCGACGGCGCCGGCGCGCTGGTGCGCGACGCTGTGATCGAGATCTGGCAAGCCGACAGTGCCGGCCTCTATAACAGTCCCTCGGAAATGCGCGGCACAGCCGATCCGAACTTCACCGGCTGGGGCCGCTGCCCCACCCGCGCCGAAGACGGTGTCTACAGCTTTGAGACCATCAAGCCCGGCAAGGTGCCGTTCAAGGACGGGCGCAAGATGGCGCCGCACATCACCTTCTGGATCGTTGCCCGCGGCATCAATATCGGCCTGCACACACGGATGTATTTCCCGGAAGAGCAGGAAGCCAACGCCGCCGATCCGATCCTGGCGCGCATCGAGCACCGTGATCGTGTGCTCACGCTGATCGCCACCCGCGACGGTGCGAACCTGACCTTCGACATCTATCTTCAGGGGCCGAAGGAAACGGTGTTTCTCGACATCTGACCCGTACGCAGACGCTACTTGTCCACAATGTGCCGGGCAAGTAGCGTCGTGCTGCCCTAACTTGTCCTTGAGCTTGATGGCGCGACAGGCCAGACGGGCGGTTATGAAACGAGATACCGAATGACCACTTCCCCTTTCGATCATCCCTTCCTCTCCGGCCTGCTCGGCGACAGTGAAATAGCCTCGTATTTTTCCGCCGAGGCGGATATCCGAGCAATGCTGTCTTTCGAGGCAGCGCTTGCTCGTGCCGAGGCCACACACGGCGTCATTCCGGCTGAAGCCGCACGGGCGATTGGCCAGACCTGTGCAGGCATCACCCCCGACATGGAAAGCCTGAAAGCCGCGACCACCCGGGATGGCGTCGTCATTCCAGATCTGGTTCGGCAGCTTCGGAAGGCCGCAGGGGAAGAGGTTGCAAAGCACGTCCATTTTGGCGCGACCAGCCAGGATGTCATCGACACCAGCCTCATGCTGCGGCTGAAATCTGTGAGCTTCCTCTTTGGCGCACGCCTGCATTCGGTGGTCACGGGACTTGCCGCACTGGATCGCCAACTCGGCAACAACCGCCTGATGGGCCATACGCGCATGCAGGCCGCGATCCCTATCACCGCTGCCGATCGCATAGCCGCCTGGCGGCTGCCGTTGGAGACCTATCGAGACCGGCTGACGGAGCAGACCTTCCCCGTTCAGTTCGGCGGTGCTGCCGGCACGCTCGAAAAACTCGGACCCGAGGCATCCGCCGTGCGCGCCTCGCTGGCACTGGAACTGGGGCTGACCGACGAGCCGCAGTGGCAGAGCCGGCGGAGCCGCCTCGCCGATCTCGCCAATCTCTACTCACTGATTTCGGGCAGCCTTGGCAAATTCGGACAGGACGTGGCGCTGCTCGCCGAAGCCGGAGGCGAGATCGAGCTTGCGGGCGGCGGCACATCCTCGGCGATGGCCCACAAACAGAACCCGGTTGCCGCCGAAACATTGGTCGCGCTTGCCCGGTTCAACGCCACGCAGCTTTCAGCGATCCACCACTCGCTCGTCCATGAACAGGAGCGATCGGGCGCCGCCTGGACGCTCGAATGGCTGGTGCTGCCGCAGATGGTCATGGCGACTGCCGCGTCATTGCGGCTCGCCACGGAACTCGTTGGTAATATCAAGCGTCTAGGGACGAACTGATCACCTTTGCACTCAGTCGGTAAAACCGGCTATGCAGGGATGGTGATTTCAGGAGTGATCCCGTGACCTTTCCCCTCTTCGATCTTTCCGGCCGCCGAGCGCTCGTGACAGGCTCCAGCCAGGGCATCGGCCATGCGCTGGCGCTCGGGCTTGCCGAGCACGGGGCCTCAGTCATCATCAACGGGCGCAATGCCCAGAAAGCGGAAGCGGCAGCCAAAGCGATCCGTGAAAACAAAGGCCATGCCGTCAGCGCTGCCTTCGATGTAACCGATGCCGAGGCCTGCCGTTCGGCGATCGACTATATCGAAGCGGAAATCGGCCCGATCGATATTCTCGTCAACAATGCCGGCATGCAGTTTCGCACGCCGCTGGAGGACTTCCCGGTCGAAAAGTGGGACGAACTTTTCCGCACCAACGTTTCCAGCATCTTCTATGTCAGTCAGCCGGTCGCGCGGGCGATGATCGGCCGCGGCCGCGGCAAGATCATCAACATCGCCTCGGTGCAGGCGGAGCTCGCCCGCCCCGGCATTGCGCCCTACACGGCGACCAAAGGCGCCGTCCGCAATCTCACCCGTGGCATGGCAACGGATTGGGCAAGACACGGTCTTCAGGTGAATGCCATCGCGCCGGGCTATTTCAAGACGCCGCTCAATCAGGCACTGGTCGACGATCCGAAGTTCTCAGGGTGGCTTGAGACCCGCACGCCGGCGGGTCGCTGGGGTAATGTCGGGGAGCTGGTTGGAGCAGCCGTCTTTCTTGCCTCGGATGCGTCGTCCTTCGTCAACGGGCATATGCTGATGGTAGACGGCGGAATTACCGCCTCGCTTTGAGCCTAGTGGCCACCATGACTCCCGTGATGATATCCGGTGTGGTCGCCCTCGGAGCGGCTATCATTACTCTCGAAGCTATCATGAGCGTTGAGGTTGACCGCGGGGAAGATTTTCTGCCAGACACTGTTCCAGGACAATGAAATTGCGATCGCCGAGGCGATCAGGATGACGCCGGCACCGAGGCCTATGAGTATCTCTGCGAGTGTTGCCATGCCGCATTCCCAAGGTCGCCGCCGAAATTATCTCAGCGATCGGGTCAGGAGACAAGCACCCATAAGTCTGTCTTCAGGCGCGCCTCAATCCGCAACCATATTGCCGCGGCGCATCAGCCCCATCAGGATCAGCGGCAGTAATGTCGTGATGCAAATGGCGATGAAAGCCATGGCCATGCCGAGGCCAATCGAACCCTGTTCGAACTGACGCCAGATGAAGGTCGCGATCGTCTGCATGCCAACCGGTGCGACGACGACCGAGGCAACGAGTTCGCGCGAGGCCAGCGCGAAGACGAGCAGCATGGAAGAGGCAAGGCTCGGGAAGACGAGCGGCAGGAGTATACGGCGGAATGCAGTCACGCCGTTTGCGCCGCAGACGCGGGCTGCAGCTTCGAGATTGTCGCCGATTTGCTGGAATGCTGCCGTCGTGTAGCGCACCGGTTGCGGCAGTAGAATGCAGCAATAGGCAAGCAGCAAGATGAATGCGGTGTTGTAGGGCGTGATAGGCAGGCCCGGCATGTTCCAAGCGAGGATGAGGCCGACGGCCACGACGATACCCGGCAGCGCATTCGGCAGAATGGTCATGACATCGATCGCCGTCCGGCCGGACATCCTGGTCTTTACCACTGTGTAGGCAGCAGTCACGCCGATCAGGCCTGTTATCAGCGCCGTGCCGATGCCGAGGGAGAAGCTGTTGATCAGCGCCGTGACGGCGCCAGCGCTATTACCGAAGACCGCAATGAAATTGTCGAGGCTGACATTGTCGAAGGCGAGACCGCCGGAGATCGTGCGCGCCAGTGCCGTCGCAAGGATCGCCAGCAGCGGCACGCCGGTCGCGAGAAACGCAACGACGCTGAAGGCGATCATGACAGGCACCTTCAGCGTGCCAAGCGGACGCTTGTCCTTTGCCGTCGGTTTGCCACCGACCGTCTGGTAGGAGCGCCGTGCCAGGATCCAGCGCTGAAAGAGAAAGGTGACGAGCGACATGGCGACCAGCACCAGCGACAGGATCGCTGCACCCGGCAGATCGATCGGCCAGTCGGTGACACGCAGGTCGATGCCGGTGACCAGCACCTGGAAACCGGCGCGGCGACCGAGCGCTGCAGGCGTGCCATATTCCTCGATCGCAGCGGCAAAGACTAGCATGAGGCTCGCCGTCAGGCCAGGCGCCGACAATGGCAACGTGATGCGCCAGAAGGCGCGTGCCGGCGACGCGCCGAAGACGCGGCCGACATCGGCATAACGTGCGCCGACGGCCTCGACCGTGCGCGACACCGCGAAATAGACGACCGGGAAGGTGTTGAAGGCCATGACCAGCGTCATGCCGAAGATCGAAAACAGGAAGGGTGCCAGATTGAAACCGGCAAGCTGCTGCAGATAACCGCGCGGCTGCAGGGTCATGATCCAGCCGAGCGTGGCGATATAAGGCGGGATCATGAAGGGCACGAGCAGCAGCACGTCCCAGACAGGCGCAAAGGGAATTCTGTAGAGGGCCCGGAAGACGCCGAGCGGCACAGCGACGAGCGCCGAAGCAAACACAACGCAAGCGCCGAGCAGGATGGTGTTGCCGCCCATGCGGATCAGCGAACTATCGGCGAGCGTCGCATAGAGCGACGAGAAAGGGCTAGCAAACGAGCCCTGTCCGAGTTCGGGAAAGATGCCTTGCAGCACCACCGCAATGAAGGGAACGGCAACGATGAGAACGAGACCCGCTGTTGCCAGCCAGGCGGCCGGAGCCGTGCCGCCGATGCCGTTTCCTCGCATTGTCTGGACCTTACTTGGCGCCGTAGAGATCGGCGAAGGTCCTCAGCGTTTCCTTACGCTTGCCGTAAACAGCAGCCGTGTCGTATTTCAGAAGCGTCAGGTCGCTGATCAGCGGACGGCTGGCGGCAACGTCGGTGCGCGACGGCATCAGCATTTCGCCGGCAACCAGTGCCTGACCTTCGTCAGAGAGCATGTAGTCGATGAACTTCTTGGCGTCTTCCTGGTTCTTGGACGACTTCATGATCATGGCCGGGCGCGGCGCGATGACGGTACCGGACTTCGGGAACACGACTTCGATGCTCTCGCCCTTCTTCTGGGCAGCGAGAGCAATGTAGTCGACAGCGCCGAATACGACGGCCTTGGCACCCTGCAGAACCGGGTTCAGGGCGTCAGCATTTGCGCCGGCGATGATGGCGCCGTTTGCCTGCAGAGCCTTGAAGAGCTTCCAGTCGTCCTGGCCGCCGAGAGCAGCGGTCAGTTCGAAGGATGAACCGGACTGCGCCGGATCCGGAATATTGACGAGGTCCTTGTATTCCGGCTTCGTCAGGTCAGCCCATTCGGACGGCTTCGGCGTTCCGCTCTTGGAGTTCCAGACGATGCCGAGAGCCGAGATGCCCTGTGCAACGGCGCCCTCGGACTTCAGGAAATCCGGAACCTTGGCAGCGTACTGGCTCGAATAGTTGACGAGCCAGCCGCGCTTGGCAAAGTCGTTAGCCGTATCCCAGGAAGCCGAGATGACGACGTCGACAACGGGGTTTGCGGCTTCGGCTTCGATACGGGCCATGACCTTGCCGGTCGTTGCCTGGAAAACATTGACCTTGACGCCGGTCTGCTTGGTGAAGCCGGCCGACAGCTTGTCGATGAGGCTCTGCGGGCCGGCGGTATAAACGGTGACGTCGGCATGGGCGACACCGGCCATCAGGGCGGCGACGACGACGCCAAAAGTGATGCTCTTCAATGACTTAAACATGTTCCAGTTTCTCCTCTATGGATTGGTGCATTTTCTGCTGAAACCAACGGATTTGCGCTGAGTCGATCGAAAGGCCGACCGTCTCGCCGGCGCGCAGCTTGGCGCGGCTTAGAACCTGCAATTCCAAGCCGGGCAGACCGGAGAGCGAAACGCTTGCCAGATGCCCATCGCCGCGGAACTGCGAACGCAGCACGGTGGCGGCTAGTCGATCGGGAGAGGCTTCACCGGCCGAGATGCAGGCGACCGGGATCAGCACGCGAGCGCCGTCGCCGGCAACTCCTTCGGCTTCGGTCAGCATGATGTCGCTGTCCTTGAAGTACCAGGCGCGTCCGCGCCGCTCGATATCGGCGAGGCAGCCAAGCCGCAGGAAGTCGGCAACCTCAGGCGTCGCCGGCCGCTCGATCAGGTCGTCAGGCGAGGCAAGCTGCTCGATCAGGCCGGACCGCATGACCGCGACCTCATCAGCCAGCGTCAGCGCCTCGCTATGGTCGTGCGTCACATAGATCGCCGTCAGGCAGAGTGTGGAGATGAGCTCGGCGAGCTCGCCCACCATGTTTTCGCGCAGTTCGCGGTCGAGGTTGGAAAGCGGTTCATCGAAAAGGATAAGCTGCGGCTCGGCGACGATGGCGCGCGCAATCGCCACGCGCTGCTGCTGGCCGCCGGAGAGATCGCTTGGCCGCCGGTCGGCATAGGCCGAAAGGCCGACGCGCTCAAGGGCGCGCATCGTCCGGGTATGGCGCTCCGCCTTGCCGACGCCGCGCATTTCAAGCGGAAAGGAGACATTGCCGCCGACCGTCAGATGCGGCCAGAGCGCATAGTCCTGGAAGACCATGCCGAGCCCGCGCCTCTCCGGGGGAACGAAGGCGCCGGTCGCACCATCGGCAACGATGGTGCCGGCAATCGAAACAGCCCCCTTGGTCGGCGCAAGCAGGCCTGCAACCAGCCTAAGAAGCGTGGTTTTGCCGCAGCCCGAAGGGCCGAGCAACGCCAGCGTCTTGCCCTTTTCCAGAGAAAAATCAATGCCTTTGAGGATCTGCGTTGGCCCGTAACTCAATTCCAGACCCGCTGCGGCAACGGCAGAGGACGATCGAATTGAGGGGGCGTTCATGGGCAGACCAAATGTCGCTTTAAAGAAAGTATGGCGACATTTAGGCACCCCGGATGACAGCTCTGCGACAGATCTATTTCAGTTTTGTGACAATATCTTCTGCAGATGCGGACGTTGGCGTCTCGTGCCGGGGTCCACGACTAAGACACGCAGCCTTCCCGCCGCCGCGCTTTGCCGCTGTCCGTCTTCGACGCATTTTTCAGGCCGTTCCGCGGCTTCAGCACCGCCAAAAGCAGAGGATTTGCATTTTCGGTCGCGCACAACCATTTAAGTTGCATGATCCCGCGGGAAATGTCGCGACCTCGCATACGCTGGAACGTTTACAGAAAACGAACCATACCGGCTTGCATTCTGAGCCAAAAGCCGATTGCTTAGGAAAATCTACTTCTTCTTCGGCTAGCCGTTAGAAGAGTGCGAGGGGATATAGGCAAACCCGTGGAATTCTGCAGCTTCGCATCGGGATCGATGGTGACTACGATGACGAAGCGGGAAAGCTGGTTTGAAGGAAAATGAGTAACGATCTGTTTCAGGTAAAATTTTGGGGCGTTCGGGGAAGCATTCCCGTATCAGGCCCGGAATTCGACCGATATGGAGGCAACACCTCCTGCATAGAAATTCGCTGCGGCGAGCACCGGATGATCTTCGACGCAGGCTCGGGACTGCGCGAGGCTGGCCTTTCGCTCCTTGCGGATGAGGTCCGGGATGTCGACCTCTTCTTCAGTCACTGCCATTACGACCACATCATCGGCCTGCCTTTCTTCAAGGCGATCTACTACCCTTCGATCAACGTCAACATCTGGTCCGGCCATCTGGACGGCAAGATGAGCACGCGCGAGATGGTCGAGCAGTTCATCAGCCCGCCCTGGTTTCCGGTAAAGACCGATATCTGTCAGGCAACGATGAATTTCCGCGATTTCCATGCGGGCCAGACGCTGACCCCGCATGAAGGCGTAGAAATGCAGACCTACATGCTGAACCATCCGGGCGGAGCGATCGGTTATCGCATCCATTGGAAAGGCCGCATCGTGGCGCTGATCTACGACATCGAACACATTCCGGGCACGCATGATCCGGTGGCGCTCGAGATGATGAAGGACGCCGATCTCGTCGTCTACGACTGCACCTACAACGAAGACGAGATGCAGCGCTTCAAGGGTTTCGGCCACTCTACGTGGCAGCACGGCACTGAACTTGCGAAGATGGCAGGCGCAAAGCGCTTCGCCTTGTTCCATCATGCGCCGTCGCGCACCGATGAACAGCTTGCCGTCATGGAAAGCGAGGCGCAGGCCGCCTTTGCCGGTGCCTTCGCCGCCCGCGACAATCAGGTCGTCGACATCTGATCCTGCACCAGCGTGCCTGCTGAAACCCATTCCACTGCGGGATGGCCCGCAGTCGCCTCGAAGAGCTCGGCAAGGAAATCCCAGGCGGCCGCATCATGCACCAGATGATGCCCGAGCACGCCGATCGGCTCGCTGCTGCCCTCGAACCTGTCCTGCAGCTCCGCGACCAGTTCGCCGATCAGGTCTGCCATTGGCCGCCCTCCGCGGGTGCCGTGCCAGTCCATAAGGTCGACATGGGAGTTGACGATGGCGAGCGGGCTTTCGCCCTTGACGCGTCCGTAGGTGGAAAGGGATTCGAAGCCGAGCGCCGGCAGCTTGGGAATGAGACCCTTGTCGATCCGGTTCCAGGGCGGAACCAGCATCGTCAGAAAGTGTGTCGGGTAGAGATCCTTCAGCTTCAGGAGGCCTTCATAGAGTTCGCCGAGAATGGTTTCTTCCAGACGTGATCCACCGAGTTCCTGCTTCTTGCCATCGGGTCCGGTGTGATTGTGATGCGCCCAGCCGTGAACCGCCACGCTGACATGCGTCTCGTCCGCAAGCCGCTGAGCGAGTGGCGCGCCGGTAAGAGCCGGGATGACCGCAAGCGTGACGGGGATGCCGTAGTTTTTCGTCTCGGCGAGCAGTCGCTCCAGCGCCGCTGTCGGCTCGATTGCATCGTCATCCCGCAGCCAGAGCCGCGCCCCGCGACCGGCGTCGCTCCAGCGCTCCAGCTCCCGATACAACGGCTCGCGGATGCTGCTATCGGTCATATGCTGCTCCTGCATGATTGCGTAGGATCAAATCCAGTTCTTTCGCCGCGTCGGCAAGCGAACGCTCGCCGATGACGAAGCGGCGGGCGGCGGATGCGATAGTGTCACGGCGCGCCCGGTCATCCAGCAGTCCGGCAATCGCCCGCGCATAGGCTTGCATATCGCCATCAGGCGTCAATAGCCCGGTCATATCGGCCTCCACTACGGCAGGCACGCCGGCAGTCCTTTGCGCCACGACAGGAAGGCCCGCCGCCTGCGCTTCGAGATAGGCAAGTCCATAGGCTTCGCCGCAGCCCGGCCACACATAGATGCCGCTCTTCGAAAGCTGGTCGGCTATCTCTTCCGGCTCCCTCTGCCCAAGCCAGTCGATACGACCGGGGGCAAAACCCGCAAACAGCGCCTCCACCTCAGCCCTTAACGGACCGTCACCAATTATGCCGAGCGTCCAGGACCGATCCTCGATCATGCGCAGTGCCGCAGCGAGCATCTTGTAGCTCTCCATCTTGTCACCGGCCCGCATCATTGCCACGCTCACCAAGCGTTGTGGATCGGGAGCAGGCGTTACCGCCTCGAAGAGCGCTGTGTCGATGAAAGGCTTTACTCCGACGATACGCGCTTCGGGAAAGACCTCTTCCAATCCTTTCCGGTCGCGTTCGGTAAAGGCGATATTGACCGCCGCATGGCGGATCGCCTCGCCCGCCGGTTTCTGGAGCAAGGCCCAGCCCATCCCGTCGCGCTTGCGCGAATAGGAGGCTTCCGCCGTAACGTAGGGAACTGTGAATTCCGCCGCGATCGCCGGTCCGAAGAGATCGGGGGACTTGTAGTAGGGATGATAGCAGAACCAGAGCTCTGGCTTCGGCTCCTCCAGCCATTTGCGTCGAAGCCGCTCAAGTTCCTCTTCGGCCCTCGCCAGCGCTTCGGCCGCCGCTTCCGGCGTGCCAGCATGGATGCGGAACTCGGACACGACCTCGACCGAATGCCCGGCCATTTCCAGCGCCCGGATCAACAGCCGCGCCATCAACCGGTCACCTGAGGGCACCGGATGGCTCGGCGACTTCATCGGCGCGTAGAAGGCAATCCGCATCGCGACACTCCGCGTATGACAGTGTGTTTCCAATCGGCGCTCGCGCCGTAAGCGAAAATTTCCGCTATTGTCACTATCCTTGAACGATACAGGCAGACATACCGAAGCGATCGTGATTAGACGAGACGATAATTCCGCCCTTTTTCGCCTTCTCTAGTGCATTTGCGATTTGAGCTTCAAGAACAGGAATTGATGACGACGGTCTGGGCCACAGGGATTTTTTCGGAGCGCACGATCAGGAAGGCCCGGCTCGGTTCCGGCCTTGTCATGTTCGTCTTCATCACCCTGCATATGTCAAATCATGCATTGGGGCTCGTTTCGCTGACAGCGGCCGA
Source organism: Rhizobium sp. 01T437 (assembly GCF_056398505.1). Lineage (NCBI taxonomy): Bacteria > Pseudomonadati > Pseudomonadota > Alphaproteobacteria > Hyphomicrobiales > Rhizobiaceae > Rhizobium > Rhizobium sp. 01T437. The sequence goes on from NZ_JBFTPM010000003.1 coordinate 358,398, forward strand.
CGATGCGCGCCGGTTGTTTCTGGCGATCTGGCGCAATCCGCTGGGCACCCTGCTCTTCTACGGCTCGGTCCTCGTCCACATGACGCTGGTGCTGCGTGGGCTCTATATGCGCCGCAGCCTCGTCATGCCGAAGAACGAGATGGCACAGATCGTTCTCGGCCTTCTGATTCCGCTGCTGCTCATCGACCATGTCATCGGCACACGCATCGTCCACGCGCTCTACAGCTATACCGATAATTACGAGACGATCGTTCGCACGCTATGGATCAACTCGCCGAAGGACGGCGTACGCCAGACCTTCGCCCTGCTTGCCGTCTGGATCCACGGCTGTATCGGCATACATTTCTGGCTGCGCTATCGGCCCTGGTACGACAATTCCTCATCGCTACTTCTGGCCATCGCCATCCTCCTGCCCGTGCTGGCGCTGCTCGGTTTCGTCGAGATGGGCCGCACGCTGTCCGATCCCTCTTATATCGAGGCCGAATCCGGACATTACCTAGAAACGATCAATACCCGCTATTACAACGATCCTGAGGCGCGCGAGAAAATCGCGACGATCCGCGCCGGGCTCTACGGCAGCTTCTCCGCAGCGCTTGCCCTCGTCATCCTGGCACGGGCGCGCCGCAGGCTGAAAGAGCGGGCGAACCAAGTCGCAGTTCACTATCCCGGCGGCGAGACCGTGCGCGTGCCACGCGGCTTCACAGTGCTGGAGGCAAGCAGGCTTGGCGGCCTGCCGCACTATTCGGTCTGCGGCGGCAAGGGTCAGTGCTCCACCTGCCGCGTGCAGATTCTCGGCGATTATTGGACCCTGCCGCCGCCCGACAAGCTGGAACAGACGACTCTGAAGCGCATTAATGCGGCACCCGACGTACGCCTCGCCTGTCAGCTCCGCCCGGATAGGGACTTGACCGTCGCGCCGCTGCTTGTGCCGCAGACAGAGGCTGCCCTTCCCGCCAACAGCCAGGAAACCAGCCCCGGTCGCGAGCGCGAAATCGCCGTGCTCTTCTGCGACATGCGCCATTTCACGACGCTGACCGAAACCCGCCTGCCCTTCGACGTCGTCTTCCTGCTCAACCGCTATTTCGGGATCGTCGGCAAGGCGGTGGAACAGGCCGGCGGACGGCTCGACAAATTCATCGGCGACGGCGCCATGGCACTCTTCGGCCTCAACTCCACGCCTGAGGAAGCCTGCCGGCAGGCGGTAGCAGCCGCAACTACGATTGTTGCCGAGGTGGAAAAGCTCGCCGCCGAACTTTCCGACGAACTGCCTTTGCCGCTGCAGATCGTTATCGGCATCCACACCGGCCCGGCAGTCGTCGGCACGATGGGCTATGGGCGGGTACGCAGCCTGACGGCCGTCGGCGATACAGTCAATGTCGCAAGCCGCCTGGAGACGGCGGCCAAGGAGCTCAACGCTGCGATCGTCATTTCCGAGCCGGTCGCGATAGGCGCCGGCATTGATCTGGAAACGGTCGAAAGCTGCGAAATCAATGTGCGTGGCCGGGCGCTCCCCTTGAAAGTCTACGTCATTCCGAGAGAGAAAGCCGCCGAACCGCTCAAGGAAAGACAATAATGTCCGGCCATGCATGGCTTACTGGCAAATATTGGAAGCGCCGTTTGCGTAAGGCGCGCAATGCGCTGGCCACACGTTTCTTTGACACCCGCACCGGCCGCCGGCTGCTGATCGAGAATATCGGGCCACGTGTCACCTCCATGACGATCGATGCCGGCGATCACCTGATGAGTTTTTCACCCGCCGACTATATCGGCCGCAAGGTCTTCCGGAAGGGTCATTTCGAACGCGAGGCCGTCGACCGGCTGCTCGTGATCCTGCGCCAGCGCGGCTTGCTGAAAAAGGACAGCATGCTGCTGGAGATCGGCGGCAATATCGGCACACAGACAGTCTATTTTGCGCTCGCCCGCGCATTTGCCGGGATCGTCAGCGTCGAGCCAGATCCGCGCAATTTCCGCCTTCTGGAACAAAATATCCGCCAGAACGGTCTTATCGACACGGTGCGCCTCGTCAACTGCGCCGCGGGCGAAGGTGAAGGCGAGATCGACTTCTTTTTGAACAGCGCCAATCACGGCAAGAGCAGCGCCATCCGCCAGAGCGCCAGCGACCGGAAGATCAGTGTTCCGGTGCGATCCGTGACCGGCATCCTCGACGAGCTCGGCATCGACCAGACTGCCATCGGACTCGTCTGGATGGATATCGAGGGTTACGAGCCGGTTGCCTGCCGCTCGATGCTGCCGTTGCTTGCCCGCCGCGCGCCTCTCTATATGGAATTCACGCCGCTCTTTTACGGCCAGGAGGGCACAAAGGCCTTCATTCGCACGCTCGCAGGCTTCTACGAGAACTGCCTCGTGGTCTTCGAGGACGGCGAGAAGGAGATGAAAGTCCGTGATCTGCCGGGCGGATTCGATCAGTATGACGTGCTGTTCCTGCCTTAGACCGACGCAGAGCTATCGGGTGGGCTGTATCGCCAGCGATTGATGGCAATGCACACCGGCGAGGACGCCCGAGGCGGAAGCGAGCGTGGCGTTATGCATGGCGCTTGCCGCATCGCCGGCGGCAAAGACACCCTTGACGGTGGTTTCCTTGTTATCGCCGGTCCGGATGAGCGGGCCGAACGGACCGTCGTCGAAGACACAGCCAAGTTGTTCGGCAACCGGGCTCGCCATTGCCGTTTTCGGAGCGACGAACACAGCGTCCAGCCGCACGACCCGGCCATCGGCGAGGCGAACGGCCTCAAGCCTGGGAGTGTCGCCCAATAATTCCACGACAGGGCTGCGCTCGATCCGTACACCGCGAGCGGTCAGCCCTGCGAGTTGCCCTTCATCGGGCTCGAACAGCGCTTGAGTGAAATAGGTTGTCTCTCCCCAGTCGGGAATCAGCATGGCCGCATGTGCCGAATGCGGGTGGTTTGCGAGAACGCCGAGCTTACCACCGCTCACCTCATAGCCGTGGCAATAGGGGCAGTGCAGCACGGAGCGCCCCCATCGGTCCCGCAGCCCGGGGATTTCTGGCAGCGTGTCGCTTATACCGGTTGCCAGGACGATACGCGCTGCCCTTTCTTCGCCACCGCCCTTGATACCGATTACAAATTCGTCGCCATCGGCACGCGCCTGAATAACCTCCCCGTCGCGAATGTTGATGGTTGGATAAAGCGACAGCTGCCGCTTTCCCTCCCGCATGATCGCCGCCGGCGCCTGGCCGTCCTGGCCCAGGAAGCCATGTGACGCCTGCGAAAACCGATTGCGCGGCGCGCCTGCATCGATAAGCAAAACGCGCCGGCGCGCCCGGGCAAGCTGCATGGCCGCGGACAGGCCGGCGAAATTTCCGCCGATGACGATGACCTCGAATGACATGAAACCCTCCTTTGACGCTGCCCGATCATGAATCAACATAAGTTACATGAAGCGAGGGGGTCAAGCATCATGTTACTTGTTTTGTTACGAACCACTTGTGATAATGGCCATTCGATCGACAGGAATAGAATCTCATGCGCAATGACAGCCGCCTTTCACGCATGCTGCACGTGTTGATCCACATGGATCGGCATGAGCATTCGGCGACCTCCGAAATGATTGCAAAGATGCTGAACACCAATCCCGTCGTTGTCCGTCGCACCATGGCCGGCCTTCGCGAACAGGGCTATGTCCGTTCCGAAAAGGGGCATGGCGGGGGCTGGACGCTGGTGCGTCCGTTATCGGAAATCACTCTGCTCGATGTCTACCGCGCCATCGGCGAACCGCATCTTTTCGCCATCGGCCCAGCCGACGATCAGCCGAAATGCCTTGTGGAACAGGCCGTGAATGCCGCTCTCGATGATGCGATGAAGGAGGCACAGGCCCTGCTCCTGCGGCGATTGGGCAGCGTGACGCTGGACGAAATCGCGGCCGACTTCGAGGCAAAATTTGCCGCGCTCTCGGCTACGTCCTACTCCTGCGCCTCATAAGCCCGGATTACTTCCGGCGGTATAGAAAATAGCGCCCTTCCTTGATGCCGGCGGGCAGAGGCAGGGGCAAAAGCTCGGGATGTTCCAGCGGCAGCCCGCTGACGGCGATGCCGTGATGGGTAAGCACGCCAGCCATCAATTGCGGCAGCCAGGTCAGCGTGACGGCATCGATCTCGTCATGGCCGGTGCCGATATCGGCATGGGCGAGCGCGGCATTGATCCCGAGGAACGCCTGGCCGGTATCGCGGATATTGCCCGTCACCATATTTTCGACCGGCGGCGTGGAGGCGGAATAGGAGCGTATTTCCCAATCGAAGGCAATGATGCGGCGGTCGAGAAAATACTCGCGCAGATGATCGTAGGTGCGGCCGTTGCCGAGGCCGAATTCGAGCACCGGCCCCTCCACCTCTTCCACCAGGCCGATGATGGCATTGAGAATATCGCGTTGAGCCGTCAATCGGCGAATGAAGCTGTCGAGGCGGCTCATCTTGTCCTGTCCGTCATAAAATATGTCAGTGGTGCTACCATATCGATGCAGTGTAAGTCGATTGCCGGAAACGCAAATTGCCGTTGCGACGGCAACACGGGTCTGTGATAAACTCGGTCTCATGAACGAGATGTCCAACGACGCATTCTTCGCCAACGTGCCGGTCTTCAGCGACTTCGAAGGCGTGACCGATGAGAGCAATTACCAGCCGCTGCCCGAAGGGTGGGTACTGGCGATGGCCGATATCGTCGGCTCGACGAAAGCGATTTCCGGCGGCCGCTACAAGGACGTCAACATGGCCGGCGCCAGCGTCATTTCCGCGGTGCTGAATGCCGTCGGCAAGGGGGATTATCCCTTCGTCTTTGCCGGTGACGGCGCGCTGATCGCCTTGCCCGCTTCGCTTGAGAAGGAAGCGCGCGTGGCGCTTGCCGCAACGCAGGTCTGGGTGAAGGAGGATCTTGATCTCGATCTTCGTATCGCCATCGTGCCGATCACCGATATCCGCGCGGAGGGTCTCGATGTGCGCGTCGCCCGCTATTCGGCAAGTCCTTACGTCACCTATGCGATGTTTTCCGGCGGTGGCACGATCTGGGCCGAAAAGAACATGAAGATGGGCCGGTACGGCATCGAAAAGGCCGGACCCGGCACTCGGCCGGATCTAAGCGGCCTCTCTTGTCGCTGGAGCCCGATCGAGGCCCGCAACGGCGAGATCGTCTCGATCATCGCCGTGCCCGGCGAGGGCGGTCCCGGCCCGGAATTTCAGGCTCTTGTCGCCGGCATCGTTTCCATCACAGCCGAACAGAACCGCAGCGGGCATCCCGTGCCGGAAGACGGGCCGGAGCTTGCCTTCTCGATGAAGGGCATCAATCGCGAGGTGAACGCCACGGCGCCGGAAGGCAAACGCCTGCGGCAAAAGCTCTTTATCCTTCTGCAGATCGGCCTGACCGTTTTCCTGCACAAATTCGGCATCACCTTCGCCCATTTCAACGCGCGCCGCTACAAGAAGGACGTCTCAGGCAATTCGGATTTCCGCAAATTCGACGACGGGTTGAAGATGACCATCGACGTCGACGCCGCCCACTTAACCCGCATCGAGATGCTGTTGAAGCAGGCGCAGGAAAAGGGCGTGGCGCGTTACGGATTGCACCGCCAGTCATCGGCACTGATGACCTGCTTCGTACCCACGCCGCTGTCGCGCGACCACATGCACTTCATCGATGGCGCCGCCGGCGGTTACGCCGTCGCCGCCAGCCAGATCACCGGCAAGCAGCTTTCCGGCGTGCTCGTTACGCCTTGATGATGTGATCGGCCGCAAGGCCGAGCCGGCTGAAGACGTTTCGGGTATCGACAATCAGTTTGGCGCTCTTCGAAAGAGCCGCATAATCGATCATGTCGTGATCGGTCGCGATGAGAACCGCGTCGTATCCCGCAATGGCTTCCGGCGTCAGGTCGACGGATTTCCGGCCCTTCAGCGCCTGATATTCACGGGTCGGCGGAATCTCCGCGACGAAGGGGTCATGATAATCCGCCTTGCCGCCGCGCTCCTCGATGATTTCAATCAGGCGCAACGACGGGCTTTCCCTGATATCGGCAACGTTTTTCTTGTAGGCGAGGCCAAGCACGAGGACGCGTGAGCGGCTGAGCGCCTTGCCGGCACGAATATCCAGCGCCTCGGCCAGCTTGCCAACGACATGGCGTGGCATCGCCGAATTGATTTCGCCGGCAAGCTCAATGAAGCGTGTCGGCAGCTCGTATTCACGCGACTTCCAGGTGAGATAGAAAGGGTCAATCGGAATGCAGTGACCACCGAGACCAGGGCCGGGATAGAAAGGCATATAACCGAACGGTTTGGTCTTGGCGGCGTCGATGACTTCCCAGACATCGATGCCCATTGCCGCATAGACGGTCTTCAGCTCGTTGACGAGTGCGATATTGACCGAGCGGAAGATGTTTTCGGTGAGCTTGACCGCTTCCGCCGTTGCATTGGAGGAGACCGGGACGACGGTCGAGACGACAGCACCGTAGAACGATTTCATCAGAGACAGGGCCTGCGTGCCGTCGCCTGCAACGACCTTCGGGATCGTCGCGGTGTGGTAATGCTGATTGCCGGGGTCCTCGCGCTCCGGCGAGAAACCGACGAAGAAGTCGGAGCCGGATTTCAGCCCGGTCCCTTCGAGAATGACCTTCACGATGTCATCGGTCGTGCCGGGATAGGTTGTCGATTCCAGCACAATGAGCTGGCCCGGCCGCAGATGGGCGGCAATCGACCGCGACGTCGCTTCCACGAAGGAAAGATCGGGATCGCGATGTTTGGTGAGCGGCGTCGGCACGCAGATGACGATCACGTCGCAATCCGAAAGGCTGGCGAAATCGGTCGTCGAGGAGAAACGCCCCGCATCGATCTCGACCGTCAGCGCCTCATTCGTCACCGCATCGATATAGGAGCGGCGGGCATCCAGCGCGACGATCTTCTTCGGATCGATATCGAAGCCGGTCACGGCAAAGCCGCTGCGCGCCACAGCCATCGCCAGCGGCAGGCCGACATAACCAAGGCCGATGATGCCGGCGCGCGCGGTGCGGGCCTCAATCTTCTTTGAAAGCGTCTCGAAGGTGGAAGAGCGTGCGTCCAAGGCCATGCCTCTTGCGAAAAGTGAATCCGAACGCTGATCTAATGCATGATCGCGGCAAATTAAACCCGGCCCCTTCGCAGCGCCTTTCCGCGCCGCGCCTTGGATTCATCAGCCGGGTGTGGCCGAAATGACTCGGGGGTCGCCATCCCGGCAACCGGGACGCACAAAAAAATTCCTGATGCCATTGTTTCGCACTTTCAGCGTGCCTATTTTGGCAGATGATAGTGAACCACTTTGCAAAGATTGCTCGCCCGTTTCCAGGAGGTCGGAAGCCGGCGGGTGTCAGAGCCGGTCATCGGCAATCGTTGACACGATAATACCGCTCGTACATCCTGATTTCTTTGTGATCTGCTCATCGTGAATGGGCAGGTTCGGGTTGTTTTTGCCTTTCGGGATGGACGTGCGCCATGAGGATAATACCAAGAATGAGCACGATCGAATCCAGCGTATCCTCCATTTTGTTGGACCGTGTTGCTGAATGGCTGACGAATTCTTCGCTGGCCGGTGACGACCTTGAAAACATCGTGCGCGGTTTCTGCGAGCGGCTTGCGGCCGCCGGCCTGCCACTCGCGCGCGTGCACCTGACCTTCTCGATGCTGCATCCGCTTTACGACGCGCTGAGCTTCACCTGGAAGCGCTCCAGCGGCGTGACCATCGAGGGCTTCCGCATGCCCGCCGGCCAGAAGCCGGATCGTTTCCTGCAGAGCCCCTATTTCCATCTTCTCGACAACAATCTGCAGCATATCCGCCGCCGCATCATGCCTGACGGCCCGAATGAATTTCCGATCTTCGAGGATCTCCGGCAGGAAAAGGTCACCGATTACCTCGCCTTCGTGCAACCCTTCGGCGACGGGTCGGTGCAGGGCATGATGGGCTCCTGGTCGACCGATAGCCCTGCCGGTTTTTCCGACGACATGATCGACGCGCTGCTGCGCATGCAAAACCATCTGGCGGTCGCCGCCAAGATGGCCGTGCTTGCCAAGCTCGCCAACAATATGCTGACCACCTATCTCGGCGGCGATGCCGGCAAACGCGTGTTGAACGGCCAGGTTCGCCGCGGCGACGGCGAGACGATCCGTGCCGCTCTCGTTATGGCGGATATGCGCGAATCGACCCTATATGCCGAGAAGGAGGGCCGACAGGCCTATATCGATACGCTCAACCAGTTCTTCGATGCGATCGCCGCACCCTTCAACCGCAATGGCGGCGAAATCCTGAGCTTCCTCGGCGACGGCTTCCTGGCCGTCTATCCCTGCGGTCGCCACAAGGACCCGTCCAAAATCGCCTGCGAGGCAGCGCTCTCCGCTGTGCATCATGCGCAGGCGCGGGTTGCCGAACTGAACAAGGATCGCGAGGCGAAGGGGCTTCCGAAGATCGGCTACGGCATCGGCCTGCATGTCGGCAACGTCATGTTCGGCAATGTCGGCCTGAAGGATCGCCTGACCTTCTCCGCCTTCGGCTCTGCAGTGAACGAGGTGCAGCGCCTGCAGGTGCTGACCAAGAAATACAGCCGCGAGGTCGTCGCGAGCCAGGCCTTTGCCGGCTATTGCGGCGGCGAATGGATCACGCTTGGCGAGGAAAAGCTACGCGGCATCCGCCAGAAGGTGACGGTGCTGCAGCCGCGGGCGCCGGCATCCGGCCTCCATGTCGACGAAGGCTTCCGCGAATCCGTTCAGAACGGCCTTTCCGAAGCCGAACAGGTCATCATGCTTCACCGCGACAAGAAACAGGTAAAACGTACGCCGATCGAAAAATTCATTCAGTAATCACGCGCCAACATTGCAGCCGCTTTAGCCGCTGCACCGTATATGAGAACCCTCGCATCAAGCGCCTTGTAAAACAGGTGCCATGCGTCGCTTTTCCCCATGCCTGTCATCAACTAGACACCCCGTTTACGGTACGATAGTGTGCCTTAACGGGAACACATAAGGACTGGGGAATTTCATTGGTATGGCGTCTGCAGCCGATCTGTTGCGTATTGAGAATCTGGACGTCGCCTTCTCCGTTTTCGGCGACCGACTGCGCGTCGTAAAGGAAGCCAATCTCCGCATTCTGCCGGGGAAAGTGACTGCCCTCGTTGGCGAAAGCGGCTCCGGCAAATCCGTTATCAGCCAGTCGATCATGGGCATCTTGCCGGCACCGGCCCATGCGAGCGGCCGCATCCTGTTTACCGACCCGCTGGATGGCAAGGCGACCGATATTCTCTCCCTGTCGCGTGACAGCGCCGAGATGCGCGACCTGCGCGGCCGCCGCATGGCGACCATCTTCCAGGAGCCGATGACGTCGCTCTCACCGCTCCACACGGTCGGCAATCAGATCAGCGAGGTTTTGCTGATCCACACGGACGCCGACAAGAAGGAAGCGCGCGAGCGCACCGAGGAAATGCTCGGCCTCGTCGGCTTTTCCAATCCGAAACGCACCTACGACATGTATCCGTTCGAGCTTTCAGGCGGCATGCGCCAGCGCGCGATGATCGCCATGGCGCTGATCTGCAAGCCGGCGCTCCTGATCGCCGACGAGCCGACCACCGCGCTCGACGTGACGATCCAGGCCCAGATTCTCGAACTGCTGCGCGACCTGCAGGCCAAGCTTGGCATGGCCATGCTGCTCATCACCCACGATCTCGGGGTCGTCGCCAATATGGCCGATGAAGTGGTGGTGATCTATCACGGCGAGATCATGGAAGCTGGCCCGGTCGAGGCAATCTTCCGCAATCCGCAACATCCTTATCTCAAGGCCCTGATGGCCGCGATTCCGCATTTCGACATGAAGCCGGGCGAGCGACTGAAAGCTCTGCGGGAGGTTCCGGTCAACCTGGAATCGCTGATCGGCAAGAAGAAGCCTGTCGAAAAGGAAGCGCCCGGCGTGCTCCTTTCTGTCGCCAACCTTTCCAAGACCTACAAGACACGCAAGCGTAGCTTCTTCGGCGGCCAGGAAGCCACGGTCGTGCACGCTGTCGACGACGTCAGCTTCGACATCCGCCGCGGCGAATGTCTGGGGCTCGTCGGCGAATCCGGCTGCGGCAAAACGACCGTCAGCAAGATTCTCATGCGCGCGATCACGCCCGATAGTGGCGCGGTCGTCTTCAACGACGGCAAGGATGTCATCGACGTCCTCTCCGTCAAGGGTTCCGAACTGCAGGACCTGCGCACCAAGATCCAAATGGTGTTTCAGGACCCGGTTTCTTCGCTTTCGCCGCGCATGACGGTGCGCAATATCCTCAGTGAGCCGCTCGAGATCCACGATCGTGGCAACAGCGCCGAGCGCAAGACCAAGGTCGAGGCGCTGATGGGCGCAATCGGCCTCGACCGGCGCTATCTCAGCCGCTATCCACACAGCTTCTCCGGCGGCCAGCGCCAGCGCATCGGGATTGCCCGCGCACTCGCCCTTGGTCCCAAGCTTGTCATCCTCGACGAACCGGTCTCGGCCCTCGACGTGTCTGTGCAGGCGCAGATCCTCAACCTTCTGAAGGATCTGCAGAAAGAACTGGGGCTGACCTATCTGTTCATCTCGCACAATCTCGCAGTCGTCGACTACATGGCGGACCGCATCGCCGTCATGTGCAAGGGCCGTATCGTCGAGATCGCCCCGCGTGAGATCATTCTGCGCAATCCGGTTCACCCCTATACGAAGTCATTGCTTGCCGCCGTTCCCTTCCCGGATCTCGACCGGCCGCTCGACTTCAAGGCGCTGCAGGAAAACGGCGCGGCCGATAAGCAGAACTGGGGGCCCGTCTTTCGGGCGGACCACGATGACGCCTCCGAACTCGCTTATGCCGATCTCGGCGGCGGCCATCTGGTGCGCGCCCGCAAGGGCGCCGACGTGAAGGAGCTGGTCTGATGGTGACGCGCCGCATCTTTCTCGGCGGCCTGATCGGCTCGGCCATCGCGCCTTTGGTGCTGCGGGCCCAGCAGGTCGCCGAGCCAGAATTTTTGAAGGCCAGGGTCGCCGATGGCAGCCTGCCGCCGATGGCTGAGCGCATTCCGAACGAGCCGCGTATCGTCAATCTCAAGGACATGGGCCGTGTACCCGGCACCTATGGCGGCAATGTGCGCACCATTATCGGCGGTGTGCGCGATATCCGCTACATGACGGTCTACGGCTATTCGCGGCTGGTCGGCTACGACACGAAGCTGCAGTTCCAGCCCGATATCCTACGCGACTTCACCTCGGAAAATGACACGGTCTTTACCTTTTACCTGCGTGACGGGCACAAGTGGTCTGACGGGCATCCCTTCACGGCCGAAGCCTTCCGCTACTGGTGGGAAGAAGTCATCCTCAACAAGGAACTGACGCCCGGCGGCGGTGCGCTGGAGCTGCGTCCACACGGCTCCCTGCCGCGCTTCGAAGTGCTCGACGAGCTGACTGTGCGCTACACCTGGGACAAGCCCAACCCGGTTTTCCTCTCGGCGCTTGCCGGACCTCTACCGCTCGTTATCTACGGCCCAGGCCATTACCTGAAACAATTCCACAAAGGCTTTCAGGATAAGGCCAAGCTTGAAGAGCTGATGAAAAAGAACCGCGCCAAGAAGTGGGCCGATCTGCACATCAAGATGGCCCTCGCTTCCCGACCCAACAATCCCGATCTGCCGACACTCGATCCCTGGCAGAACCGCACGGCTCCGCCGGCCGATCAGTTCGTCTTCGAGCGCAATCCGTTCTTCCACCGCGTGGACGAGAACGGCATGCAGCTGCCCTATCTCGACCGCTTCATCCTCAACGTATCCTCCTCCTCGATCATCGCTGCCAAGGCGGGCGCGGGCGAATCCGACCTGCAGGCGACCGGCATCGACTTCAACGACTACACCTTCCTGAAAGAGGCTGAAAAGCGCTTCCCGGTGAAGGTCAATCTCTGGAAGRTGGCGCGCGGCTCACGCATTACGCTGCTGCCGAACCTCAATGTCGCCGACGAAGCCTGGCGCACGCTCTTTCGCGACGTGCGCTTCCGCCGAGCCTTGTCGCTGGCGATCAACCGGCATGAGATCAACATGGTGGCCTTCTACGGCCTCGGCAAGGTGAGTGCCGATACGGTGCTGCCCGAAAGCCCGCTCTTCAAGCAGGAATATGCCGACGCCTATGTGAATTTCGACCCCGACACCGCCAACAAGCTGCTCGACGAACTCGGCCTCGACAAGCGCGACAGCGATGGCATCCGCCTGCTGCCCGATGGACGCCGCGCCGAGATCACCGTCGAGACAGCCGGCGAGAGCAATCTCGACACGGACGTTCTGGAACTCGTGCACGATCACTGGGCCAATATCGGTCTGGCGCTCTTCACCCGCACCTCGCAGCGCGACGTCTTCCGCAATCGCGCCATGAGCGGCTCGATCATGATGTCGATCTGGTACGGGCTGGATAACGGCGTGCCAACCGCCGACATGTCTCCCTATGGACTAGCCCCTACGCTGGATGACCAGCTTCAATGGCCGCTCTGGGGCATGTACTATCTTTCGGCCGGTCAGGAGGGCAAGGCGCCCGATCTGCCGGAGGCGGCCGAGCTTGTGGATCTCCTGAATCAGTGGGGCGAAAGTGCCACGACGGAAGAGCGTGAGGTTATCTGGCACAAGATGCTGTCCCTCTATACCCAGCAGGTCTTTTCGATCGGCCTCATCAACAGCACGCTGCAGCCGATCCTCAGATCCGCCAAAATGCAGAACGTGCCGGAGCACGCGCTCTACGGCTTCGATCCAACCTCCTTCCTCGGCGTCTACATGCCGGACACCTTCTGGTTCAAGGAGGACTGAGCGATGATCCGCTATATCCTCTGGCGTATCGCCGCCATGGTGCCGACCCTGCTCGTGATATCGGCGCTTGTCTTCGTCATCATCGAACTGCCGCCGGGTGACTTCTTCGAAAGCCAGATCGCCGAACTGCGCGCCCAGGGCGAGACCGCAAACCTGCAGGAAATCGAGGAGCTGCGCCATCAATACGGCTTCGACCAGCCGGAGATCGTGCGTTACTTCTTCTGGGTCGGGGGCATGCTGCATGGCGATTTCGGCTATTCCTTCGAATATCAGCTGCCGGTTTCCGACGTTGTGGGTGACCGCTTGTGGCTGACGATCCTCGTCTCCTTCTCGACCATCCTTCTCACCTGGCTGATCGCCTTCCCGATCGGCATCTATTCGGCGACCCATCAATATAGCTGGGGCGATTACGGGTTGACCTTCCTCGGCTTGCTCGGCATCGCCATCCCGAACTTCATGCTGGCGCTGATCCTGATGTATTTCGCCAATGTCTGGTTCGGGCTCTCCATCGGCCATCTGATGGACCAGCAATATCTGAACCAGCCGATGAGTTGGGAGAAGGCGAGGTCGATCCTTGCTCACCTCTGGATCCCCGTCGTCATCGTCGGAACGGCCGGCACAGCCGGCATGATCCGCCGCCTTCGCGCCAATCTGCTGGACGAGATGCAGAAGCAATATGTGACGACGGCGCGCGCCAAGGGCCTGCATCCGATACGCGCCCTTATCAAATATCCGCTGCGCATGGCGCTCAACTTCTTCGTTGCCGATATCGGCTCGATCCTGCCGTCGATCATATCAGGCGCCGAGATCGTCGCCATCGTGCTGTCCCTGGAGACGACCGGGCCGATGCTAATCAAGGCGTTGCAGAGCCAGGACATGTACCTTGCCGGTTCGTTCCTGATGTTCCTCGCTTTCCTGAACGTCATCGGCGTGCTGATTTCCGATATCGCTCTCGGCTTCCTCGATCCCCGCATCCGTCTGCAAGGCAGGRGCACCAAATAATGTCGCCCCTACCCGCACCCGGTGCACCGCTGCCGCATTATGTTTCGACCGCCCCGTTCGATCCGATCGCAACGGAGACGATGACGTCAGCGCAGTCGCGTATCCATCTCGCTTCGCAGAAGCAGCTCATGTGGTGGAAGTTCAAGCGCCACAAGCTCGCGCTTGCATCCGGCATTTTCCTTGCCGCCGTCTACCTGATGATCCTGATTGTCGAGTTCCTGGCGCCTTACGGGCTGCATACCCGCAACGTCGACTTTATCCATACGCCGCCTCAGCGCGTCCGTCTTTTCGACAGCCAGGGCAATTTCGTCGGCCCCTTCGTCTATGGCCGGCAGATGACGCTCGATATCGACACCCTGCACCGTCTCTATACCGACAATCAGAAGGACATCCAGCCGATCCGCTTCTTCTGCCGTGGCGATGGCTACAAATTCTGGGGGCTTGTCGCTTCCAATTATCATCTCGTTTGTCCAGCAATCGGCGGGCAGATGTTCCTGCTCGGCACCGACCGTCTCGGCCGTGACGTGCTTTCGCGCATCCTTTATGGCGCGCGCATCTCACTCACCATCGGGCTGATCGGTATTTCCATCAGCTTTGTGCTCGGCATCGTCATCGGCGGCCTTGCCGGTTATTGGGGTGGTATCTTCGATCTCATCGTGCAGCGCCTGATCGAAGTGCTGCAATCACTGCCCTCGCTGCCGCTTTGGATGGCGCTTGCCGCCATCATGCCTGTGACATGGAGCCCGATCGTCATCTATTTCGGCATTACCGTCATTCTCGGCATCATCGACTGGACAGGTCTCGCCCGCGCCGTGCGCTCCAAGCTTCTGGCGCTGCGTGAGGAAGATTATGTTCAGGCAGCCCAGCTCATGGGTGCCAGCACCCCCCGTGTCATCGGGCGGCATCTCGTGCCCGGTTTCATGTCGCATCTCATCGCATCCGCCACCATTTCCATCCCGGGTATGATCCTCGGTGAGACGGCGCTTTCCTTCCTCGGCCTCGGCCTGCGGCCGCCCATCACCAGCTGGGGCATCCTGCTGACGGAGGCCAAGAGCGTAAGCGTGATCGCCTTCTACCCATGGCTGTTGTTCCCGATCGTTCCGGTGGTGCTGGTGATTTTGGCGTTCAATTTTCTGGGAGATGGCTTGCGCGATGCGGCAGATCCCTACAAATAACGTCGAGTTCGGCGGGGTGCTTCGCGTCCGCCGCCTCGTGGCCTCCGATTTACGGGGGTGGTAGAAGTATGTCGTCCACCTCAGAGGGCACCCACATGGCCAGACGCCTCGAAGATGCGCGCATCCTCATGTACAGCCACGATACATTCGGCCTCGGCCACTTGCGCCGTTGCCGCACGATCGCTCATGCCCTCGTCGAGGATTATCGCGGCCTGAACATCCTGATCATCTCGGGCGCGACGATTGCCGGCGCCTTCGATTACCGCGCCCGAGTCGACTTCGTAAAGATCCCGAGCGTCATCAAGCTTCGCAACGGCGAATATACGTCGCTTGCCAGCCATATCGACCTGCACGAGACGCTGAAGATGCGCGAATCGAGCATCCGCCACACGGCTGAGACCTTCCAGCCCGATATCTTCATCGTCGATAAGGAACCGATGGGCCTGAAGGGTGAGGTCGAGGAGACGCTCGCTTATCTGAAAGCACGCGGCACCATTCTCGTGCTCGGCCTTCGCGAGATCATGGACGCTCCCCATCTGCTCGAAGCCGAGTGGAAGAAAAACAGCATCATGCAGAAGATCGATCAGTATTACGACAGCATCTGGGTCTATGGGCCTCCCGATTTCTACGACCCGCTTGTCGATCTCGATGTACCGGCGGGCGTTCGCCGCAAGATGGATTTCGTCGGCTTCCTGCAGCGCAGCGTCTCCAGGGGCAAGAACTCCGTGAATGCCCGCAAGGATGACTATATTCTTGTCACGACCGGCGGTGGCGGAGACGGCTCCGATCTGGTCCATGACGTGATGAATGCCTATGAGGCTGACGAAACGCTGACGCAGAAGGCGCTTGTCGTGCTCGGTCCCTACATGCCGGCCGCCGAACGTGCAAAGCTAGTGAAAAAAGGGGAGAAGATCCCCTATATCGAGGTAATCGAGTTCGACAATCATATGGAAGAGTTGATCGACGGCGCCACTGCCGTCGTCGCCATGGGCGGCTACAATACCTATTGCGAGATTCTCTCCTTCGACAAGCCAGCGCTCATCGTGCCGCGCGTCGCCCCGCGCGAAGAGCAATTGCTGCGCGCCCGCCGCGCCAGCGAACTCGGCCTCATCGACATGCTGCTGCCTGAACAATCTGCCGACCCGACGGTCATGGCCGAAACGCTGAAGCGCCTGCCTTCGCGGCTTCCGCCATCAAAAAGCGGCTCCAACATGCACCTGGAGGGGCTCAATCAGATTTCGCGTACGGTCGGCGAATGGTTGGACGATCGCGGACGCCATCTTTCCCTCGTCGGCGCAGAATAAAGAGCCATCCTTTGCCGCCACGCCGCAAGATTCTCGTTGTGCTGAAAGGCTACCCCCGCCTTTCGGAAACCTTCATCGCCCAGGAATTGCTCGGCCTCGAAAAGGCCGGCTTCGACCTGACGCTGATTTCCATGCGCCGGCCGACCGACAAGAAGCGTCATCCTGTCCATGACGAGATCAAGGCGCGCGTCGTCTATCTGCCAGAATATCTGCACGAAGAGCCGATCCGTGTGGTGAAGGGCCTTTTCGCCGGTTTTTCGAAACCAGGCTTCGGTGCGCTGATGAAGCGTTTCTTCGCCGATCTGCCGCGCGATATCTCCCGCAACCGCTTCCGCCGGCTCGGACAGGCCCTGGTGCTGGCGCGCGAATGGCCTGACAACGGCGAATGGCTGCATGCTCATTTCATCCACACGCCGGCTTCCGTGACGGAATATGCGAGCATTCTGACAGGCACGCCCTGGACCTGCTCGGCCCATGCCAAGGATATCTGGACCTCGCCCGACTGGGACCTCGGCCAGAAGCTTGGAAGCGCCCGCTGGGCAGTGACCTGCACCCGCAGCGGCTACGAGCATATGAAAGCGCTGACCGGCCGCAAAGATGCGGTGCATCTGAGCTATCACGGCCTCGACCTTGCCCGCTTCGGCCATTTCGCCGGCGAGCGCTCGAACCGCAATGGCAGCGATCCCGCCGACCCCGCCTTCATCCTCAGCGTCGGCCGCGCAGTGGAAAAGAAGGGCTATGACGTACTGTTGCGTGCCCTTTCCCTGCTACCGAAAGAACTGAATTGGCGCATGGACCATATCGGCGGCGGCGAGGAGCTTTCCAAGCTGAAGAAACTTGCGGCTGAACTCGGCGTTGCCGAGCGCATCACCTGGAAAGGCGCGCTGGCGCAGGAAGATGTGCTTGAGCATTATCGCCGCGCCGATCTCTTCACGCTCGCCTGCCGCATCGCCGCCAATGGCGACCGCGACGGACTGCCGAATGTGCTGGTCGAAGCCTCCAGTCAGCGGCTCGTCTGTCTCTCCACCGATGTCTCAGGCGTACCGGAACTGCTGAGCGACGGCGAGAACGGTCTGGTCGTGCCACCGGAAGATCCGATAGCGCTTGCAAAAGCACTCGAGACGGCGATCCGTAATCCCGATCTGCGCAAGCGGCTGGGCGACGCGGCCGAGGAGCGCGTGCGCGGCCACTTCGATTATCACTCCAGCATCCGGCAGTTGAGTGGCCTGTTCGAGGCAGAATGGCAGAAGGCGTCATGAGGGCTCCCCGCATCTTCTTTTATGTCCAGCATCTGCTCGGCATCGGCCATATTGCGCGTGCGAGCCGTATCGCCAATGCATTGGTGAAGGATGGTTTCGAGGTAACGGTCGTTACCGGCGGCCTGCCCGTGCCGGGCTTTCCGGGCGAGGGTGTCAGAACAGTCGAATTGCCGCCGGTCGTCGCCAGCAATATCGGCTTTTCCGGTCTTGCTGCTGCCGATGGGAAGCCAGCCAACGAGGAATTCCTGTCCAATCGCCGCGACCTGCTTCTCAAAGCCTTCGACGAGGAAAAGCCTGACGTTGTCATCATCGAGGCTTTTCCTTTCGGGCGCCGGCAGATGCGCTTCGAACTGCTGCCGCTGCTCGAGGCGATCGAAAAGGCCAACCCACGCCCGAAGCTTTTGAGTTCCGTGCGCGACATCCTGCAGGAAAACCGCAAGCCCGGCCGCGACGAGGAAACCGTCAAGCTGGTCAAGGACCATTTCGACGCAGTGCTCGTCCATGGCGATCCTGACTTCGTGCGTCTGGAAGATACTTTCCCGCTGACAACTGAGATCGCCGATCGGCTGCGCTATACCGGTCTCATTGCTCCGTCGCCCGCGCTTGAACCATCCGAGGCATTCGACATCATCGCTTCGGCGGGCGGCGGCGCCGTCGGGCTGGAACTGATGCGCGCCGCGCGCGATGCGGCCGCACTCCTGCCTGCCGAGCTTCGCTGGCTGCTGATTACCGGCCCCAATCTTCCGGAAGCCGATTTTTCCGCATTGTCGGAAGATGCGCCTGCCAATGTCACGCTGGTGCGGTTCCGCAAGGATTTTCCTTCGCTGCTGCGCGGCGCGAAAGTCTCGATCTCGCAAGCCGGCTACAACACGGTGGGTGATCTCCTGCGCACGCAATGCCGCTCGATCCTCATTCCCTTCGTGGCCGCCGGCGAAACGGAGCAGACCGTTCGCGCCGAACGACTGCAGGCGCTCGGTCTTGCCGAAATCCTGCCAGAGCAGGGGCTGACCCTCGAGGATGTCAAATCCGCGGTCGAACGGGCGCTTGCCGCCCCACCGCGTCCGGCCGTATCCCTCGATCTCGACGGAGCCGCAAAAAGTGCAGTCATCATTCGTTCAATGATCGGCTGAAACCCTCGCCTATTCTAAAATTCATGTGATATAAGAAAAATTCCGGCGAGAATCGGCGTTTCGACATCAGTCCGCTCCGCCTTGTTTTCGTTGCGATATCGGCGGTCTGACTGCATGGTCCTGTACTCGGAGATTCCCTCTTCCCCAGCATCAGGATCGCTGTACGGACTTTTCCCACAGTCTGACGGTTAGCCATGGAAAAAAGCCTCGCGCGCTACATCTGGAAGAACACGCGGCTGCAGCAGCTCTGGATTCTGCTCGTCGTCGCATTTTCCATGGTGCCCTACTTCCTATCCTTCGACCTGCCGAAGCAGATCGTCAACGGACCTATTCAAGGCGACGGCTTCGAGGGGCCGGGGGCGCGACAGATCTTCATGCATATCGCCTACGACATTCCGCTGATCGGCCATGTCGAATTCTTCAAGGGCCTGGAGCTCAACCGCTTCCAGATGCTGATGGCACTGAGCCTCGTCTTCCTGGCGCTGGTGGTGCTGAACGGCCTCTTCAAGTTCTATATCAATACCTATAAGGGCCGGCTCGGCGAACGCATGCTGCGCCGTATCCGCTTCGAGCTTATCGATCGCGTGCTGCGCTTCCCGCCCGCCCATTTCAAGCGGGTGAAATCGGCCGAAATCGCCACCATGATCAAGGACGAGGTGGAGCCGATGGGCGGCTTCACTGGCGACGCCTTCGTCTCGCCCGCCCTGCTCGGCGGCCAGGCGATCACCGCGCTTGCCTTCATCATCATCCAGAATTTCTGGCTCGGCATGATCGCGGCGGGCATCGTCGGCGTGCAGGCGATCGTCATTCCCCGCATGCGCAAGCGTCTCTTGGAACTCGGCCGTCAGCGGCAGCTGACCGCGCGTGAACTTTCGGGGCGCGTGGGGGAGATCGTTGACGGCATCGGCACGATCCACGGCAACGACACCTCCAACTTCGAGCGCGCCGATATCGCAACCCGCCTCGGCCGCATCTTCTCGATCCGCTACGATCTCTATCAGTGGAAGTTCCTGGTCAAGTTCATCAACAACTTCCTCGCCCAGGTCACGCCCTTCCTCTTCTACGCGATTGGCGGCTATCTGGCTCTGCAGGGCCGGCTCGACATCGGCCAGCTCGTCGCCGTCATTTCAGCCTACAAGGACCTGCCCGGCCCGCTGAAGGAACTGATCGACTGGGACCAGATGCGCCAGGACGTGCAGGTCAAATATGCGCAGGTCTACGAGCAGTTCAATGTCGAGCCGCTGATCGACAGCCGCATCCAGGAGCTTGCAACGGCGCCGGTCGCACCGCTGACCAGTGCCTTCGTCGTCACAAACCTCTCTGTCAGCGACGACAGCGGCGCCCGCCTCGTCGACCACGTCTCGGTCGAGATCAAGCCGAACGAGACGGTTGCGATCGTCGGGCCGAACGGCAGCGGCGCTGAAGCCTTCGCCGAAGCGCTCGGCCGTCTCGTATGGCCGGATTCCGGCCGCATCACCATCGACGGACAGGACCTGCTGGATCTGCCGGAATCGATCACCGGCCGGCGCATCTCCTATGCGTCCGCCGAAAGCTACTTCTTCCACGGCACGCTCCGCGACAATCTGGTCTACGGCCTCAAGCATGCGCCGATGAAAGAACCGGAGTATGATGATAAGACCGCGCAGGAATTCAAATGGCACGTCGCGGAATCGCAGAAGGCCGGCAATCCGACACTCGATCTCAACAGCGACTGGGTCGACTACAGCGCCGCTGGCGCGAACGGGCCTGAAGATCTGCTGAAAGCAATCCGGCCGGTGCTCGACGCYGTCATGCTGTCGCAGGACATTCTGGATCTGGCGCTGCGTTCCACCGTCAACACCGAGGTTCATACTGCCCTCGGCAGCCAAATCGTCAAGCTTCGGACGTCGCTGCGCGAGCGGCTTGCCAGGGAAAACCTCGACGCCATCGTCGTGCCCTTCGATTTCGACGCTTACAACACACAGGCGACCGTCGGCGAAAACCTGCTCTTCGGCACGATGAAGCGGCCGCTGATGAACAACCGCCGGCTTGCCGGCCATCCCTATTTCCAGCAGCTCTTCCGCGCTACCGGGCTCAGCACAGATCTCTATGCTATGGGGCTGGAAATCGCCGAGAACGCGGTGGAACTCTTCCACGACCTGCCGCCGGATCACCCCTTCTTCCAGCAGCTCACCTTCATGACGGCGGACGACATTCCGACCTACCAGGCGCTGCTGCAGAAGCTGCAGGGCAAGCGCTTCGAGGATGCGACGCCGGAAGACCGCGCAAGCATCATCCGCCTGAGCTTCGCCTATATCGAACCACGGCACCGCTTCGGCCTCTTGACCCAGGCGCTGATGGACAAGATCGTCAGCGCCCGCAAGCAGTTCCACCAGAACATCCCCGACGATCTCGCCGAGCTGATCGAGCGTTACGACATCAGCCGCTTCACGGCATCCGCGAGCCTGATGGACAATGTGCTCTTCGGCCGCATCGCCTATCAGCAGGCCGATGCCTCCGACCGCATCCGCCTCATCATGGGTGAACTGTTCGATGCGCTCGATCTCTATGACGACGTATTGTCGATCGGGCTCGAATTTGACGTCGGCTCCGGCGGCAAGCGCCTGACGGGGGTGCAGCGGCAGAAGCTCAATCTCGCCCGCGCCCTGCTCAAGCGTTCCGACTACTTCATCTTCAACCGGCCGATCCCGGCGCTCGACCAACGCATCCAGGACCAGATCACCCACAACATCATCGAAGGCCTGCACGAGGAAGGCAAGCGCCCGGCGATCATCTGGGTATTGTCCAACGCCAAGCTTGCGGAAATCTTCGATCGGATTCTGCTCTTCGATCGCGGCGATCTTGCCGAGGCGGGCAACTATCCGGAACTTTCCGAGAAAAACGGGATGTTCAAGGAACTGTTATCGTAATATTCTATTGGGGCGGCAGAGACGGCGCTCGCAAGGTGCTTGGAATTGGTTTTTAGCGCATGATCAAGGACCATGCGGCAGGGGGTTATAACGCTCATGCTGTTGAGAGATGAAGTCGAAATGCTGCGGCGGGTGCCGATCTTCTCGAGGATCGCACCGGCGAAACTCAAGCTCTTGGCGTTCACCTCCGACCGTATGACCTACAACGCCGGCCAGAACCTGTTCCGTCAGGGCGATGTTGGCGACGCCGCCTATGTTGTACTGTCAGGCACCGCCGATATCATCGTTTCCTCACCTGCCGGCGAAATCAAGGTCGCCGATGTTGAGGTCAATTCCATCGTGGGCGAAATTGCCATTCTCTGCGACGTCTCGCGTACCGCGACCGTGCGCGCCACCTCGCCGCTCGAAGTCCTGCGCATCAGCAAGGAACATTTCCTCAAGCTTCTGAGCGATTTCCCGGAAATGGCCGTGGAAATCATGCGCGTGCTCGCCGACCGTCTCAACCACACGACTGCCGAACTGACCGCCGCGCGCGCTGCCAAGCAGCCGCAGATGGCGCAGTAAAATCCGAAAATAGATCCCAAACAAAAAGGCCCGCCTGGTTTCCCAGACGGGCCATTTCGTTATACCTATGCGCTACTCACGCTGCTCCAGCGCCCTGCTGAATGCAAGAGCCGCCAGCGTGCAGATCGCGCCCGAGAGCAGGTAGTAGCCAACGAAGGGCAGGCCGAACTGGCTCGACAGACTGAGCGCCACCAGCGGTGCGAAGCCAGCGCCGATCAGCCAGGCAAGGTCGGAGGTGAAGGCCGCACCGGTGTAGCGATAGCCGCGGCCGAAGCGCGACGAGATGGAGCCGGTCGCCTGGCCGAAAGAAAGGCCGAGCACGCCGAAGCCGATGATGAGGAAGGCGTCATGACCGGTGTTGCCGGCGCCAATCAGGAACGGGCCGATGAAGCTGAAGATCGCAATCAGCACAGCGCAGATCGCAAGCTGCTTGCGCCGGCCGATGCGGTCAGCGATCACACCCGAGGCAATGATGGCAACGAAGCCGACCACGGCGCCGATGACTTGCACCACCATGAAGGCACCGATCCGCTGGTTGCCGTAAAGGCTCATCCAGCTGAGCGGGAAGATGGTGACGAGGTGGAACATGGCAAAGCTTGCAAGCGGCACGAAAGCGCCGATCAGGATATCGCGGCCGTGGACGCGCAGCACGTCGAGGATTGGTGCTGCTTCAAGCTCATGCTGTTCCAAGAGCGTGCCGAAATCCTTGGTCATGACAAGCCGAAGGCGGGCAAAGAGCGCGACGACGTTGATCGCGAAGGCGACGAAGAACGGATAACGCCAGCCCCATGAGAGGAAGTCTTCCGGGGAGAGGTTGGCGACGAAATAACCGAACAGGATACTCGCCAGCGCAAAGCCGATCGGTGCGCCGAGCTGCGGGATCATTGCATACCAGCCGCGATGATTCGGCGGCGCATTGAGGGCAAGCAGCGATGCAAGGCCATCCCACGCGCCGCCGAGCGCAAAGCCCTGCCCGAGCCGGAAGAGCGCCAATAGCGCAATCGACCAGTAGCCGATTTCATCGTAGCCCGGCAGGAAGGCGATCGATGCCGTCGAGCCGCCAAGCAGGAAAAGCGCGATGGTGAGCTTGGTGCCACGCCCATAGAAGCGGTCGATCGTCATGAAGACGACGGAGCCGACAGGACGGGCGAGGAAGGCCAGTGAGAAA
Source organism: Rhizobium sp. 01T437 (assembly GCF_056398505.1). Classification (NCBI taxonomy): domain Bacteria; kingdom Pseudomonadati; phylum Pseudomonadota; class Alphaproteobacteria; order Hyphomicrobiales; family Rhizobiaceae; genus Rhizobium; species Rhizobium sp. 01T437. The sequence continues at coordinate 381,729 of NZ_JBFTPM010000003.1, forward strand.
ATCGCGAAAGAATAGAGCGTGGCCGTCAGCCGGTCCGGGGCGAAGGGAAAGACGAGTTGCGGAAAGACGAGAACGGATGCGAGGCCGTAAACGAAGAAATCAAAAAACTCCGACATGCGACCAATCACCACGCCGATAGCGATGCTGCCGGGCGAAACCGGCTTGTCACCGTGAATGCGCCGCGCATCCCGCTCCAGCGATGAAGATGATGGTCCTAAATGTGTGGCAGTAGCCATATGAAACGCCTCCCTCGTTTAAGGTGCTTTTTGCAAAGCACCTCAAGCTGATCTTGTTCCATATTTGCAGCTTATCAAGTCCTTGTTGCGCAAATAGTTGACGCCGAATTCTCAAAAATCGATGCGATGGAAAAATCGCGTGATACCTATCCCGACCTATTCCAGAGTTTTATTGGGCAAAGCCACGCTTTTCAGCTATACACGAAGCGGCGCCGGAAAAATTTCCTTCTCACTTTTATCAGGATTTGTGGGGCGCCGTGGAAGCTGACTTCTCCCGCGGTGCAAAATGCATGTTGCACTGCGACCAAAGACCTCATATCGCTCATCGTGCCAGTGCTTTAGTCGGCAATCGAACGAAACAAAAAGAGCTTAGAGACGTGCCAAAACTGCAGAAGTTTTCCCGCCTTCTATTAATCTTGCCGCTGTTTTTTTTGGCAGGATGCAACATGGTGGTCATGTCGCCCTCAGGCGATATCGCCACCCAACAGCGCGACCTCATCATCGTCTCCACGGTGCTGATGCTGCTGATCATCATTCCGGTGATCTTCCTCACACTGTTTTTCGCCTGGCGCTACCGGCGCTCCAATACGGCCGCGGACTACGCGCCCGAATGGCATCATTCCACGCGCCTCGAAATCGTGATCTGGGCAGCGCCGCTCGCCATCATTATCGCGCTTGGCGCCGTCACCTGGATTTCCACGCACAAGCTCGATCCCTACCGCCCGCTCGACCGTATCGATGCGGACCGTGCCATTCCGGCAGATACCAAGCCGCTGACTGTCGAGGTCGTGGCGCTCGACTGGAAATGGCTATTCTTCTATCCCGACCTCGGCATTGCGACGGTCAATGAGCTCGCAGCTCCCGTCGACGTGCCGATCGACTTCAAGATCACCGCCTCCTCGGTGATGAACTCCTTCTTCATCCCCGCCCTTGCCGGCCAGGTCTATGCCATGCCCGGCATGCAAACGAGACTGCATGCCGTCATCAACAAGGAAGGCGAGTATGACGGCTTCTCCGCAAATTACAGCGGTGAAGGCTTCTCGCACATGCGCTTCAAGTTCCACGGCCTGAACCAGGAGGGCTTCGATGCCTGGGTGGCGCAGGTCAAGCAGCGCGGCACGATGCTCAACCGCGACGCCTATCTGAAGCTCGAAAAGCCGAGCGAAAAGGAGCCGGTGCGCTATTACGCCGGCGCCGATGCCGATCTTTACGACGCGATCCTCAACATGTGCGCCACGCCCGGCAAGATGTGCGCGAGCGAAATGATGCACATCGACATGATGGGCGGCGGCGGCAAGGAAAGCGAAGAAAACCGCGAAAAGCTGACCTACGACAATCGCCATGCGGATGAAGGGATCGCCGCGCCCGCAACAGGCGCTCCCGCACGCAGTGAGCCGGCCGAAAGCACCGATGGCAACAGCATGCAGAACATGCCCGGCATGGACATGCAGCATGAGGGTCATTCCATGCCCGGCACGAGCACTGGCGGCGATCCGGCGCCGGCGCAGCTCAACAATAACAATTAACCTGGCGCTTTGCGTCGCAAGACATAATGAACGGGTTGTTCCATGTTTTCCAATCCTGACCTCCTGAAGTTCATCTTCGGCCGGTTGACCCTCGACGCGATCCCCTATCACGAGCCGATCCTGGTCGTGACCTTCATCGGCGTCGCTATCGGCGCGATCGCGGTGCTTGGCATCATCACCTATTTCAAGTTCTGGGGTCCGCTCTGGCGCGACTGGATCTGCAGCGTCGATCACAAGAAGATCGGCATCATGTATGTGATCCTGGCCGTCATCATGCTGTTGCGCGGCTTCTCTGACGCCATCCTGATGCGCGTGCAGCAGGCGATCGCCTTCAACGGCAATGAAGGCCCACTGCCGCCGCACCATTATGACCAGATCTTCACCGCCCACGGCGTCATCATGATCTTCTTCGTGGCGATGCCCTTCGTCACCGGCCTCATGAACTTCGTGGTGCCGCTGCAGATCGGCGCGCGCGACGTCTCCTTCCCGTTCCTCAACAACTTTTCGTTCTGGATGACGACGGCGGGCGCAATCATCATCATGCTCTCGCTCTTCATCGGCGAATTCGCCCAGACCGGCTGGCTCGCTTACCCGCCGTTGTCGGGTGCCGACTATAGTCCTGGCGTCGGCGTCGACTATTACATCTGGGGCCTGCAGGTGGCCGGTGTCGGCACGACGCTGTCAGGCATCAACCTGATCGCGACCATCGTGAAGATGCGTGCTCCGGGCATGACCTTCATGAAGATGCCGGTCTTCACCTGGACGGCGCTCTGCACCAACATCCTGATCGTCGCTTCCTTCCCGATCCTGACCGCAACGCTCGCTCTCCTGTCGCTCGACCGCTATGCCGGCACGAACTTCTTCACGAACGACCTCGGCGGCAATCCAATGATGTATGTCAACCTCATCTGGATTTGGGGCCACCCGGAAGTCTACATCCTGGTTCTGCCGGCCTTCGGCATCTTCTCGGAAGTGGTCGCAACCTTCTCCGGCAAGCGCCTCTTCGGCTACGCCTCGATGGTCTATGCCACCTGCGTGATCATGATCCTGTCCTACCTCGTCTGGCTGCACCACTTCTTCACAATGGGTTCGGGCGCTTCCGTCAACTCCTTCTTCGGCATCACCACGATGATCATCTCGATCCCGACGGGGGCAAAGATGTTCAACTGGCTCTTCACTATGTATCGCGGCCGTATTCGCTACGAGGTGCCGATGCTGTGGACAGTCGGCTTCATGGTGACCTTCGTCATCGGCGGTATGACCGGCGTCATGCTTGCCGTCCCGCCGGCCGACTTCGTGCTGCATAACTCGCTATTCCTGATCGCCCACTTTCATAACGTGATCATCGGGGGCGTTCTGTTCGGCATGTTCGCCGGCGTGAACTACTGGTTCCCGAAGGCCTTCGGCTTCAAGCTCGATCCCTTCTGGGGCAAGATGAGCTTCTGGTTCTGGCAGATCGGCTTCTGGTTCGCCTTCATGCCGCTCTACGTGCTTGGTCTGATGGGCGTCACCCGCCGCATGAGCCAGTTCGAGGATCCGTCGCTGCAGATCTGGTTTATCATCGCCGCCTTCGGCGTCGGGCTGATCGCGCTTGGCATCGCGTCCTTCCTGATCCAGATCGTCGTCTCCTTCATGAGGCGCGAAGAGCTGCGCGATGACAGTGGCGATCCGTGGAACGGCCGCACGCTAGAATGGTCGACCTCTTCACCGCCGCCGGATTACAACTTCGCCTTCACGCCGGTCGTGCACGATCACGACAGCTGGTACGACATGAAGAATCGCGGCTACGAGCGTCCGCTCGGCGGCTTCAAACCGATCCACATGCCGAAGAATACCGGCACCGGCGCGATTCTGTCCGCCATCAGCATCGCGCTCGCCTTCGGCTTGATCTGGTACATGTGGTGGCTGGTGGTCGTCTCCGCCGTTGCCATGCTCGTCGTCGCGATTGGCCATACCTTCAACTACAACCGCGACTTCTACATCCCCGCGGATGAAGTCACCGAAACGGAAGGCAAGCGCACGCAGTTGCTTGCCGAACAGGTGTAAGAGACCATGAGCGATCATACTATCGACACGGCCGAAAAGCCTGAATTCTATCTGGCGGAAGACCATCATCCGGAAAACAGCACCAATCTGGGCTTCTGGCTCTATCTGATGAGCGACAGCCTGATATTCTCGGTCCTGTTTGCCACCCATGCCGTGCTCGGCCGCAGCTATGCGGCCGGTCCGTCACCGGCCGATCTCTTCGATTTGCCGCTGGTCGCCATCAACACCTCGATGCTGCTGCTCTCCTCCATCACCTATGGCTTCGCCATGCTGCAGATGGAGCGAAACGCAAAGGCGGAAACGCTGTTCTGGCTGGCCGTGACCGGCCTTTTCGGCGCGGCCTTCCTCGGCCTCGAACTTTACGAGTTCGTGCACCTTATCCACGAGGGCGCCGGTCCGCAGCGCAGCGCCTTCCTGTCGTCTTTCTTCACGCTGGTCGGTACGCACGGTCTGCACGTCACCTTCGGCATCATCTGGCTGATCACGCTGATGGTGCAGGTCTCCATGCATGGCTTACATGAAGCCAACCGCCGCCGTCTGATGTGCCTTTCCATGTTCTGGCACTTCCTCGACGTCGTCTGGATCGGCGTCTTTTCCTTCGTTTACCTGATGGGAGTTCTCGGATGAGTTCGCAAGCACCCGCACATGAGGATGCCCACGAGGCTCACCACGGCCACAGCCATGGGCACCAGGCCGGTCACGGCAGTTTCAAGAGCTACGTGACGGGCTTCATTCTCTCCGTAATCCTGACTGCCATCCCCTTCTGGCTGGTCATGGGAGAGGTCTTCGAAAATCATGTCGTGACCGCCATCTTCGTGATGGTGCTCGGCGCCGTGCAGATCGTCGTTCACATGATCTTCTTCCTGCACATGAACACGAAGTCGGAAGGCGGCTGGACGATCATGGCGCTGATCTTCACGATCATCATCGTCGCCATCGCTCTCTCGGGTTCGCTCTGGGTCATGTATCATCTGAATGCGAACATGATGCCGATGAGCCCTGAAATGATGAAGAACATGCCATAAAGGCAAAGGAACGGGCGGCGGCAACGCCGCCCGTTGCGGTTTACCAATGACCGATATCTCTTCCGACCAACAGGACAGGCCGCGTTCGGCCGTAACCCTTGCGATCCTTGGGCTCGGCCTTCTGGCTCTCGTTGCCGCCTTGATCGCGCTCGGCACCTGGCAAGTCTATCGACTCTCCTGGAAACTCGACCTCATCGCTCGCGTCGATGCGCGCGTCCACGCCGAACCAGTCGCCCCGCCAACTCGCACCGACTGGGGTAAGGTCAACGCCGCCGATGACGAATACCGGCGAGTGACGGCTACAGGCACTTTCGAAAACGACAAGGAAACGCTGGTCACGGCATCGACAGCGCTCGGCGCCGGCTATTGGGTGCTGACGCCGTTCAGGCTCGCGGACGGCAGCGCGATATCAATCAATCGCGGCTTCGTGCCGACCGACCGTCGCGACCCGGCCTTACGATCGCAAAGCCAGATCACCGGGCCGACAACCGTCACTGGGCTGATGCGCATGACCGAGCCGAAGGGCATCTTGCTGCGCTCCAACGATCCGGCTGCCGACCGCTGGTATTCGCGCGATGTCGCAGCCATCGCCGAAAAGCGTGGTATTGCGGACGTTGCCCCCTTCTTCATCGACGCTGACGCGACACCCAATGCCGGCGGCTTACCCGTCGGAGGGCTGACGGTCCTCGACTTTCCGAACAACCACCTTGTCTATGCGATCACCTGGTATGTGCTGGCGATCATGGTGGCGGGGCTGCTCGTCTATATCGTGCGGAACGAAGTCAGGCTTCGCAGGATCTCTTAACGAGAGATCTATTGGGCAATGCGGCCGATCGCCTCTGCAAGCTGCGCCTGTGAGAAGGGTTTACCGAGGCGCGGTATATCGATAATGCCGGAACCCTCGGGAATCTCGGCAAAGCCAGTCGCAAGGATGATCGGCATCTTCGGCCACTCTCTGCGGATTGCGAGGGCAAGCTGCGAGCCTGTCATGCGCGGCATTGCATGATCGGAGATAACGAGATCGACGTTTTCGTTGCGAAGGATATCGAGCGCGTCGGCGCCGGCCGTCGCCTCGATCACCGTGTGGCCGAGATCCTGCAGCATCAGCGCGGTGTTCATCAGGACCAGCCCGTCATCATCGACGGCAAGAATGCGTAACGGCCGTGAGTTATTTGCGGCTTCGGGCACGCATTGTTCAGGCTCTTCAACAATGTTTTCGGCTCCTGTAACAGGAAACCAGAGCTCAGCTGTCGTGCCTTCACCGAGCCGACTTTTCAGCACGAGCCTGCCGCCGGACTGACCGGCGAGCCCCTGCACCATGGAAAGGCCGAGACCCGTACCCTTGCCGACGCCCTTGGTCGTGAAGAACGGGGTCACCGCCCGTTTCAGCGTCTCTTCGTCCATGCCTTCGCCCTCATCGGCAACGGCGACGCACACATAATGGCCGGCCGGGATGGTGCCGCCGTCAGGCACGACCTCTTCAGTAGCTTTGATCCTAATAAGCCCGCCGCCAGCCATGGCATCGCGGGCATTAACGACGAGGTTGAGCACTGCCGTCTCGAGCTGGTTCGGATCGGTGGCGATCGCCGGCAGGCTCTCGGGAAATTCGGTTTCAAGCGAGGCAGTCGGGCCGAGGGAGCGCGAGACCATATCCATCATGCCACGCAAGAGCTCGGAAACATCGATCGTCTCCACCTGCAACTCCTGGCGGCGGGAAAAGGCAAGCATGCGCTGGGTCAGTGCCGCACCGCGCTGTGCGCCGAGCATGGCGTTGTCGACAAGCGGCGACAATACAGGGTCCTGCGGCATGCGCTTCTTGAGGATTTCGAGGCTGCCTAGCACCGCCATTAGTAGATTGTTGAAGTCGTGCGCGATACCGCCGGTCAATTGGCCGATCGCTTCCATCTTCTGCGCCTGGAAGAGTTCCTCGCGGGCCCGCTCCAGCGCACGCTGCGTTTCCAGCTTCTCAGTGATGTCGCGGGTAATTTTTGCAAAGCCGATAATCTCGCCGAAATCGTCCCTGATCGCGTCGATCACGATACTGGCCCAGAAGCGGGAACCGTCCTTGCGCTGGCGCCAGCCTTCCTTTTCGAACCGCCCATCGCGGCTGGCGGTGGCCAGTGCCTGCTGAGGCAATCCGTTAAGGCGATCCTCATCTGTGTAGAAAGTGGAAAAGTGTCGGCCGATGATCTCTTCCGACCTATAACCCTTGATGCGTTCGGCACCGGAATTCCAGCTCGTAACGTTGCCTTCGGGGTCGAGCATGTAGATCGCATAATCGGAGACGCCCTGAACGAGAAGGCGAAACTGCTCTTCGCTGCGCTTCAATGCGTTCTCTGTCGCCTTGCGCTCCGTCAGGTCACGGGTGATTTTGGCAAAGCCGATCAGCTCGCCCGAGGAATGGCGGATCGGATCGATGATGACATGTGCCCAGAAGCGCGTACCATCCTTGCGCTGCCGCCAGCCCTCGCCCTCGAAGCGTCCCTCTTTCGTGGCAATCGCCAGCGCGCGGGCCGGCAGGCCGGCTTCCCGATCGGCATCAAGATAAAATCGGGAAAAATGCTGGCCGAGGATTTCGGAAGCGCGATACCCTTTGAAACGCTGGGCGCCGGAATTCCAGCTCGTCACATAACCTTCGGGGCTCAGCATGTAGATCGCATAGTCGGTGATTGCATCGACGAGCACCCGAAAACGCCCCTCGTTCTGAAGAGACGTATCATATCGATCCACCGCTTCCATCTGCCCCTCTAAACGCTTTACCAGCGCACTATAACGCCGGCTTGGGCCGATGGTTCCAGCTGAAACGACGAATTCCCTCAGACGGCCTGGCTCTGCGGATAGAAGCGTTCCGCAATTCGCTCTGACGCCGAATAGGCCTGCGTGACGATCTCAGGCACGAGATCGATGTCCGGCAGGCTGCCGAGGCCGAGCGGGCCGACCGCAAAAAGCCCGTCAATCGACAAGCCGTCGTCCAGGAACGTTTCGCCGCGGGCATTGACCGCCAGTCCAAGCGCAAGCTCGTCAGGCATGGCGAGACGCGCCGCGAGCAAGCTCTGAATCAGAGGAGCGGAAAGATCAGGCGCATGGCAGCGGCAATCGATGATGCGCTCGGCATGGATGACCTCCTCGCTCGACGAACCGGCCGGCGTGAAGAACAGGCCGCTGAGACCTCGACGCCCTGCGCTGCCGCGCCTGAGCACCGTGCGGCCTTCGGCAAGCTCCCGCTTGAGGCGCAGATGCATGGTCTCCGGCAGGCGGTTGCGGTGACTGTCATAGATCGCCCGCAGATGCCGGTTGAACTGACGCTTCTCGCTCGCCGGCAACGATCGCCAGAGCGAACGCGCGTGTCTGCGAAGGCCGTTCATGACCGACTGCCAGCTTCGCCCCTCCTCTTCCGCCTCGCGGCAGGCCTGGCGGATGAAGCTGACAATGTCAGGCAGGCTTTGCGGTAGCGCCTCAGCGGGGAAGACCGGATCGGCGGAATTCGGCGTATGGCTCTGCGGCAGGAAACCGTGCCGTGAAATGATCGTTACCTGCCCGGTATAACCGGCGTCGCGAAGCTGCAGCAGCTGGTCCACGACGCGAATGCCGCTACCGAGCAGCACCGTGTGCGGCCGGGCGACGAGGCGCTGCGCCCTGACCGGTGAAACCTCCTGCTCCGCGGCCTCGGGTCGAGGCAGGCCGTAGCCTGTCGCGAGGATCACGGTATCGAAAAGCGGATTAGACGGATTGGCGCTTTCAAGCAGGAATCGGCTGCCATGGCTCCTGCGGATCGCCACGACCGGATCATGGCAAACCTGGACGGTGATGTCCCGGCGGGCAGCGAGCGCTTCGGAAAAACGCTGGTAGACGTAGTCGCTGAAGATTTCCCTGGGTACGAAGATCTGCCGGAAACCGGGGATTGCGGCTGGCACGGCGGCGCGGAATTCGGCGTTGCTACAGAGCCAGTCGTTGAAATCGTCGGGATCGCCGAGCGAAACGGAGAGATCACGCACCCGCGTATTAAGGATGGTCGAGGAGCTTGCTGACGCCAACGCCTGGCCGCCGTTGACCGTAGAGTTCGGATCGAAAAGCTGGAGGTGAAACGGCGTGCGCACAGTGCGCATCAGCGCCACCGCCATCATCATGCCGGAAAACCCGCGGCCGACGATCGCAATGCGTGGCACGGCGGAAATCTGGGCCGCCACATTCGCCTTGCCGGAAAAAAGTCCCTGAACCGTCATCTCAACTCCCTTGCGGCTCATCCGCATGTGTCTCGATCAAGGTTTCAACGCAGAACATTTGAAGCCCTGCGTTGGGCAGGTTCATGCGGCCATGCAAAACGTTCGCCGCTAAATCGGGTTCCATTCGGAACCATTGCAGGCCGGAGAAGACACTCTCAGTCCACCCCATAGTCTATTAAACTAGTCGTGTATGAAAGCGCGAAAAGCGCATGGTGGCAAGAAGTTTATTTTACCACCTGCCCAACACCCTGATCCAAAATGGAAAATGAGTCCCGGCCTATAAGAGGATTTCGGCGGTGAAGGAAAAACGCACCGTTTCGCCCGGAGCAAGCACCTTTGTATAGGGGCGACCCTCCAGATCGTCCGGGCCGCCATTTTCCGCGGCCGTTCCGTGCCAGGGCTCGATGCAGAGAAAGGGAGCGCCGGGCTTGGTCCAGAGCGCCAGATTGGGCAGGTTCTCGAAGCTGAAATGCATGGACGGGCCGCCTTCGGCCTTATAATGCAAGCCGGGGCCCGCGCCTTCCGGAAAGATCATCGCATCCTGCTCGAACATAGAATGGTCGAGCACCAGGCTGCCGGACCTGAAGGGCGAAGCAAGTTTCTTCGGCGAGATCAGACCGCCTTCGAGCCTGACAAGTGCCGGCTCAGCGCCATTGTCCAGCGTGACTGTATGCGGCTTGTTCTCAGCACCCGGCAGCGGCCAGCGGAAAGCAGTATGAAAGCCGATACCGAAAGGCATCGGCCGGCTGTCGCGGTTGGTGACTTCGGCAGCAACGGTCAGAGCTCGGCCTTCGACGCTATGGATGACGGCCAGCAGGAAATCGAAGGGATAGACCGCCTTCGTCACCTCTGAAGCGACAAGCTCGTAGCGGCAGCTCCCTTCGGACGAGGATACCAGCGCAAATTCACTGCGACGGGCAAAGCCGTGCTGGGCCATCGGCGCGCTGCGACCGCCAACCTTTAGAATGTCGTTCGGTGCCTTGCCAACCATCGGAAACAAGATCGGCGAACGGCCTGTCCAAAAGGCGGCATCGCCGTTCCAGACCCAGGAGCGGCCGTCGCTTGATGTCAGCGCCTGCATTTCGGCGCCGAGCGAGGAAACGTCGACAGTGAGAAACTGATTTGCGATCCGGACCGTGGATGACATCGAACGCCCTCTTCGTGCTGGTTGGCGAGCGGACCATACATGCGCGGCACAGGGATTTCCACTGGCGATGCGCCGCTCCGAGACTTTCGTTTTCCGGCAGAAAAATGCGCCTGCCGCGTGCAGTCGGCAGGCCATAACGGTAGCGTTACCGTCCAATGCGAGGAAGGCTCACGTAAAAATAACCGACTGGTGAATTCTTTACTTGAACCCCCTGTCGGAATCGGCAAATGTGGGTGCGCTATCAATCCCTTCATGGATTTGCCTTCTTTCCGGGCCACTTGGTCCGAGCACACATCTATTGGAAAAAATACCGTGAGCAGCGATGCGTCTATACGCGCGACGAAGCCTTCGGCTTCGATGGCGCTTGCAACCGCGGCAGGGTGGGGCAAGGGCCTCTACACACTGTTCCGCATCACCGTCATGGCCTTCCGCCATCCTTGGCAAGCCGGCCTCGCCATCGGCGCTACGCTGATAGCCTCGACCTTCCAGCTCTTGATTCCCCGCCTGCTCGGCCAGGCGGTGGATCATACGCAGGTGGCGCTTCATGGCGGCACGCTCGGGCAGCAGGCGCAGGACGCGCTTTTGACAACGGCGCTGCTTCTGCTCGGCRCAAGCGTGCTGCGCGGCATCTTCACGATGGTCCAGAACTATTACAGTGAATCCGTCGGCCACCACATGGGCTACGAGCTTCGCCTCGCCTGCTACGAAAAGATCCAGCGCCTCTCCTTCTCCTTCCATGACAGCGTGCATTCGGGCGACCTGATCACCGTCGGCCTTCTCGATCTGGAAGGCGTACGCATGTATTTTTCGACCGCGCTCGTGCGCGTCTTTCTGCTTTCCATGCTGATCGGCATCGGCGCCTATATGCTTCTGACCACGGATGTCGTGCTCGGTCTGCTGGCGCTCTCCTTCGTGCCTTTCGTCGGTTGGCGCTCTTCCGTCACGCAGCTTCGCCTGCGCGCCACCTGGCTCGACCTGCAGCAGCGGCTGTCGGTGCTGACGCGTATCATGGAGGAAAACCTTGGTGGCATCCGCGTGGTCCGCGCCTTCGCTGCGCAGGAGCACGAGCTTTCGAAATTCGAAGCGGCCTCCAAGAATGCGCTGGAGCTTGCCCATCAGCGCGTCGGCATCCGCGTCATCAACACCAGCGCCATGACCTTCTCCTTCTTTGCGGCCATGGGTCTGGTCTTGTGGGTCGGCGGCACCAAGGTGCATTCCGGCGAGATCACCGTCGGCACACTCGCCTCGTTCCTCACCTTCATGACCATCCTGCAGATGCCGGTGCGCCAGCTCGGCCTGATGGTCAACGCCTTTGCCCGCGCTTCGACCTGCGGCACGCGCCTCTTCGAGCTGCTGGATCTGGAAATCGCTGTTCGCGATGCCTCCGATGCCAAGGAGCTAAAGGTCACCGATGGCACGCTGCGCTTCGAGAATGTCAGCTTCGCCTATCCGAGTTCGCCGATGCATGAGGTTATGCATGAGGTGAGCTTCGAGGCAAAGCGTGGCGAGACGATCGGCATCGTCGGGCCGCCCGGCAGCGGCAAGTCGACGCTCGCGCACTTGATCCCCCGCTTCTATGACGCAACCGGCGGCAAGATCACCATCGACGACCAGGATATCCGTAAGGCGACGTTGCAGTCGCTGCGCCGCTCCGTGGCCGTCGTGCAGCAGGATTCCTTCCTCTTCACTACGACGATCGAGAACAACATCGCCTATGGCGATCCCTGGGCAAAGGAAGGCCGCATCGAGCGCGCCAGCGAAAGCGCGCAGCTCCACAACTATGTGCTCGGCCTGCCGACCGGCTACGACACCGTCGTCGGCGAACGCGGCGTCTCACTTTCCGGCGGCCAGCGCCAGAGGCTTTCGATCGCCCGCGCCCTGATGCTCAAGCCCGCCGTGATGGTGTTCGACGATTCGACCGCAGCAATCGACGCGGCGACGGAGCAGCGCATCCGCAGCGCCATGCGCCGCTACGCTGCCGACCGTGTGACGATCATTGTCGCGCACCGCCTGAGCTCGCTGATGCATGCCGACAGAATCTTCTTCATCGAGGATGGCCGCATCGTCGAACAGGGCACGCATGACGAGTTGTTGACGTTCGGCGGACGATACAAGGCACTTTACGATTTGCAGGTGCGACCGGGCGACGACGCTTTGAGCGCGTAAGAAACCGGCGCAGGAGGAAACAGCATGGCCGAGGAACTGGAAACCGAGCGTCCGGACGTTCGCGAGGATGGCAGACGCCCGCCGAGGGCGGTTGTCGGATCGCAGCGCGTCGAAGAGGAAATCTTCGGCAAGGTCTTCGATACCAACATCGTCAAGCGCATCTGGGCCTTCGTGCATCCCTATCGACGCGATGTCATCCTGTCGGTGATTTCGGTGCTGGTCTTCACCTCTATGCAGCTGCTCATTCCGCTCATCATTCGCTATGCCATTGATCACGGCATGCAGCCGGACGACAGCAACTCGGCGCTAATAGGTGCGATCGTCGCCTTCCTCATCGCCATTCTCATCAACTACGCAGCCAGCTACTGGCAGGAAATGCTGGTCGGCGGCGTGGCCGAAAACGTGCTCTTCGATATGCGCAAGGCGATGTTCTCGCATCTGCAGCGCGTTTCGCTTTCCTTCATGGACAAGACCGAGGTCGGCCGGCTGATGTCGCGCCTGCAGGGCGACGTCAATTCGATGCAGGAATTCCTGGAAACCTGCGTTCTCTCTGTCGGCGATATTTTCCTGCTTTTCGGCATCGTCTTCGTGATGCTCTATCTCGACTTCAAGCTCGGCCTGCTGACGCTTTCCGCGCTGCCGGTGCTCTTCGTCGTGCGCCTGTTCTGGCTGCCGCTGGCCCGTAAATCCTTCATGGCCGCGCATGAGACGAATTCGGTGGCGAACGGAGCACTTGCCGAAGCGATCCACGGCGTTCGCGCCGTCCAGAGCATGGACCGGCAGGACGTCAATTTCCAGCTTTACGACGACAAGGCGCATGCCAACCTGCTGACGCATCTGACCGCAGCGCGTTACGCCCAGGTCATGGTGCCGATCGTCGATTCCTTGACGGGTATCGCCATGGCGCTCGTCATCGTCGTAGGCGGTTCGCGTGTGCTCAATCAGGCGCTCGACGTCGGCGTACTTGTCGCCTTCCTTTTCTACATCCAGCGTTTTTTCGATCCTATCCGCTCGCTAACGCTGCAATATTCGGTCATGCAGCGCGCCATGGCCTCCGGCCAGCGTCTGACCGACGTTCTCGATGTGCCGATCGACATCAAGGACGCTCCTGACGCGAAAGTATTGTCGCCTGATATGGACGGCTCCGTCGAATTCCGCGACGTGGTCTTCGGCTACAATCCCAAACATCCGGTGCTCAAGCATGTGAGCTTCAGGGTCAATCCCGGCGAGACGGTCGCCCTTGTCGGCCCGACGGGGTCCGGCAAGTCGAGCTGCATGTCGTTGATCCATCGCTTCTACGAGGTGCAGCAGGGGCAGGTTGTGGTCGGCGGCCATGACGTTCGCGACCTGACACAGGATTCGCTCGGCCAGCAGATCGCCATGGTGCTGCAGGAGCCCTTCCTCTTCACCGGCACGGTGTTTGAAAACATCCGCTACCACAAGGCGGAAGCTACGCGCGAGCAGGTGATCGAGGCCGCCAAGGCCGTCGGCGCGCATGACTTCATCATGCGCCTGCCCTTGGGCTATGACAGCATGCTCGGCGAGCGCGGCGGCAATCTTTCGCTCGGCCAGCGCCAGCTTCTCTCCTTTGCCCGCGCGCTGGTGGCGGACGCCAAGATCCTCGTGCTCGACGAGGCGACGGCCAATATCGACAGTTATACCGAAATGCTGATCCAGAGGGCATTGGTAAAGCTGCTCGAAAACCGCACCGGCCTCGTCATCGCCCACCGCCTGGCAACGATCCGCGAAGCCGATCGCATCATCGTGCTGCAGAATGGCGAAATCGTCGAAAGCGGCAATCACCAGCAGCTCATGAAAAACGGCAAGCTTTACTCGAAGCTCTATAACCTCAACTACGCTTCCTTCGACGATATTCCCGAGGATGTGCTGGAAGAGACGGTGACGGAATCGGCAACCTGATGCCCACAGTTGCGATTACGCGTTTGACTCGGTGGAATTCGCCCTGAGGATTTCAGTGCAAAACATAAATTGAGGCCCGACGCACCGTTTCTTGGCGGGCTTGCCTCAAAAGGTGCAAGATTTGAACGAACAAACGCGGCCGTGGAGCATTTTATGTTCTATAGGGGCGATTTGCGACTAAGGAGAATGTTATGAAGAGAATTATTAGCAGTCTGTTGATTGCGACGGCCCTTGTGGGCTCGGCTATTCAGCCTGCTGCGGCGCGCGATCATCATCACCACGACAATACCGGCCGTGCCATTGCCGGCGGCCTTGCCGCAGGTGTCGTTGGCGGCCTGATTGGTGGCGCGATAGTCAATAGCGGTCCTCGCTATGTCGACGGCCCTCGCTATTACGATGCAGGCCCACCGCCGCCGAGATGCTGGTACGAGGACCGTGACGTTCGCAACCGTTACGACGGCGGCTATCATACCGAAACCGTTCGGGTCTGCGACTAGCGGCTTCGCGACAACCAATACCGTACCGCATTGAAGCGGCGTTGACCTGATCCTTGGTCATCGCCGCTGCCTTTCGCCCCCGGCCGGGATTGCGGTTGTAATCTCGGCCACGCTCCCCAGAAATTGACGAAAGCTGTCGGCGACATCAGTTGTGACCCGTCCGCCCAGGCGGAAAAATCCTCCATCTGTCATGCGTCTGCAAAGAACCGCCGTTAGTTGTCGGCCCGGGCAATTGCACGGCTGTGCTACATGATTGCACCTGTGCAACGGGCAGAGAAATGGACCGGGACGGATTCCTGAAACGGCAAAACATGGCCAGCCCCTCCGGCGCGGACCAATGTCAACTTGCTGCCATCGCTTCTCTATACATGTGCTGGCGGAGACTGCCAGATCACATCACCCGTCCTTCTGCGGCTCGTCCAGCACCAGTTTTCAATGCTGATGCCGGGCGGTTTTGGGAGGCAGATGTTTTGTCGCGCGGGGCATTGAGGGAAAACCGATGAGGGATGGTCCTGTGAATGACGGCAAGACGCCGAAGAAGGAACGAATGCGCTTCGTGAGCGCCGAACAGGTGGCGCAGCTTGCCGGCGTTTCCCGCTCGGCCGTATCGCGCACCTTTACGCCGGGCGCAAGCGTTGCGCCCGCGACGCGCGAGAAGGTGCTGCGTGCGGCCCAGGAGCTCGGCTACCACGTCAACGATCTTGCGCGCGGCGTGCTGGCCAATCAGAGCCGCCTCGTCGGCATCGTCGCCACGAAACCGGAAATCGGCTTCCGCGCCCATCTTGCCGCCGCTCTTGCCAAATTCCTGATCCAGCGCGGCAGCATTCCAATCCTCATCAACACCGGCCAGACCGAGGACGAACTGCTGGCCGCCCAGAAGATGCTGATCGGCCACCGCGCCGAGGCAATCATCATCCTTTCGGGCTCGCCGCCTGCCAGCTTCTTCGAACTTGCCCAGCGCAATGGCCAGCCGCTCGTCGTCATCGGCCGTTCCGAACCGGATGCAGACCATGTGCGCGCCGGCAATTCGGAAGCCTCCCGCAAGGCGGCGACGGTGTTCTTCGAGGCCGGACGGCGCCGGCTGGCGGTTGCCGGTTCCAACACCGGTACGCCGAGCATTATCGAGCGCGAGAGCGCCTTTCTGTCGACGGCGGAAGGGCTCGGCGCTGAGGTCTTCGTCGGCCGTGGCGCGGATTCCGACTATGAGGGCGGCATCGCTGCGGGGCGGGCGCTGTTTTCGAATTCTGTACGCCCCGACGCCGTCTATTGCGCCAACGACCAGATCGCCTTCGGCCTGATGGATTATGTGCGGCAGGAGGTGAAGTTGCGGATTCCGGAGGATGTTGCCATCATTGGTTTCGACGACGTTCCCGAAGCGTCCTGGCTCAGCTATCAGCTGACCACCTTCCGCCAGGACCCGCTCATCATGGCGATGCGCGCCGTCGAACTGATGGAGCGACGCCTTGGAAATCCGGACTTGCCGCCGGGCTATGAACGCGTCATCCCAGAGCTCGTCATCCGCCAGAGCTTCAGACCCTGATTCCCTACCGAAAGATTCTTATGCATTGCGAATTTCCTGATGATGCCCGCTTCGTACTTGCCAAGGACGTGATCCTCGATGCGGCGGGAAAGGCGCTCTCCTACTTCTCCGATCTTTCGTCACTGGAAACCGGCCATAAACTGAACGGCCAGGATGTGGTGAGCCAGGCCGACAAGGCCGTGGAGGCGATGATCCGCGACCGCATCACCGCCGCCTTTCCCGATGATGGCGTGCTCGGGGAGGAGGAAGGACTGGCGGAAGGTCCCTCGGGCTACCTCTGGGTCGTCGACCCCATCGACGGTACGAGCTGCTTCGTGCACGGCATCGATCAGTGGTGCATCTCGATCGCCGTCATGAAAGGCGACGAGACCGTGCTTGGCCTCATCTGCCAGCCGACATCGGGCGATCTTTTCGTGGCGAGGAAAGGCGAAGGTGCCTTTCTGAACGGCAAGGCGATCAGCGTCGACAAGGCCACCAGCATCGGCACCGGGCTTCTCGGTGTCGGCGCCAATTTCCGCGTTCCGCTGAAGCAGGTGTCGATCCTCATCCACCTGCTGCTGGAGGCGGGCGGCATGTTCATCCGCAACGGCTCCGGTGCGCTCATGCTGGCGCAGGTCGCCTGCGGCCGGCTCGCTGGCTATTATGAACCGCATATCAACGCCTGGGACTGCATGGCCGGGCTCTTGATGATCCGTGAAGCCGGCGGCTGGACCGAAGCCTTCCCCGGCAAGGGCACACTTTTGACCGGCGGCCCGGTCATCGCCGCAGCGCCTGGGGTAAGAGACGATCTCCTGACGCTTGTCAGCCGCTCTCTGCAGGATGAATTGACCTAAACCTACTAGGTTGTTCGCCCAGCCTCGCTGATCGCGGATGAACTTGATGCGATCTTCTCCGTCAGATCGACGAAATTGCGGATGAGGGCAAGCCGCGCATCGGCGCGGTGGGCGACGTATAACGGCAGGGGCGGTAGTTCGCCGGGCAATAGCGGCCGATAGACCACAGACTCCCGATGAAGCACGCGCATGGACGCCGGCACCACCGTCAGGCCACGGCCGCCGGCCACCAGATTGATGGCGGCGATGATTCGAGAGACCTCATCGACGATCCGCGGTGCAACGCCGGCAGTCTGGAAGGTTTCCATCAGCCGTTCGAATATTCCAGGCCCGTCCGTGCGCCGGTAGACGACCATATCGACACCGTGGAGCATATCGAGCGTCAGCGGTTCATCTTCCGCCTCTGCATAGGGGTGGCTGCGCGGGACTGCGACAAGCATGTCCTCTTCGGACAGGGCCCGTGCCGTCAGTTCCGGAAAGCGCTTCGCGTCGATGTGCAACAGCGCGACATCGACCCGCTGTTGCTGAAGGGCCAGAATGAGCTCGTAGGTCTCGCTCTCCTCGACCACGATCTCGGCGAGCGGAAAGGCCCGGCGAAACCGCTGGAGGAACTGGGGCGCAAGCACGTGCAGAGAGGCCGAGCTTGTAAAGCCGACCGACAGCCGGCCGCTTTCGCCCTGGCTGAAGCGTCGTACATTGTCGACCGCCAATTGCGACCTTCTCAGAATATCGCGTGCCTCTTCAAGGAACAGCTCGCCCGAACTGTTGAGTGCGACCCTGCGCGGAGACCGGTCGAACAATTGGACGCCAAGCTCATATTCGAGATCCCGGATCTGCTGGCCGAGGGGAGGTTGTTGGATATGCAGGCGCTCGGCAGCGCGATTGAGGCTCCCCTCCTCGGCGACGGCCACGAAATATCTGAGATGCCTGAGTTCCATTGGATAACCTAGAACTTTCTGAGTTTAAGTGTTGAACAATATAAATATTTTACATGCCGATGTCACGCCTCTAGGCTCTTCCCAACTTGACCGAGACACGGAGGAGACGACATGGCCAAGAGCAAACCGAAGATCGCAATCATTGGCGCCGGCATGGGCGGACTTGCCGCTGCGGCGACACTGCGCAAGGTCGGTATCGACGTCCAGGTTTACGAGCAGGCGCCGAAATTCGCGCGCGTCGGCGCCGGCATCCAGATGCTGCCCAATTCGTCACATGTGCTGCGCGGCATCGGCGTGCTCGATCGCCTCAAGAAGATTGCCTTCGAACCCTATTCCCATCTTAACCGCGTCTGGGACACCGGCGAGATCAAGCGCGAGCTGCCGATGCCGGAGAGCCTCTACGGTGCGCCGTTCCTCTGCATGCATCGTGCCGATCTGCATGAAGCGCTTTACTCGGTGCTTCCGCCTGAGATCGTCCATCTCGGCAAGAAGCTCGTCGGCCTCGATCAGAAGAACGGCGGCGTCAGCCTTTCCTTCGCCGACGGCACCAAGGTGGAAGCCGATGCGGTCATTGCCGCTGATGGCGTTCACTCGCTGGTGCGCGAGATCATCGTCGGCCCGGATGCGCCGCTGCACAAGGGACGTATCGCCTATCGCGCAGTCTTCGATGCCAGCCTGATGAACGGGGGCAAGATTGCGCCTTCAAGAACGAAATGGTGGGGCGTCGACCGGCACATCGTGATCTATTACACGGCCGCAGATCGCAGCTCGCTGTATTTCGTCACCAGCGTTCCCGAGTCGGCCGACTGGATGACGGCCGAATCCTGGTCGGCAAAGGGTGACGTCAAGGAGTTGAGAGCTGCCTATGCGGGCTTCCATCCGGAAGTGCAGATGGTACTCAACGCCTGCCCGGATTGCCACAAGTGGGCAATTCTCGAACGCGAACCGCTGCCGCGCTGGAGCGATGGCCGCGTTGCACTTCTCGGAGACGCCTGCCATCCAATGACGCCCTACATGGCGCAGGGTGCGGCAACCTCGATCGAGGACGCCGCCGTGCTGGCGCGTTGCCTTGATGCTGTCGACAATGACGACATCGAAGGTGCCTTCCGCCGCTACGAGGCCAACCGCAAGCCGCGTACGTCTCGCATTCAGGCCATCTCCAGCGCCAACACATGGATGTCGGGCGGCAACGAGGATACGACATGGCTCTACGGCTATGACGCCTGGAACGTGCCGCTTGTCGGCGAAAACGAACTGGCCATGGCCGGCTGATCGGAACAGCGCAATGTTGCAGCAAGAAACCAGCATGATGGACGGTCACTACGAGTTCGTGACCGTCTCGGATGAGGCAACTATCGCCTTTCGGCGATACGGCACGCCGGGAAAGCCACGCCTGCTGCTGATCCATTCGCTCGCTCTTGACGGCAGCATCTGGACGGATGTCGTCTCCGGACTGAAGGCGCAGGCCGAGATAATCTGCATCGACTGCCGCGGGCATGGCTGGAGCAGCCGCGCGCCCCATTCCCAAGCAATCGAACGCTACGCCGATGACGTCGGCGAGGTGCTGGACAAGGTCGGCTGGGACAAGGTGGTCGTTGCGGGCTGTTCCATGGGCGGCTGCATCGCGCAGGCTTTTGCCGCCTGCCACCCGAAACGGGTGGCGGCAATGACCCTTATCGATACGACGGCCTGGTATGGGGAAAAGGCACCGCAGGAATGGCGAGCACGGGCTCAGAAAGCGCGGGCCGAGGGCCTCGCCTCGATGGCCGCCTTCCAGGCAACCCGCTGGTTCGGCGACCGCTTCAGGGCGGAGAATCCGCGCAAGATCCAGGAGATGATGGAGATCTTCGTCCGCAACGATCTCGATGCCTATGAAGCGACCTGCATCATGCTCGGCGATGCCGATCTCCGCAGTGCGCTTTCCGGTTTTCATTTCCCGGTCTCCGTCATTGTCGGCGAAGAAGACTATGCGACCCCGGTCGAGAGTGCGCGCCAGCTTGCAAAGGCAATCCCCGGAGCATCCCTGACGATCCTGCCGGGCGCCCGGCACCTGACGCCAATTGAATGCAGCGATGTCATCGCAGAGGCGATCGCCAAGATGATTGAAGCTGCCGCCCACTAGGGCGAAGCTGGCGGCAGGGGGCGCCGCCGGCGTGTTGAACCGTGCTGATCTGGGAGGATGATATGCACGATAACAATAGCATACTGGTTGCCGGCCCGGTTGCAGGCGAGGTCTCGCACGACGACCCGCAGCAGACACGATTGGCTGGCCGCGCCGCGGTTTTGACTGCACGCTTCGAAGCGATCCCCTTTACGCCCTGGCACCGCCGCGCGCGTATCATCATGGGTAGCGCTACATTCCTCGATGCCTTCGATGCTCTTTCGCTGGCCTTTGTTCTGCCGATCCTGATCAAGCTCTGGGCGCTGACGCCAGCTCAGATCGGCTGGATGATTGCGGCAAGCTATATCGGCCAGCTCGTCGGCGCCCTCCTCTTCAGCCGCCTTTCGGAGACGCTCGGCCGCGTTCACATGGCCGCATCCGCGACCGCGCTGATGTCGGTCATGAGCCTCGCCTGCATATTGGTCGGCGATTTCCAGATGCTGTTCATTTGCCGACTGATCCAGGGTATCGGGGTCGGCGGCGAAATGCCCGTCGCGGCCACCTATATCAGCGAGCTTTTGCGCGCCAAGGGTCGCGGGCGCAACTTCATGCTCTACGAGCTGATCTTTCCGATCGGCCTGATGGTGACGGGCCAGGTCGGCACATTGATCGTGCCGGCCTTCGGCTGGAAATCACTGTTCCTGCTTGGCGGGATTCCCGGTCTGCTGATTGCCTCTCTGCTCTATCGGCTGCCGGAATCGCCGCGCTGGCTGATCGGCCAGGGCAGGTTGGACGAAGCCGAAAAAGTGATCCGCCAGGCCGAGGAAAGTGCGCGGCGCAAGGATCCCAGCTATTCCTTCGACGATCGCTCCTATAACGAAGCGACGCTGGCGCTCGGCGGTCAAAGCCAGGCCGCTGCACCGCGGACACGCAGCCGCTGGCGGGAACTGTTATCTCCGACCTTCCGTATGCGCACCATCGTCGCCTGGATCCTCTGGGCAAGCTCGTTCTTTGTCGCCAACAGCCTCAACAACTGGATGCCGACGCTCTATCACACCGTCTATTCGCTGGAACTCGGCAGTGCGCTGCGGGCAGCCTCGATGACCAATGTCGCACAGGTCGCCATCCTGCTCGCCTGCGCCTTCTGCATCGACCGTATCGGGCGACGCACCTGGGCCGTCGTCTCCTTCCTCGTCGGTGCCGTTCTCTTGGCCGCACTCGCCGCCGGCGGTGCAAGCAGCCTCTGGTCACTCATTCTGCTGGCTACGCTTGCCTATGGCGTCATCGGCTCCGTCAACGCCGTACTCTACCTCTACACGCCGGAAATCTACCCGACGCGCATTCGCGCGGTCGGGACGGGCCTTGCGACATCATGGCTGCGTATCGCCTCGGCCGTCGGCCCGACGACGGTCGGCTACATGGTCGGCGCACAGGGCATCAAGTCGGTCTTCATCATGTTCGGGATCGTCGCCGTTATCGGCGCGCTTGCCGCAACGCAGATGATCGAGACCGGTGGACGCAAGCTTGAGGAGATTTCCTCCTAACTCATGCCCCGTCCGGCAGCATTCGCGAAAAGAAGCCCCGGTATCTTTGATGCCGGGGCTTCGACATTTCTAAGGCCTCAGGCGCCGCGTGGCACGGCGTCATGCTCCTTGCGCGCGATCACCGTAGCGACGACAAAGACGAGCAGGGCGCCGACCGCAAGGCAGACAGCCAGGAAGAACATCGGTGCAATCGTGCTGCCGGTTTCGTCCTTGATCCAAGGCACGACGTTCTGAGCGACGAAGCCGCCGAGATTGCCGACAGAATTGATGGCTGCAAGGCCCGCCGCAGCACCCGCGCCCTTGAGAAAGCGCGACGGCAGGCTCCAGAAGACCGGCTGCGGCGCGAAGATGCCGGCCGCGGCAATGCAGAGGAAGATGAACTGCAGCGTGTTGTTCGGAACAAGCGCCGAGAGCAGCAGGCAGGCCGCACCGATGAAGGCGGGAATGACGATATAAGGCGTCTTCGCCTTCGCCTTGTCGGCGGCAGTCGGCACT
Source organism: Rhizobium sp. 01T437 (assembly GCF_056398505.1). Classification (NCBI taxonomy): domain Bacteria; kingdom Pseudomonadati; phylum Pseudomonadota; class Alphaproteobacteria; order Hyphomicrobiales; family Rhizobiaceae; genus Rhizobium; species Rhizobium sp. 01T437. The sequence continues at coordinate 403,966 of NZ_JBFTPM010000003.1, forward strand.
GCCCACAGTGCAATCGCCACCAGTATCCAAGGGATGATGTTGAGCAAGCCGTTCACAGTGTTGCTGACACCGAAGGCTTTCACGATGGTCGGCAGCCAGTAGCTGAGACCATAAGCGGCAAGCGGGAAGGCGATGTAGCAGAGCGCCATCAATAGCACACGGGGGTCGATGAGTGCCTTGAAGCCGTTCTCGGCATTGTGGTCCATGCCGGAATTTTCGGACGTGAGGCGGTCTGCCAGCCAGCCCTTCTCCTCGTTGCTGAGGAAATTCGCGTTTTCGGGCCGATCATAGAGGTAGAAGAAGGTGACGACACCAGCAATGACGGCCGGAATGCCTGTCGCCAGGAAAACCCATTGCCAGCCGGCATGGCCGAGGAAGCCATCGAGATCGAGCAACATGCCTCCAACAGGCGCGCCGACGGCATTGGCAAGTGCGCTGAAGATCATGAAGAGACCCACCATGCGGCCGCGATAATCCGAGGGGAACCAGAGCGTCAAAAGATAGAGGACGCCTGGAAAGAAACCCGCCTCGCAGACGCCGAGCAGGAAACGCAGGATGTAGAACATTGTCGCGTTCTGCGTATAGGAGAGCAGGATGGTAACGATGCCCCAGGATACGAGAATGCGGGCGAACCAGACGCGCGCGCCGAACCTGTCGAGGAATAGATTGCTCGGCACTTCAAAAAGGAAGTAGCCGATAAAGAAGAGCGAGGCGCCAAGGCCATAGGCATATTCGCTCATGCCGAGCGCACCGACCATTTCCAGCTTGGCGAAACTGACATTCTGACGATCGATATAGGCAATGAGGTAAAGGATTCCGAGGAATGGCATGAGCCGCCAGGTAATCTTCGAGATCAACCGCTGTTCGTTGACCATTGCAAATTCTCCAAATGATTGTTGCTTTTCTCGCCAATAGATAGCCACCTCCGGACGATTATCAATCACACCGAACGGATGGGGACGGCTCCTGCATTGACAAGCGATATGTCGACAGCCATGCCTAGGAGCGTGGAAGCCATCCTTTCTGCACGTATCTCCAGAGAGATCATCATGTCCATGCCCTCCCCTCGCGATTTCCTGACTTCGCTATTTTCCGCCGCCGTGCGCGCAGCCGATCCGCTGACCGGTATCACCGCGCATTTGCCGGAGAAACCTGACGGCAGGACAGTCGTAATCGGTGCCGGCAAGGGTGCCGCGCAGATGGCACGCGCGTTGGAAAGTGTGTGGGAGGGACCGCTCGAAGGCGTTGTCGTCACCCGCTACGGTTACGGTTGTGAGACCGATCATATCGAGATCATCGAAGCTGCTCATCCGGTTCCCGATGCCGCCGGCCTTGCCGCCTCCAAACGATTGATGGAGACAGTCGCCGGACTGGGTGAGGACGACCTCGTCATCGCACTGATCTGCGGCGGCGGTTCGGCGCTTCTGCCTTCCCCACCCGAAGGGCTGACGCTGCAGGATGAGATCCTCTTGAACGAGTTGCTGCTTGCTTCCGGCGCACCGATCTCGGCCATGAACGTCGTGCGCAAACACCTCTCCACCATCAAGGGCGGGCGGCTGGCTGCTGCGACCAAGGCCCGCGTCGTCAGCCTGATCGTCTCGGACATTCCCGGCGACAACCCAGCCCATGTCGCCTCAGGCCCCACAGTTCCCGACGGTTCGACCCGGCACGATGCGCTTCAGATCATCAAGCAATACAGCCTAAAGCTGCCGCAGGCGGCTATCGATCATCTGAACTCCCCCAAAGCCGATGCGCCACGGCCGGACGATCCGGCCTTTGCCCAGCATGAGCACTACATCATCGCCTCGGCCGGCGTATCGCTGGAGGCGGCCGCCGAACTTGCACGTTCGAAGGGAATCACGCCGGCGATCCTGTCGGATTCCGTCGAAGGGGAATCACGCGATGTGGCGCTGGTACATGCGGCGATCGCTCGCGAGGTCGCCGGCCGCGACCGGCCTTTCACGAAGCCGGCCGTCATTCTCTCCGGCGGGGAGACGACGGTGACGCTGCGTGCCAAGGGCGGAAAAGGCGGCCGCAACGGTGAATTCGCGCTGGCGCTCGCATTGGCAATCGACGGGCACAACACTATTCACGTGCTCGCCGCCGACACCGACGGTATCGACGGCTCGGAAAACAATGCCGGCGCATTTTCCGACGGCGGTACCGTCAAGCGGCTGCGCGCCGCCGGCTTTGACCCGCGCCGCGTGCTCGACGGCAATGACAGCTATTCCGGTTTCAAGGCGATCGGTGACCTCTTCGAAACCGGCCCGACCGGCACCAACGTGAATGATTTCAGAGCAATCCTGATCGTCTGACCACTCTTCGATGAAAGAGCCGTGCGACTTACCGATTTATCGATGCGTCCTCGGATAGGGATTTCGCGCCGGCGGCGTCCAGTTGGCGAGTGTCGCGGGATCGGGCTTCCATATCTCGACCTTCAACGGATAGCATGCGGCCATATCGCTGGAATGGCTTGCGGCGCAATCGCCACCTGGGCAGGCCGACAAGGCGCCGAGAAGATCGATCTCGGCGAAGAACTCGATGAAATCTCCGGGCCTGACGGGGCTGGCCTTCATGAAATACTGGTGCGTGTCCCTAGTGAAACCGGTGCACATGAAGACGTTGAGCACGTCATGCACATGCATCTCGGCCTGCTCGAGCGGCATGCCGCTATCGGCAGCGAGCGCCCGCGTCAGGTTCGAATGGCAGCAATGATGGTAGTCGCTGCCCTTCAGCAATCGGTTCGTATAGGGATCGCAGCGCGTGCCGATGACATCATGAATGCCGGCACCGTCGTCATCCCAGCCATACCAGCCGAGGCTGTCATAGGTGATCGTCGCCATAGGGCGTAGATACGGCAACGTGCTCCAGAGACGATCGCCGACACCGACATGGGTTGCGTGCAGAGCCCGTGTCTTGCCGCTGAAAAACCGTTCGGTGAGATCGGCAGCGTTCCACAGATTGAGGTCACCGACCTGCGGACCGTCGATGCTGACGATGCGAAAGAAATGCCCCTGCGGAACGTGGAAGCTGCCTGCCTCGCGCGGTGGCACGATCACCTCGCTGACCTTCGTCAGCGTTTGGCGGGCGGCCTCGAGCAGACTGAGATCGGCAGCCGGCAGCGTTTCGACGGGATAGACAACCACGGGCGGTGCTGACCGCCGCTCGGCTGCGTCAGATGGAATTGGCACTATCGACTGCTTCGACATCCGGTTAGTTCCGCTCCGCTTGCGGTGCTCGGGCGCTGCGCCCGGTGACACGCGATAAGTCGCCGAGCACTCTTAGCGAGGCTGCGCCATTGGGCAACCGAGATGTTTCTTGCCCTATGGGCAAGTTTTGCTTAGTCATCCTGACATGAGAAACCTTCCCCTCGCATCACTGCGGGCATTCGAAGCCGCCGCACGCCACGAAAGCTTCGTCAGGGCGGCTGCCGAACTGAACCTGAAACCGGCCGGCATCAGCCAGCACGTGAGGACGATGGAGAATTGGCTCCGCATCCCCTTGTTTCTGCGGCATAGCCGGGGCGTGACACTGACAGCCGCGGGCAGGGAATTCGGCGCAGCCGTCACGCATGCGTTGGCGCATATCGAAGTCGCCGCTGGGCAGTTGAGGCTGGAAGCAAACAGCCGCCCGGTCAGCGTTGCGTGCATTCCCTCGATGGCAGTGCGATGGCTCATTCCGCAGCTGCCGAGACTGAGAATTGCTTATCCTGATATCAGGATCAACATCGTCTATGCGCTCGATGCCAAGACGCCCGAAGCGGCAGGTGCCGATCTCCTGGTCTGCCACGGCGTGCGACCAGGCCCCGGCGCCATCAAGCTCCTGGATGCAGAAACCAGACCAACCTGTTCTGCGGAATTCCTCGCCCGGCATGGCCCCTTTCACAAGCCAGCTGACCTGCTTGCCTGTGAAATCCTGCATGACGAGACGATCGATGCCTGGGCGCGCTGGTTGTCAGGCGCCGGCATCAATTCCGCGCCGAAGGCCGGACCTGTTTTTGCCGACTTCAATCTCATGATCGGCTCGTTGATCAGCGGCCAGGGTATCGGACTTTGCCCAACCGCGCTGATCGCAGAGGAGATCGCGGCGGGTTCGCTCGTCTCCCTCTTCGAGAGGGCTTCTGATATGGACAAGGCCTACTGGCTCATCGAGGCAAAGGGCCTCTCGCGCGAGGCAAGAACGTTTCGCGATTGGCTGCTTGCAGCAAGGCAGGATGAGACCTGACGGACTGATCAGCCTTTGGCCCGCTTCGGAACAGGCAAATCCTGAAGTGTCATGCGCCAGATATTGCGACCATCGGCCTTGGCGCGATAGAGCGCCCGGTCCGCCTCCTGCATGAGCGCTTCGTGGTCCACTCCGTCAGCTGCAGCAATGCCGATACTGATGCCGAGGCGGATGGCAAGACCATTGATGGTAAAAGGCTGCTCGAAGGCGCCGATGCAGCGCTCGGCGAGATCGATCGCTTCGGCTCTTTCTCCCGTCATCAGGATTGCGAATTCATCGCCCCCGAGCCGGGCGACCAGATGACCTCGCGCATGCATCTGCAGCCGATTGGCAACATTTTTCAGCACTTCATCCCCTGCAGCATGGCCAAACGTGTCATTGACGGGCTTGAACCCATCCAGATCCAGACAGCAGATGATGACCTTTTCCCGGTCCTCCGATGCAAGGGCTTTTTCGAGAGCTTTGTAGAATTGCATCCTGTTTGGCAGGCCTGTGAGAATGTCGTGATGCGCCAAACGATTGGCTTCAGTCTCGGCAAGAATTCTGTCGCTGACATCGGCCACGGTGAGCAGCAGCCGATGCTCGGCCCCTTCGTGGAGCTGACGAACATAGATCAGCACGTGGCGCTCCGATCCGTCCCGGGTCGTCTGTCGCCAGATCGTCCGTGCATCACAGTCACCGTCGAGATGAAGGAGGACTTTCTCGAATGCCTGGAGTTCGCCGTCGACATGCATGTCGCAGGCTCGCTTCGACAGTAGCGTCGCAGGTTGGAAGCCATAGAAATCAACAGCTGCCTGGTTGGCCTGCAGAATGGTAAGGCTATCACCATCGCACAAAAGCATAGGCATGGGATTGGCGTTGAACAATTGGCGAAGCCAGTCTTCCCGCTGCTTGAGGCCGGTAATATCGATGCGCATGCCGATCGCGCCGCCGTCGGGCGTGCGCCGGTCGTCGTGGCGCAGCCACCGGCCATCCCGCAATTGCTGCTCTTCTTGCGAAACCGGCTGACGAAATTTCTGCATGCGGGCCGTGAACCACGCCTCCTTGTCTTCGACGAGCTCGCGCATCCCGTCGCCGGCGAGACTGGTCCTCAATATATCCTCAAAGGCGACACCGGGCCTGAGATGCTCGGCTATATCGGCGTAAAGCTCGGCATATTTCTGGTTCCAGAGAACATAGCGGTCGTTGGCGTCGAACACGCAGACCGCCTCCGGCAGCATCTCGATGACATAGCGCAGGCGCAGATTGGCCTCGCGCGCCGCATAACCAGCAGGACGCTCGTCATCCACCGGCTCGAGGAAAGCAGCCGTGACCGTCTCCGTGCCTGTAGGCCAGCTCATGACCTGTACACGGCATAGCCGACGATCACCGGAATGATCGCCGATGAAGGCTGTGGAGACGCCCGAGAGCAACGGCCATTCCGGCATGAGTTCGGTAATACCCACGCCGTGAGGCCGGTCTTCAAGATGGAGGAGATGCCCGGCTTCGGCATTGGCAAAGATGACATGACCGGTGGTGTCGAGCACGATCACCGCCATCGGACATGTCTCCAGGAATGCAAGGATCTCAGCACCAAGCATCATTAGTCCAACCGTAAAGTCGCTTCAGCAGATCTTTTGGATGTGACTTTAACAGCGGAACGTAAAGGAATGTAACCAAGCCTCACAGTGCGCGCATTTCATACACACTCTGAAGCAAGACAAGGTTTCTCGAAAGTTAACAGAGGATCCCGATGTAATGTTCCACGACGAAATGGCTTGGGTATTGCATTGGCTTCACTGCTCGGACCCCGATCACATCACAACGCAGGGCCGCGTCTTCTCGCTTGAGCTGGAAATCGCCACGCACTCAACAGGCAACGCGCGCGTCTGTCACGCCTGCACAATTGGTAGGATTTTTCATGAACCGGCAAACGAAAGAAATAAATAGTCTATAGATTTTATAGAGAATTCGACACCCTTCCCGTCATCGCTTCCTGACATTGCAACCTCAAACGGGAAACATCAACGATGACATTGGCAAAAACATTGGGAACGGCTGTGCTCGGCCTCATCTCCCTCGGCATGTTCAGCAACGTGGCGGTGGCCGAGACGAGTGCGCCGTTGCTCGACAAGGTGCCGTCGGGAACGGTCCTGACGATCGGCGATCCGGTGACGCAGAAGGCCCTTGAGGTTTCCGGCCTCATCAAGGAACTCACCTTCGAGGTCAAATGGGCCAATCTCAGCGGCGGCCCGCAGACCTCCGAGGCCTTCCGCGCGCACGCTCTCGATGTCGGCTCTGTGGCCGAAATCCCGTCGATCTTCGCAACATGGAACAACCTGCCCGTCCGCAACATCGCCTATCGCGAACGCAAGGACCCGATTGCCAATCCAATCTACCGTTTCGGCATCGCGCCTGGCGTCGACGTCAAGTCGCTCACAGATTTCCGCGGCAAGCGCATCGCCTTCAGCCCCGGCCAGGCCCAGGGCACGCTCGTGCTTCGCGCGCTCCATGCCGCAGGCCTGACGAAGAAAGACGCCACGCTGGTCGAGTTGCCGAGTACCGGCGATGTCTATCCGAAGGCACTTGCCAGCAAGCAGGTCGATATCGCGCCGCTCGGCGGTGTCAATATCCGCCGCTACATCAGCCAGTATGGCTCCGATGGCGCAAGCCTCGTCGAGCACGGCCTGCGTGATGACCCCTCCCATCTCTATGCACCGCAATGGGTGCTGGACGATCCCGCAAAAGCAGCCGCCCTTGCCGAATATGTCCGCCTCTGGGCGCGCGCAACCGAATGGGTCGATCAGAATCCCGAGATCTGGATTAAGGAATATTACATCGGCCAGCAGGGCCTGAGCCGCGAGGATGCCGAATTTCTTATCAAGCTCGCAGGTACCCAGGTCATCCCCGATAGCTGGGCGGACGTGAAGAAGCGCCATCAGGAAACCATCAACCTGTTGGCCAGCGAGCTTGGCTACAAGCCCTTCGACGTCGAACAGATCTTCGACAACCGCTTCGAAAAAATCGCTGCAGGCGCTCTGCCAAGAAGCCAGTGATCGCGCGTGCCGTTCCGTAGCGAAAAGAGGAGATCGCAAGCATGGCAACCACTTGGGATGCAGATAACGTCAAGACATCACGGATATCATCGCGCGGAAGCGCTGGTGTCACCGCCTCGGCAAAACCCGCAGCCCGCCGCAGGCTCGGCCCCGGACGCGAGATACCCTTCGGACTGCAGATCGGTCCGGCACTGCTGGTGCTGGCCTGGGTTGCCGGATCGGCATTGGGGTGGATCGATCCGCGCATTCTCTCGGCGCCCTGGACGGTCGTCGAGGCCTTCGGACGGCTGATCGCCGAGGGCCGCCTGCAGGACAACTTCGTGACGTCTGCGACGCGCGCGCTGCTGGGTCTCAGCATCGGCCTTGTCATCGGCACGGCTCTCGCGGTCATCGCCGGTCTGTCCCGCATCGGCGAGGCGCTGATCGATGGCCCGATCCAGATCAAGCGCGCCATCCCGACGCTGGCGCTGATCCCGCTTTTTATCCTGTGGTTCGGGATTGGTGAAGGCATGAAGGTCACGACCATCGTGCTTGCAGTCATCATCCCCATCTACATCCACACCCACAATGCACTGCGTAGCATCGACAGCCGTTACGTCGAGCTCGCCGAGACGCTGAGCATGAGCCAAAAGGACTTTATCTTCCAGGTCGTACTGCCCGGCGCCCTGCCCGGTTTCCTTCTCGGTCTGCGCTTCGCCGTCACGCTCTGCTGGGTGTCGCTCGTAGTGGTCGAACAGATCAACTCCACCAGCGGCCTCGGCTACATGATCGATCTTGCCCGCACCTATGGCCAGACCGACGTCATTCTTGTCGGCCTCGTGGTCTATGTGCTGCTCGGCCTCATCTCGGACGGTCTCGTCCGACTGCTCGAACGGAGGGTTCTTTCATGGCGCCGCACTCTGGCCAATTAAAGCCGGCCGTCCACGTCGCAAATCTCGTGCGGCGTTTTGCTGCAAAGACGATCCTCGACGGCGTGGATCTCGATATCGGCGAGGGCGAGTTCGTGGCCCTGCTCGGGAAAAGCGGATCAGGCAAGAGCACTTTCCTCAAAGCCCTTGCCGGCCTCGACCACGAGGTCGAGGGAACGGGTACGCTCGAGACGCCGGAAAAACTCTCAGTGGTCTTTCAGGATGCCCGCCTGCTGCCCTGGCGCACGGTCATCCAGAACGTCACGCTCGGCCTGCCGGGTGAAACCGGGCAGGAAGCCGGACGCAAGGCGCTCGCCGAAGTCGGTCTCGAAGGACGGGAAACTGCCTGGCCGAACCAGCTTTCCGGCGGTGAGCAGCAGAGGGTGGCGCTCGCCCGCTCACTGGTGCGCGAGCCGGCCCTGCTCCTGGCGGACGAACCCTTCGGCGCGCTCGATGCGCTGACCCGGCTGAAGATGCATGACCTCTTGCGGGAGCTTTGTGCAAAACACCGCCCCGCCGTTCTGCTCGTCACCCATGATGTCGATGAGGCGATCTCGCTGGCCGACCGGATCCTGGTGCTCGACGAGGGCCGTTTCGTGGAGGATCTGCGCATCGACCTGCCGGCGCCGCGCGATCACGGCGATCCGCGCTTCGCACAAATCCGAACCCGTCTTCTGAGCCGGCTCGGCGTTGATGCCCCCGGCCGCCGCGCCGCCTGAAACCAACGGAGATCGTCATCATGGCCAGTCAGAAAAGACAGATACGGCTTGGCGCATTCATCATGGCAACGGGGCATCATATTGCTGCCTGGCGCCACCCGGACGCGCAGGCCGATGCCGGCTTGAATATCGATCACTATCGCGAACTGGCTCAGGCCGCCGAACGCGGCAAGTTCGACCTGGTTTTCGTTGCCGACAGCCCCGCCGGCTGGGAGCGCGCCAAGGATCCGGAAGCATTGCGCCGCACGGCCCAGAGCGCTCATTTCGAGCCAGTGACCCTATGGGCGGCGCTTTCGCAGGTGACGAATAATATCGGCTTTGTCGCGACTGCCTCCACCACCTACGAAGACCCCTATCTGCTCGCCCGTAAATTCGCCTCGCTCGACTATATTTCCAAGGGGCGTGCGGCCTGGAATGTCGTCACCACAGGCGCCGATGTCTCCAAGAATTTCTCTATCCCTGGCCACCCGGCCCATGCCGACCGCTACGCACGGGCCGAGGAATTCGTCGACCTGGTGAAGGGCTTATGGGATTCCTACGAGGATGATGCCTTCATCCGCGATAAGGAAAGCGGCGTCTACCTCGATCCGGACAAGGTGCATCAGCTCAATCACAAGGGCCAGTTCTTCAGTGTCAGCGGGCCGTTGAATGTCGGACGCCCAGTTCAGGGTTACCCCGTCATCGTCCAGGCCGGCGCATCCGAGCCCGGACGCGAGCTCGCAGCGCGCACCGCCGAGATGATCTTTACCGCCAACCAGACGCTGGAAGACGCTCAGGAATTCTACTCCGACGTCAAAGGACGTCTTGCCCGCTACGGCCGCAGCCCGGACGAGTTGCTGATCAGCCCCGGCATCTTCCCGGTGCTCGGCGGCACGGAGGCTGAGGCCAAAGCAAATTACGACTATATCCAGTCGCTCGTTCACCCTTCGGTCGCCTGGAACATCCTGTCACGCCACTACAAGGGCGTCGATCTCTCCGGTTATTCGCTCGACGATCCGGCCCCGCCGCTTCCTGACAACACCGAGCTCAACAAGAGCCGCCTAAAGCTGGTCACCGATCTGGTCTCCCGCAACAATATGACGCTGCGCGAATTCTATCTGGCGGTCGCCACTGCCCGCGGCCACCGCACGGTGGTCGGCACGCCGGAACAGGTCGCGGACGCGATGCAGGAATGGTTCGACAATGGTGCCGCCGACGCCTTCAACATCATGCCGCCTGTCCTGCCGACAGGTTTGACTGACTTCGTCGATCAGGTCGTGCCGATCCTGCGCAAGCGCGGTCTTTTCCGGGAAGAGTACGAGGGCACGACACTGCGCGAGAATCTCGGCCTTCGCCGCCCGCCGAACGGCCTGGCACTCAAGGCGCAGCAGGGCGAAGCCGCCCGGGCGGCCGGATAATACATCACCGCAGAGACACGGGGTAGCCGGGCTATCCTATCCTTGTTGATCCAATCATAGAGAACCGCAGGCGCATCGCATGAGCAGCAATCCGGAATTCCTCTGGTACATCCCCAATGCCGTCAAACCCGGCCACCGTGGCGATTCGGCAGCAGAAAATCACAACAGCCTGGAAACGCTGACGGGCCATGCCAAGGCACTTGAAGAGCATGGCTGGAAGGGCGCGCTCATCGGCACCGGCTGGGGCCGGCCGGACACCTTTACTCTGGCAACTGCACTTGCGGCACGGACAACAACCTTCGAGCCGCTGATCGCGATCCGTCCCGGTTACTGGCGACCGGCGAATTTCGCCTCGGCGGCCGCCTCGCTCGATCATCTCACCGGCAGACGTGTGCGCGTCAACATCGTCTCCGGCAAAGACAATCTGGCCGCCTATGGCGACAGCGAGGGCGATCAGGCGCATCGCTATGGCCGCACCAAGGAATTCATGCGGCTGGTGCGCAAATTATGGACCGAGGAAAACGTCACCTTTGCCGGCGAGCATTTCGGGGTCAGCGAATCCACCGTCGTTCCACGCATCGAGGCTCGCGGCGAGCGCCGCCATCCGAAACTCTATTTCGGCGGCGCATCGGAAGCGGCCGAGCGCGTATCGGCCACCGAAGCTGACGTCCAGCTCTTCTGGGGCGAACCACTTGATGGCGTGCGGGAACGGATCGACCGTTTGAAGCGGCTGAGCCGCGATCTCGACCGCGACCTGCCGCCGCTTCAATTCGGCCTGAGGATTACGACGCTGGTTCGCGATACGACAGAAGAAGCTTGGGCCGATGCCGAGGCGAAGGTCGCCGAAATGGCAGAAAATAGCGGTTCCGGCTGGCACGACCACCAGCGGGCCGTCGCCGTCGGGCAGCAGCGCCTGCTCGACCTTCATCAGCGCGGTGAAGTGCTCGACGACAATCTTTACACCACGCCCGGCAAATTCGGCGGCGGCGGCGCGGGCACGACCTGGCTGGTCGGCTCCCCCGCAGATGTCGCCCGCTCGCTGCGCAAATACCAGGAGCTCGGCATCAGCCATTTCGTGCTCTCCGACACGCCCTATCTTTCGGAGATCAAACGGCAGGGCGCGCAACTGCTGCCCTTGCTCAAGGCCGCATAACGGCGCCTGAAAAGCATATCTCCATCATCGCTAATCGGGCTGCCCGAGACGCAAAAAACAGGCCCATCGGGCCTGTTTCTATTTCGGTCGGGTACCTCAATGGGCGCCCGCACCCCCGCCGGCCTGCGGCTTCTTGGTCAGAAGCAAGGCAATTGCTGCCAGCGCCAATACCACGCCGATGACCGCAAACGTATCACTGAAACCCATGATGAGGGCCTGGCGCTTGATGATCTGGCCGAGCACGACGATCGCCTTCTGCGATGCGACGGCCGGATCGGTAACACCGTGCTGGGTGAAATAACCTGTGAGCTGGGTCAGGCGGTCGCGCACCTCGTCACGGGTCAATGTGATCGACTGACCGATGATGTTCGAGTGGAACTGCTCGCGCTTCGTCAGGATGGTGCCGAGCGAAGCCGTGCCGACCGCACCACCAAGATTACGCAGCATGTTGGTGAGGCCCGAGGCAGCAGCGGCATCTGCGGGCGCAATGCCGGCGGTGGTGATCGCGGTGATCGGGGTCAGCACCAGGGCCTGGCCTATGGCGCGCACGATATTCGGGATCCAGAACTGGTCGCCGGCATTATTGGCCGAGAGCGTGATGTTCATGAAGCAGCTGATTGCGAAGATCGAGATGCCAAGGAAGCCAATATAGCGGGCATCGAAGCGCTTCATCAGAACCGGCACCAGCGGGATCAGCAAGAGCTGTGGCAGGCCGGTCCAGGCAAGCACATTACCGATCTGCTCGGCATTATAGCGCTGCACCTGGCCGAGATATTGCGGCAGGATATAGACCGTGCCGAAGAGCGCCACACCGACCAGCACGTTGACCAGCACGCCGATGCCGAAATTGCGCTGTGTGAGCAGGCGCAGCTTTACCAGCGGCTTCTTGACGGTGAGCTCGATCCAGATGAAGGCGGCCAGGAAGACAAAGGCCAAGATGCCGAGCTTGACGATGAAGGGCGAGGAGAACCAGTCGTCCTTGTTGCCTTCTTCCAGTACGGTCTGCAGCGCCGAAAGGCCGATCGCCATGGTGACGATGCCGGCCCAGTCGCCCTCCTTCAGAAGGTGAAGCTGCATCGGCTGCTTTTCAAGCGTCAGAGCGAGAGCCGCCGCCATGATGAGGCTCGGGATGGTGTTGATGAAGAAGATCGTCTGCCAGCCGTAATTCTCGGTCAGGTAGCCACCGATCGTCGGGCCGATGGCCGGGGCGAAGGTGACCGACAAAGCAAAGACGGCAAGGCCGAGCGGCTGCTGGCTCTTCGGCAGCTTGGTCAGCACCATGGTGAAGGCCATGGGGATAAGCACGCCGCCGGCAAAGCCCTGCAGACCGCGCAGCAGGATCATCGTGCCGAGATCATGGGCGAAGGCACAGGCCATCGAAAAGATCGGGAAGAGGATGGAATTGACGAGGATATAGCGGCGGAACGAGAAGACATTGCTGAAATAGGCCGTCAGCGGAATGACGACGATCTCGCCGATGAGGTAGGAGGTGGAGATCCAGGCGCCGTTGTCGACGCCTGTGCCAATGCCCCCCTCGATATCAAGGAGGGAAGCATTGGTGATCTGGATATTGAGGATCGCCATGAAGGCGCCGATCATGCCGGCGAGAACGGCGATCCATTCCTTGGTGCTGGCGCGCGGTTGCGGGATAGCGCCTGACGTTGTTGCGACACTGGACATGACACGACCTCCTGCCCTTCGCTTAGTTGCTGGTAGCATCGACTTTGGTGTCGATGCTCGGCTGGACGGACATGCCTGGGCGCAGATCGCCCTTTTCTGCGGCATCGCCATCAAGCACGATCTTTACCGGGATGCGTTGGACGACCTTGGTGAAGTTGCCGGTGGCGTTGTCAGGCGGCAGCAGTGCGAATTCCTGGCCGCTTGCCGGCGACAGGCTGTCGACATGGCCGTGATAGGTACGGCCCGGGAACATATCGACCTCGATGGCGACAGGCTGGCCGGAGTGGACATCGGTCAGCTGTGTCTCCTTGTAATTGGCAACGATATAGGCAGCTGTCGTCGGCACAACTGCCATCAGTTGGGTGCCGGCCTGAACATACTGGCCGACGCGCAGCGTACGGTTGCCGACCGTACCGTCGACGGGCGCAACGATCGTCGCATAGGAGAGGTTGAGCTCAGCCTGATGCATGACAGCCTGGTCATGGGCAAGTGTCGCCCTTGCTTGGGCAAGCTCGGCATTCAGTAGCTCGACCTGCTTCGTTGAGGCGTCGAGGGCAGCGCTGTCGCGCACGATCGTAGCCTGGGCGGCGGCGATTGCCGAAGCCGCCTGCTGGGCGGTCTGAACCGGCGCATAACCGTTGGTGGCCAGGTTCGTATAGCGCTTGTTGTTCTGCTCCGCGAAGGTCTCGTTGGCCCGGTCAACGTCGAGCGTGGCGCGAGCGGCGGCGATGGTCGACTGCTGGATATCGAGCGAAGCCTGCTTGGCGTTGACGGTTGCTTCGGCAGCGGCAACATCGGCCTTTGCCTGATCGAGCGCAGTGCGGAAATCTCGGTCGTCGATGCGGGCGAGCGGCTGGCCAGCCTTCACCGCCTGATTGTCGGCAACGAGGACCTCCATAAGATAGCCTGAAACCTTCGGGGAAACCGTAGTACTGTCGGCCTGGACATAGGCATCATCGGTCGAGACCTCGAAGCGGCCGACCGTCCAGTAATCATGGCCGTAATAGGCACCGGCGGCGATGATGGCGATAGCAGCAACGCCGATCAGCAGCGAGCGACCGCCGCGCTTGCGGACCGGTGCCTCTGTAGCGGGCGCGACGGCAGGCTCGGTGACACGCGGCGTCTTGCCGGCGTCAAGCGTTGCAGGTGTGGCTTCAGCGGTGGTTTCGGTGGCCGGCATATCGGCCGGGACGCCGTTGTTGTTCAGAGCATGCAGCTTCGTGACGGACATCGTCTCTCTCCTTGTGGAAGGTCGCTGTCGTCTTGGCCGCGGCCTTGAAATTCGGCTCAAGTCCAATTTAGGAAACTTGATATTTTCCAAAATATGAGTTAATAAGGAGAAGTCAACAAGAATTTGGAAAATCACGATGGTCGAAAATCACAATATCGAGAAAAAGCCGCGCGGCAGGCCGCAGGTACGGTGTGACGAAGATACGCGCGGCGTGCTCATCGAAGCCGCCAACAGGCAGTTCCACGAGAGTGGCTATGCCGCGGTCAGCATCGCTGCGATCGCGCAGGAAGCCGGCGTTTCAACCAAGACGCTCTATCGCCTGTTTCCAACGAAGGCAGATCTGTTTTCCGAAATGGTCTCGGATCGCACCGGACGCTTCCTGCTGGCGCTTGACCCCGGCACACTGGCGACGGTCGAGCTCCGCCAGGGGCTGGAGCGCATGCTGATGGCCTATGGCATGCTGACGCTTTCGCAGGACACGATCACGATTACCCGCCTCGTCATCGGCGAATCCGACCGCTTTCCCGAACTCGCCACCTCGTTTTACGAGAAGGCGATCGTGCGCACCAACACGTCGATGGAAAACTGGCTGCGCCGCCAGGTGGAACGCGGGCTGATCAAGCTCGAGGACCCGCACGCTGCCTGCGGCATGCTGCGCGGCATGATGATCATGGAACCCCAACGGGCCGCGATGCTGCGCCAGCTGCCGGCGCCCAACATCGAAGAGATCGCTGCGAGGGCGAGAATGTGTGCGGATATCTTCCTGAAGGGATGTGCTGCTTAGGGACATGGGACATGCGGGCTTGAAGGCGGGCTCGCCCTGAGGTGGGCGGCAGTTTTCCCACTCTTGAAGATCGCCTCCGGTGTTTCCACTTGACGATACGACAGATCCTATTGACAAACCCGGTCTCGAGCTCGAATGGTCCGGCTCGAAAAACAGGAAGAAACGCGCATGCGCACCCCGAGACGCCCCGCTAACCCGCATGAAGCGGCCGAGGCCCTGTTCAAACCTGTCAAGAAACCGGCGACATCGGCCGTCGAGCGGCCCACTCTGCCGAATGTGAAGGAACTTGTAACCTTGAAGCTCGACAGCGAGGTTCTCGCCCACTTCCAGGCTGGCGGCTCAGGTTGGCAGGAGCGTATCAACGACGCGTTGCGGGCAGCCATGACGGCCAAGGACTGACCCGCATCTGGGCGAAGGCGCGTCGAGTGCCTTTATCCTGCAGCACCGCCGCGAGAATCGCGACGGTACCGAAAGCGAATTTCCGCGACATGTCAGGCCGCGAGAACCCCCGCCTTTTTCGCCGTCCACGTGGCGATCAAGTCCATCAGCCCGGGCGACAGGCAATCGTAAGGTTCAAGCCCAACTTCCTTGAGATGCGAGCGTACGGCGCCCATCTTCCCGGGGGCGTATCCGCTTTCGATAATGGACGACACGAAGGCGGCAAAGCCGGGTGCTGCCCAGCCTCTTTCCTGGAACCGTTCGGGATGGACGAAGGACAGCCCCTGAAAGGCATGATCGCGCTCGACAGGCCCGTACATGTGAACCCCGCAATCCTTGCAGGCATGGCGCTGGATCAGCGCGGACGCGTCGACAACCGCCAGCTTGTTTCCGTTCTCCAGAACCTCGACGTTCGCCGTCGGCGCGACGGCAACCACGGAAAAGACCGCACCCTGCGGCTTCCAGCATTTCGTGCAGCCGCAAGCATGGTTGTGGGCAATATCGCCCTTGACGCGGACTTTCACCGGATTGCTCGCGCAATTGCATACTAGCGTGCCGCCGACAAATGACGCATCGGTCGCCCGGTATCCTGAATCCACGATTGGGTGGATCGCTACATTGTTCATGCGTTGTCTCCTTCCCTTCCTGGGCCGAGGCGGGATGCCGCGGCCAAGCCCTGTGGCATCGCGCAAACCGCTCGACGGCCAGCGCGAGACCTCCTCCTGGGATGAGTATATCACCACGCCACCGATATCGTCCGCTCCTCTTCTGCTGATGCCGCGTGATCAGCACGGTATCCAAGTCGACTTTGGAAGCTCAGCCGGCGGTCGGTGCGACGAGCGCCACGAGAGACGTCGCGAGCCATTCGGTGATTTCGACCTAACTCAAGTGATGCAGCAGGGTTCAGCCCTTGGCCTGGGCACCGGAGAAACATAGCAGGATGCGGTTGAGAAGATCGGCGGGAAAAGCGGTGATCGCAATAGCCGTGCGCCGCCTCATCGGTCGTGCTCCCGCGCACTCCAAACGTGCCCTTTGCGTTAAGGTTTCGCGCAGTCAGGATGGGCAGCCTGGAAGGCTGACAGCTTGGCGCATTTGCCATCGATATCGACGATGCGCTTGAAATCGGTCATGTCCACTCCCCAGCGGCGGGCATTGTAGACCTGCGGAACAAGACAGAGGTCCGCCATTGTCGGTGTATCCCCAAAGCTGAATTCTTTATCGGCTGGGTCGATCATCGCTTCCAGCTTACGAAGTCCGTCCGTGATGAAATGCTTCATCCATTCCTCGCGGGCCTCGGTCTTGTCCGTTACGGTCATGAGATGCGCCACGACATGCGTGTTGCATATCGGATGTATGTCCATGGCGACCGCGTATGCGAAGGCGCGCACTTTCTGACGATCGGCAATATCCGTTGGCAGCAATCCGCATTCCGGCCGAACCTCGGCCAGATACTCGATGATTGCCAGCGACTGGGTCAGCGTCTTCCCGTCGATCACCAATGTCGGCACCAGCCCTTGCGGGTTGAGCGCCAGATATTCCAGCTTCCTGTGCGCTCCCTCCAACAGGTTGATGGACACTGTTTTGTAGTCGATCGCCAAAAGATTGAGCGCAATACGGACGCGATAGCTCGCCGATGACCTCCAGTAATCGTAAAGAACGACGTTATTCACTGCAGCCATACCCCTTGCATCTTTCGACCGTCTGCTCGATCGCACCGAAGATCGAATTGCCGGCATGATCCTTCATCTCGATGCGGACCTGGTCCCCAAACTTCATAAATGGAGTCTTCGGCGATCCGGTCTCGATCGTCTCAATCATCCTGATCTCGGCGATGCATGAGTAGCCGTCTCCTCCGTCTTCGATGGGCTTGCCCGCTCCGCCATCCAGCTTATTGGAAACCGTTCCCGAGCCGATGATCGTTCCGGCGACCAGATTGCGGGTTTTGGCGGCATGGGCGATGAGCTGGCCAAAATCAAACGTCATGTCGATGCCGGCATTCGCCTTGCCGAATGCCTTGCCGTTCAAGCTCACAAGCAGCGGCTGACACACCTTGCCGCCATCCCACGACTGTCCGAGCTCGTCCGGCGTCACCGCGACCGGAGAAAATGCCGATGCCGGCTTGGACTGGAAGAAGCCAAATCCCTTTGCAAGCTCGTCCGGAATGAGACCGCGCAGCGACACGTCGTTGACGAGCATCACCAGACGGATGGCATCGCGCGCAGCTTCCGGACCAGAACCGATGGCAACGTCGCCGACGATGACGGCAACCTCGCCCTCCATGTCGATCCCATAAGTCTCATCAGCCACGATGATCGGATCTCGCGGCGCGAGGAAACCGTCCGAACCACCTTGATACATCAGCGGATCGGTCCAGAAGCTCGCCGGCATCTCGGCGCCCCGCGCCTTGCGTACCAATTCAACATGGTTGAGGTAGGCCGAACCGTCGGCCCATTGGTAGGCCCGCGGCAAGGGCGATGCGGCGTCGTGTTCGTGAAACCGGATCGTCGGCTGGGCTCCTGTCTCGATACCTTCGGCAATCTGCGCGAGTCTTGGAGCCACGTGCTCCCAGTCATCGAGAGCCGCCTGCAAAGTGCGGGCAATGTGACCGACTTCGGAATAGCGGGTAAGGCCGCGGGAGACGACAACGAGCCGGCCATCTCTCGTGGAGTCTTTCAACGTCGCAAGCTTCATATCCCATTCCCGTGCCAGAGGATGCCTGACCGATCCTCACTTGATGCCATCACTTGATACCGGGGGTTCCGTCGAACTTGCGTTCCAGGCCGTCCCAGCATTCCAGATAATTATCCTGCAGCGTTTCAAGCTCGGCTGCGTATTTCGTCAATTGCTGCGGGTACCGGGTCTCGAACATGAAGGCCATGGTGTGATCCAGCTTCACCGGGTTGAGCTCGGCATTGGATGCCTTTTCGAAGGCGAGGGCATCCGGCCCGTGGGCGAGCATCATGTTGTGCAGGCTCATGCCGCCGGGGACGAAGCCCTCCTCCTTGGCGTCATACTGGCCATGGATCAGGCCCATGAATTCGCTCATGATGTTGCGATGGTACCAAGGCGGACGGAAAGTGTGCTGAGCCACCAGCCAGCGCGGCGGAAAGATCACGAAATCGACATTCGCCGTGCCTGCGTCTTCGGTCGGGGCGGTCAGCACCGAAAAAATCGACGGATCGGGATGATCGAAGCGGATCGCGCCAACAGGAGAAAATGTCCGCAAATCGTATTTGAAGGGGGCGTAGTTGCCGTGCCAAGCGACCACATCAAGCGGCGAATGACCGATATCAGTGACATAGAATTTCCCGCACCACTTCACATGGACGCGGCAAGGCTTCTCCTTGTCCTCAAAAGCGGCGACAGGTGTCTTGAAGTCGCGCGGGTTCGCCAGGCAGTTGGCGCCAATGGGGCCGCGGTCTGGCAGGGTGAATTTCGCGCCGTAATTCTCGCATATATATCCTCGCCAGACCGCCTGCTCGCCATTACGGAGAACCTTGAACATCATGCCGCGCGGGATGAGGCATATTTCCAGGGGCTCCACGTCCATGATGCCCATTTCGGTGAACACTTGGATGGCGCCGAGTTGCGGCACGATCAGCAGTTCACCATCGGCGTTGAAGAAGTAATCATCCACCATGTCCTCATTGAAGACGTAAGCATGTGCTGACATGCCCACCTGGGTCGTGACATCGCCTGCCGTCGTCATTGTCCGCACGCCCTGAAGAAAGGTCAGATTCTCGGCGGGTGTGGGGACGGGATCCCAGCGAAGCTGCCCCAGGGCAAGCGAATGCTCGTCCAGGCAAGGCGCGGTTTTCCAGAGCGGATAGGACGCGTTCGAGAAGCGGCTTGTGTGACGCACGCTCGGGCGAATGCGATAAAGCCAGGACCTTTCATTCGTCCCGCGCGGCGCGGTAAACGGCGAGCCGGAAAGCTGCTCGGCATAAAGACCGTAGTTACATTTCTGCGGGCTGTTCTGGCCCTGCGGCAAGGCGCCTGGAAGCGACTCCGTTTCGAAATCATTGCCGAACCCCGGCATATATTTCAGCTTGCTTGCCGTCGAGGCTTCGCCCTCGGAAGTCTGGATTGATGTCAGGTCCATTGCTCAACTCCTCCCCGGAAACTCCGCGCCGACGCGCGTCTTTCAGACGCGCGAGGTGGCCCTGAGAGTTTACTCCGCCGCAGTACCGATGACACCACGCTTGATCTGATCGGCCTCGATCGATTCGAAGAGAGCGCGGAAGTTGCCTTCGCCGAAGCCCTCGTCGCCCTTGCGCTGGATGAATTCGAAGAAGATGGGTCCAATCACGGTCTTGGAGAAGATCTGGAGCAGAATTTTCGTCATGCCGCCATTCACCACACCTTCGCCATCGATGAGAATGCCGTGCTTCTTCATGCGGTCGACAGGTTCGCTATGGCCGTTCACGCGCTCATAGGACATGTCGTAATAGGTTTCCGGCGGTCCCGGCATGAAGCGCAGATCATTGTCGGCAAGCCTGTCAGTGGCCTCATAGATATCTTCCGTTCCAACGGCGATGTGCTGAATGCCCTCGCCCCTGTATTTCTTCAGATATTCCTCGATCTGGCTCGTGTCGTCCTTCGATTCATTCAGCGGAATRCGGATCTTGCCGCAGGGCGACGTGATGGCGCGGCTCACCAGACCGGTGATGCGCCCATCGATATCGAAGAAGTGGATCTGCTTGAAATTGAACAGGTTGCGGTAAAAGTCCCACCACTTGTCCATGTTGCCGCGGAAGACGTTGTGGGTGAGATGGTCCAGATAGTAGAAACCAATCCCCTGCGGATCCGGGTTGGGCTCGCCGAGCCAATCGAACTCGGCATCGTAGACCGATCCCTTTGCACCATAGGTCTCGACGAAATAGAGCAGTGAGCCGCCAATGCCGACGATCGCCGGGACATCGAGCGCCTTGTCATTCCCTTCATAGGGAACGGCGCCTTTCGACACCGCGTGATCGAACGCGTACTTCGCGTCGACAACGCGCCATGCCATCGACGGAGCGCAGGGACCATGCTCTGCAACGAAACGAGCGGCATGGCTGCCGACTTCCGCATTCAGGACATAGTTGATGTCGCCCTGACGCCAGACGGTGATGTCTTTCGTCTTGTGCTTGGCGACTGGGATGTAGCCCATGCGCGTGAAGAGCTCGCGCAGCTTCTCGGGCTCAGGATGGGCGAATTCAACGAATTCGAATCCGTCGGTGCCGGCCGGGTTGTCGGCGGTAATTTCCGAGGGCGGTGCATCATGCGGAAAAGGGCCCATTTTTTCCTCCTGGGAACTGGACTTCGATATGCAAAGTGTGGCCCAAAACGCATGCAAAGTTCTTGCATTCTTCACGCCAGAGGAAGAGATTATGCACGGTTCGTGAGGATTTCGGAGATTTTACGCAATGGATGAACAGCTCGACAAATTGGATTTGCGCCTGCTCCAGGAGCTTCAAAAAGACGGCCGTTTGACGAACAACGAGCTGGGGGAGCGGATCGCGCTTTCACCCTCGCAATGCTCGCGCCGGCGGACGAGACTGGAGGCTGAGGGATATATTCGCAGCTACCGGGCCTATCTGGATCAACAGAAGCTGGGCCTGGATATGCTGGTGGTCATTTCCGTGACGCTTGCCACCCACAACAGAGACAATGCCCGCAGATTTTCGCAGTTGATCAATGGGCTGCCGGAAGTTCTCGAAGCCTATGCGCTGACCGGTGAAATGGACTATCACTTGAAGGTCGCAACCCGCGGGCTCGCGGATCTCTCCAAATTCGTCAACGACGTTCTGTTACCCCACGAGTCGGTGCAGCACGTAAAGACCTCGATCGTGCTCGACACGCTCAAGACATTCGAAGGCTTTCCGATACACATGCCGGGTCATTGGCATGGCGACAGCACGCGGTGATCTGGCAACAAGCGTCAGAGCGGCAGTTCGGTCGAGAATTTCAGCTCCCGCAGCACAAAGCTCGATACGACGGTGCGGACATGCGGATTGCGCATGAGGTAGCGGGTCATGAAGGCTTCGTAGCTTTCCACGTCCCTCGCCCTTATCTTCAGCATGTAGTCGAAAGCGCCCGATAAGGCATAGCACTCCATGATCTCCGGCCGCTCCAGCACCACCGAAGCGAAAGAGGCTACCGCCTCTTCATGATGATCCTCCAGCGTGACATGCGCGATCACGCAGAGCTTGAGATCGAGTTTTCCGGGATCGAGTAATGTCACACGCTTGCGGATGACGCCATCGGCTTCCAGTTCCTGGATCTTCCGCCAAGCCGAACTTTGCGACATGCCGGCCTTTTCCGCCAGGTCTGCCAGCGAAAGACTGCCGTCGGCCTGGATGAGTTGCAGAAGCTTGTGGCGAAAATTCCCAGGTTCTTTCATTTTCTGCGCCATATTTGGGAATATTTGCCATCATTATGGCAATTGCCAGCACGAAAGAAAAGAAAATCCTCCAAATCCGGGGGATAATGGCAGAAACGCTATCCCGGGAGGATCGGAATATGACCAAGGAAAGCAGCTATACCACCAAACTGCCTGGCCCGGACGGTTTATATGCCTATACAACTGAGGAAGATGCGATTTGGGGCGAACTCTACCGGCGTCAGATGAAGCTGCTCGCCGATACGGCCTGCCGCGAATATCTTGATGGCGTGAAAATGCTGGGGCTGAAGCCCGACAAGGTGCCTCAGCTTCTCGATGTGAACAGACGCCTGAACGAGACCACCGGCTTCGGCGTAGAAGGCGTGCCGGCGCTCATTCCGCCCTCGCGCTTTTATGAACTTCTGTCACAAGGCAAATTCCCGCTCGCAACCTTCCTGCGCCGTCGCGAGCATATCGACTATATCGAGGAACCGGACCTGTTCCACGAGGTTTTCGGCCACTGCCCGATGCTCACCAACCAGAGCTATGCCAATTTCGTACGGCATTTCGGAGAAACAGCCGTCCGCCTCGGCAAGGGCTATTCATGGCATCTGTTCCGCATCTTCTGGTTCACCGTTGAGTTCGGCCTGATCAACACGCCGCAAGGCCGCCGCTGCTTCGGCGCAGGGATCGTCTCATCGCCAAGCGAAGCGAAGGCGGCGATGGAAGGCAAGGCATGCGAATTTCGGCCGTTCGATCTGCTAAGCGTACTCAGGACGCCCTACCGGATCGATATCCTCCAGCCGATCTACTACGTCATCGACAGTTTTGCCGATCTCGAAGCGATCGTGGAGCAGGATATCGAAGGCACGATCCTGAAGGCGAAATCGCTGGGTGATTTCGCACCCACTTTCGAGGCCAAAGCTTCGTGAATCGCTGATAATATCGCGGCTGCGAGAATTGAGCGCGGGCTCTCCCTCTGCCGATTGTCCAACATTGGCAGTACAGACGTCGTAACCCTTCAGCACCGAGCGGGCAGCGAGGCGACAACCTCGCCTCAAGCGATGCGCTTGGCCTTGGCGAGCGACCAATATGCCGGTCCCCACTCGACCCTGTGTCCGATGTCGACGCGCGAGTTCCTGGCGATCACGCAAGACAGCGCGATGATATCAGCAAGGCTTCACAAACGCCCAATCGCTCAGGTCCGGAGCGCCCGCACTGGCCCGGTGGACTCGCGAAGGATGAGCTCAACCGGCCACAATTCGTGAATCTCCGTCGGCGAACGCCCGGCCAAAAGTTGCAGCACGAGATCGGCGCACCGCGTACCAGCCGCACGCATCGACGACCGGGTTGCCGACAGCGAGGGGACCATATTGTCGGCCGTCAGATAGGGAAAGACGTCATCGTGAGCAATGACCGAGACATCGCTGCCGATCTGGAGCCCAAGCGAACGCGCCGCACGGTAAATGCCGAGCGCTGTCATCATCGACCCCGCGACAAACGCGGTCGGCCGCTTCGGCTGCTCGAGAAATGACCGCGCAAAGCGGAAACCGAGTTCGTCGGTGAAATTGCCGTTGGCGATCAGTTGCGGATCGACATCGATCCCGTGGCTCTGCAGGGCGCTGCGGTAACCGATGTCGCGATGCAGCGCATAAGTCGCGCCCTCGCGGCCATTGATCATCGCAATCCTCGTATGACCGAGATCGATCAGATGCGAGGTCGCGCGGCGCACAGCCCCTTCATTATCGATATCGAGCCAGGGGTGCGGCACGTCGATGTCTGAACGGCCATGAACGAGAAACGGCATTCCCAGTTCATGCAGCAGCGCGATGCGCTGGTCATTGGGTCGAGGCGAATGCACGATGATCGCATCCACCCGCTGACTTTCCGCCAGCCGCCTGTAGAGTTGCATCTCGGCATCATACTCGGGATTGGCCATCGGAATGACCAGGATATCAGTGTCTTCCGTGATAAGACGCTCCGCCATGCCGGCCATGAATTCCGCGAAATGGAACTCGCCAGCGCGCCCCATGACGACGCCAATGGCGCCAACCCGGCCGGTTTTCAGCCTAACCGCATTGACGTTCGGCCGGTAGCCCAGCCGCACGGCCTCTTGGACGACGCGGGCGCGCGTCACCTCGCTTACCTCGGGGTAGCCACTGAGCGCACGGCTGACGGTCGTTGGAGACAATCCAAGTTGTTTTGCGAACTCTTTGAGTTTCATTGACCGAAATAACTTTCATCGCCTGCGCTGCCGGGCATCTATACCATCGGCCTCGCAAATTCCACATTCTATGCCGTCGATTATATTTTCTCAAATCGATTTCAATTTTATCCGCCGCCGGATAAACACCGGCGCGAATTAGGAAATCATGGCATTTGGGTTTATCATTGATTTTCAACGATATTTTGGATATATGAACAAGTATAGGTCGCAGACAAGAACCTCCCTTGACACGGTATCGAGCTTCTGACAGTTTTTCACAACCAAATCGATTTCAATTTGGTCTTTGGGAGGAGAAAATGAAGTTTCGTTTCACAGCGGCCGCCCTTGCGGCTGCGCTTATTGGCGCGTCAGTTCCGTCCTTTGCCGCCGAGATCAGCATTTCAGCGAGCTCTACCGGCAAGAACCTCGATCTATTCCGCAGGCAGCTCGATGCCTTCGAGAAAGCCACCGGCAATACGGTCAAGATCGTAACCATGCCGCCCTCATCCACTGAACAGTTTTCGCAGTATCGGCTCTGGCTCGCAGCCGGCAACACGGATGTCGATGTCTACCAGACGGATGTTATCTGGGCCCCGCAGCTGGCAGACCAGTTCGTCGACCTGAAGGATGCCACCAAGGACGTCGTCGGCGACTTTTTCTCGGCGATCGTTGCCTCCCAGACCGTGAACGGCCGCCTGGTTGCAATGCCGCTTTATACGGACGCGCCGGCCCTCTTCTACCGCAAGGATCTGCTTGAGAAATACGGCAAGCAGGCGCCGAAGACCTGGGACGAGATGGAGGCAACCGCCAAGGAAATCCAGGAGAAGGAACGCGCCGCCGGCCAGAAGGATCTCTGGGGTTACGTCTTCCAGGGCAATGCCTATGAAGGCCTGACCTGCGATGCGCTGGAATGGGTCAAGTCCTCGGGCGGTGGCCAGATCATCGAGACCGACGGAACGATTTCGATCAATAACGAGAAGGCTGCGGCAGCGCTCGATCGCGCCAAGGGCTGGATCGGCACGATTTCACCGAGCGGTGTGCTCGCCTATCAGGAGGAAGAATCCCGCGGTGTCTGGCAGACCGGCAACGCCGTCTTCATGCGTAACTGGCCCTACGCCTATGCGCTGGGCAACGGCGCCGACAGCCCGGTCAAGGGCAAGTTCGACGTGACGACACTTCCCGTTGCCGCAGAAGGCGACAAACCCTCCTCGACGCTCGGCGGCTGGTATCTCGCCGTCTCGAAATATTCGAAGAACCCGGATGCGGCGATCGAACTCGTCAAGTTCCTGACGTCGAAGGAAAGCCAAAAGCAGCGCGCCATCGAGCTTTCCAACCTGCCGACCTTGTCGGCGCTTTATGACGACAAGGACATTGCTTCTGCGCAGCCGTTCATGCCGAATTGGAAGCCGATCTTCGAAAACGCGGTGCCGCGGCCGTCGGCTGTTGCCAAGGTCAAGTATAACGAGGTTTCCGCCAAGTTCTGGACCGCCGTGCACAATACGCTCTCCGGCAGCGGTACAGCCGAAGAAAACCTAGAGCTTCTCGAAGCCGATCTGACGACGCTGCAAGGCAGCGGCTGGTAACAAATCAAGGCGGCAGCGTCGGATATCTCGTCGCTGCCGCTTCCGATAACGCCGTCGTCGATTGTCTCATGAAGCGGATATTCCATGAGTGAAGTTGCAGTCTCCCAAAATCTGAGCACAGGCGCGCGCACGAAGGCAATCGCTTCGGATCTGCGCTCGGAACGTGTCCGATCCGCCTGGATCTTCCTAGCTCCGACCCTGCTGATCCTGGCCATCGTTGCCGGCTGGCCGCTGTTCCGCACCATATATTTCAGCTTCACCAACGCGTCGCTGACGAACCTCGGCGATGCCCAGTTCGTCGGCTTCGACAATTACCTCTCCTGGGTCACCCTGAAGAGCGGCCGCACGATCTATAGAGGACTGCTGGCCGATCCCGCCTGGTGGGGCGCAGTCTGGAACACGGCAAAATTCACGCTGTTGTCGGTGACGATCGAAACCGCGCTCGGCCTCATCGTCGCCCTTGTGTTGAACGCGCAATTCGTTGGCCGCGGCATCGTGCGCGCCGCTATCCTCATTCCCTGGGCGATCCCGACCATCGTCTCCGCCAAAATGTGGGCATGGATGCTCAACGACCAGTTCGGCATCCTCAACGACATGTTTCTCAGCCTCGGGCTCATCAGCCAGAAGATCGCGTGGACCGCTGATCCTCAGACAGCGATGATCGCCGTTCTGATCGTCGACGTCTGGAAGACAACGCCTTTCATGGCGTTGCTGATCCTCGCCGCCCTGCAAATGGTTCCGGCCGATATTTACGAAGCCGCAAAGATCGACGGCATCAACCCCATCAAAGTGTTCTGGCGTCTGACCCTTCCGCTGATCCGCCCGGCAATCATGGTCGCTGTGATCTTCCGCATGCTCGATGCCATGCGCATCTTCGACCTGATCTACGTGCTGACACCGAACAACGCCCAGACCAAGACCATGTCGGTGATGGCGCGCGAAAACCTCTTCGATTTCGACAAGTTCGCCTATGGCGCAACCGCCTCCACTGTTCTCTTTCTTATCATCGCGTCCGTTACCGTGCTCTACATCTGGCTCGGCCGCGTCAATCTCGGCGGAGACGAACGCTGATGCTGCTCACAGCCACGAAGAATACACTGTTCTATCTGCTGGTCGCGGTCATCGTCATCATCGCGGTCTTCCCGTTCTATTACGCGATACTAACAAGCTTCAAAGCCGGCACCGCGCTCTTCGAGGTCACCTACTGGCCGACCTCGATCTCGCTGGAAAACTATACCGGCGTGTTGACGACCGGTAGCTTCATCCGCAGCCTCGGCAATTCGCTGCTCATTGCCTGCCTCGTGGTCGCCGCCTCTTTGCTGCTCGCCGTGACCGCATCCTACGCGCTTGCCCGCGTGCATTTCCGGGGCCGGGCACTCTTGATGCTGACCATCCTCTCGGTCTCGATGTTCCCACAGATCGCTGTGCTCGCAGGGCTATTCGAACTCGTTCGCTGGATCGGCATCTTCAACACTCCCTTCGCGCTGATCTTCTCCTATATGATCTTCACCCTGCCTTTCACGGTGTGGGTGCTGACGACCTTCATGCGGGATCTGCCGATCGAGATCGAGGAAGCGGCCATCGTCGATGGCGCCTCCCCCTGGGTCATCATCACGCAGGTGTTTATGCCGCTGATGTGGCCGGCCCTGGTCACCACCGGCCTGCTCGCCTTCATCACGGCCTGGAATGAATTTCTGTTCGCCCTGACTTTCACCTCGTCGGATGCGCAACGGACGGTGCCGGTAGCGATCGCTCTCCTTTCGGGCGGCAGTCAGTTCGAAATCCCCTGGGGCAATATCATGGCGGCATCGGTCATCGTTACCGTGCCCGTCGTCATCCTTGTTCTTATTTTTCAACGCCGGATCATTTCCGGGCTGACCGCCGGCGGCGTCAAAGGCTGAGGAAAGCGAGATATGGCACAAATTAGATTAGACAATATCCGCAAGAGCTTCGGCGCATTCGAAGTCATCAAGGGCGTTAGCATGGACATCCGCAAGGGTGAATTCATGGTCTTCGTCGGCCCGTCCGGTTGCGGCAAGTCCACCTTGCTGCGACTGATCTCGGGACTGGAGGACATAACGTCAGGCACGCTTTCCTTCGATGGTCAGCCAGTCAATCGTCTTTCCCCGTCGAAGCGCGGAATCGCCATGGTCTTCCAGTCCTACGCGCTCTATCCGCATATGACGGTCTACGAAAACATGGCCTTCGGCATGAAGCTCTCCGGCCGAACCAGGGAAGAATGCAAGGCGCGCGTCGAACAGGCAGCCGGCATGCTGCAGCTCTCACCCTATCTGGAGCGCCTGCCGCGCCAGCTTTCGGGCGGCCAACGCCAGCGCGTGGCCATTGGCCGCGCCATCGTTCGCGACCCGAAGGTCTTCCTGTTCGACGAACCATTGTCGAACCTTGATGCTGCGTTGCGCGTCGCCACAAGGCTGGAGATCGCCAAGCTTCACCGCGGCATGCATGACACGACGATGATCTATGTCACTCACGATCAGGTCGAGGCCATGACGCTTGCCGATCGCATCTGCGTTCTTCGCGATGGCGTCGTCGAACAGGTCGGAACTCCGATCGAACTCTACGAAACCCCGAACTCAATCTTCGTCGCCGGCTTCATCGGCTCGCCGAAAATGAACTTCCTCTCCGGACCGTTCGCGGCTCCCTATAATGCCCACACGATCGGGGTGCGAGCCGAACATATGGAGTTTAGAGATCAGGACCCTGCCTGGACGGGCACTGTCATCCACTCAGAAATCCTCGGCTCGGACAGCTTCGTCTATCTCGACATCGGCTCAGCCGAACCGCTCACCGTTCGAGAAACCGGCGTATCGAGCCACCAGCCCGGCCAGCAACTGGGCGTGTCGCCGGTCAAGGATCGCATTCACCGTTTCGACCAATCCGGACGCGCCCTCGAAAAGGTCCCTTTCAAGGGCGCAGCCTGACCACCAATCAAACAAACAGGATCCGACCGCTTCCCATCGGTTCCGGTCCGCCACTTGCTGTGAAGGAGCAGAAACTTGTCTATTCGCACCATCGTCTGGGGTGAGAACATCCACGAAAATACCAATGCCATTGTTCGGGAGATCTATCCGGACGGCATGCACACCACGATCGCCAAGGCGTTGAACACCGATCCGGCTATTTCCGCGACCACGGCAACGCTGCAGGAACCCGAACACGGCCTCAGCGAAGCCCGGCTTGCCGAGACCGACGTTCTGACCTGGTGGGGCCACAAGGACCATGGCGCGGTCTCCGATGTCGTCGTCGAGCGCGTCGCCAAGCGGGTGTGGGAAGGCATGGGCCTGCTCGTGCTGCATTCCGGCCATTTCTCGAAGATCTTCAAGCGGCTGATGGGCACGCCCTGTGCGCTCAAATGGCGCGAGGCGGGTGAGCGCGAGCGCCTGTGGACGATCAATCAGCGCCATCCGATCGCCGCCGGCATCAGTGAGCATTTCGAGTTGGAAAACGAAGAAATGTACGGCGAGCAGTTTTCCGTGCCGGAGCCGCTGGAAACGGTGTTCATCTCCTGGTTCCAGGGCGGCGAAGTTTTCCGGTCTGGCCTCACCTGGCGCCGTGGTGCGGGCAATATCTTCTATTTCCGCCCCGGCCACGAAACCTACCCGACCTATCACGATGCAAACGTGCAGAAGGTGCTGATCAACGGCGTGAAGTGGGCCTATAACCCGCAGGGCGACCTGAAGAGCATCACCGATGCTCCCAATGTGCCGGTAGAGAAGGCACTGGAGCCGATCGTCGAGCGCGGCCCGAGACTGCACCAGGCCGGCGAAGCCGGTTACCGCTGAGGAGACGAGCAAATGCGTCTACTCGTTCTAGGTACGGGCATGATGGCCAAAAACCAGGTTGCCAACTTCCTCGCCATCGATGGCGTCGAAGTGGTCGGTGCCGTCGACACGGATCGGACTCGGCTCGATGAATTCGCCGATCATTTCAACATCGAAAAACGCTTCAGCACGCTCGAAGAGGCGATTGTCTGGGGTGGGTTCGATGCGGCCACAAACGTCACGCCCGACCGTGTCCACCACGCAACCAGCCTGGCTTTGATCGCTGCCGGCAAGCACGTCTTCTGCGAAAAACCCTTGGCGGAAAACTATGCGCACGCCCTCGAAATGACGGAAGCAGCTGAGGCCGCCGGCGTGATCAACATGGTGAACCTCACCTATCGCAACGTCGCACCGCTGCAGCGCGCCCGCGAGATGGTGTTGGCAGGCGAACTTGGCACCATCCGCCATGTCGAGGCCTCCTATCTGCAGAGCTGGCTGGTGTCTCGCGCCTGGGGCGACTGGCGCACGGAATCGCGCTGGCTGTGGCGTCTTTCCACCGGTCACGGTTCGAACGGCGTGCTCGGCGATGTCGGCATTCATATTCTCGATTTTGCCGCCTATGGCGCTGCGACCGATATCGACCATGTCTTTGCGCGTCTCAAGACCTTCAACAAGGCGCCGGGCGGCCAGATCGGCGAATATATGCTCGATGCCAATGACAGCTTCACCATGTCGGTCGATTTCGCCAACGGCGCGCTTGGCGTCATCCATGCGACACGCTGGGCAACCGGTCATCTGAACGAGCTGAAGCTGCGCATCTATGGCGAAAAAGGCAGTCTCGAAGTCACCCATCGTCCTGACGGCTCGGATCTTCGCGGCTGCTTCGGTGACGATATTGAAAGCGCCACCTGGCGGGACATCGAGGTGCCGGCAGTGGTAACCAACTACCAGCGCTTTGCCGAAGCGGTCAGGACCGGAAAGCAGGACGATCCCACCTTCCGCCATGCCGCCAACCTGCAGAAGGTCATCGACCTCGCGATCGTATCGGAGAAAGAACGTCGGGAGTTCAATCTGCTGGCCTCCGAGAGCCTGGAAGGCATGGCCGGCCAGGAACGCAAGACGGACGATCAGGGGCCGGCGCTAGCACTCGTCGTCTAAAGGTATCGTGAAATATCGAAGGCCCGCGTGATCGGGCCTTCGTCGAGCTAACAGCTCACGCTGCTTATCCGTGCCAGAGCACGGGTGCCTCGTTGCGGACTAGACAAGCGGCACCCACGCGGATCTTGGTTCGCCGTGGCTCTTCTACGCCAGGCCAAGGCGCGCTTACTAGGCGGCCTTAACAGGCGCGCTCACGCCCCGATAGGCAATGAGATCCTCGATTGTGATCAGATGGAGGCCGTGCCGTTCGGCAAACCGCTCAAGCTCGGGCAGGCGCGCCATCGTGCCATCATCATTGGCCACTTCGCAGATGACACCCGACGGCGACAGGCCTGCAAGCCTTGCGAGGTCGACAGCCGCCTCGGTATGGCCGGGACGAGAAAGCACGCCGTTCGGATGCGCCCGCAGCGGGAAGATATGGCCGGGCCGCGCAAAATCCTCGGGGCGGGAATTCTCGGCAATGAGCGCACGAACCGTCGCGGCGCGGTCAGCGGCCGAAATTCCGGTCGTCGTTTCAGGAATATAGTCAACCGATACGGTGAAAGCGGTCTTCAAAAGTTCGGTATTGTTGGGGACCATCTGCGGGATCTGCAGTTCGTCGAGCCGCTCGCCTTCCATGGCCACACAGATGAGGCCGCGGGCATAATTCATCATGAAGGCGATCGCCTGCGGGGTGATCGCCTCGGACGCGATGACGAGGTCGCCCTCGTTTTCACGATCACGATCGTCGACGACGACCACGATCTCACCACGCGCAATCGCGGCGATCGCATCTTCGATTTTGGAAATTGCCATCTTCTCTGCCTTTCAAGGGTTAGCCGCAGCGTGCGGCATACATGGCCTGTCAAAAGCCACCATTTTCCCTTGGGCGAACAAGCATATGAAACACCGCGTGCCGAGCGGTGTCCTCTGCGTTGCTCTCTTCCATCCGGACTGTGACCGTCGGCTCCGGCATCTCACCGGATCTGCTGACCCTTCGCTTCCACGAAGGCGCTCGCGGGCTCCGAGTTGCCTCGATACCGCCGGTGGGGAATTGCACCCCGCCCTGAGAACATTACTTAGATAGATGATGAAGGCCTTGTTCTGCAAGAGGTTGGGTACAGATCTCGTCGCGGGAATTGCCTCGCAGGGGTGAAAGCACCGTTTCCTATTGCCGAACAGAGCTAGGACATGATGAGGCCGCCATCGACATTGATGGTCTGGCCGGTAATGTAGGCTGCATCGTCGCTGGCAAGGAAGGTGACCAGGCCGGCGACGTCTTCGCCGGAACCGGCGCGCTTCATCGGGATGCCTTCGACCCATTCCTTCATCAGTTCGCCGGGGCCGTAATTGCCGAGCAGCTTGCCCCATGCCTGGTCGTTATAGGCCCACATGTCAGTCTCGATGATGCCCGGGCAGAAGGCGTTGACGGTGATGCCGTCGGTCGCGACTTCCTTGGCGAGGCTCTGGGTGATGCCGACGACACCCATCTTCGAGGCGGCATAGTGCGGCGTATAGATGAAGCCGTCGCGCGCCTGGCCGGAGGCCGTGTTAATGATACGGCCGCCGCGGCCGTGCTTGCGCATGCGGGCGATCGCTTCCTGGGCGCAGAGGAACACGCCTTTGGTGTTGACGGCCATGACCTTGTCCCACTCGCCCTCGGTCATATCCTCGATGCGGGCGATGGTGATGACGCCGGCATTCTGGATGGAGACATCGACTGCGCCGAATGCCTGCTCGGCTGCGTCGTAAAGGGCCTTGACGCTTGCCTTGTCAGTGACGTCGCCAACGAAGGAAATAGCCTTGCCGCCATCGGCCTTGATCTGTTCGGCCACGCCATGCACGCTGTCTTCATTGGCCGAAACGACGAGATTGGCGCCTTCGCGCGCAAAGCGTTTGGCGATCGCAGCACCGATACCGCGGCTTGCACCGGTAATGACGACGGTCTTGTTTTCAAAACGTTGCATTCTCTCTTCCTTTCAACGGTGCCGGCGTGAGCGCGCCGATCTGCACCGGCGACACTTGTCTCCGCACTCGGAGTTCAAACGGCCGCCGAAATAATCCCAGCGAATTCCGACGCCTTCAGCGAAGCGCCGCCGACCAGCGCTCCGTCCACATTGCGAAGCCCGAATATCGCCTCTGCATTGGATGCCTTGACCGAGCCGCCATAGAGGATCTTGACCGAATGGCCATCGCTGCCCAGCCGCTCTTCGAGCATCTGCCGGATCGCCGCATGGACCTCCTCGATCTGTTCGTGGGTCGGCACCAGTCCGGTTCCGATTGCCCAGACGGGTTCATAGGCGACGACAAGATTTCGGCTGGTAGCACCCTCGGGGACAGATCCCCGCAGTTGTTCGCCGACCACTTCGATTGCCCGGCCTTCGTCGCGCTCATGGCGTGTCTCACCGACGCAGACGATCGAAATCAAGCCTGCCCGATGCGCGGCAAGCGCCTTCCCCAGCACAATCTCATCGTCCTCGCCGTTCAGGACACGGCGTTCGGAATGTCCGAGGATGACATAGCGCGCACCGAGATCTGCAAGCATTTCGGCGGAAATTTCGCCCGTGTGGGCACCCGACGACTGCGCGTGGCAATCCTGCGCGCCGATGGCGAGATCCGTATCCTTGACCCGCTCCACGGCGCGGTCGATCAGCGTGAAGGGCGGGCAGACGACGATATCGCACGTCGCACCGCCCGTTAGCCCCTTCAGCGCCTCGATCTCAGCTTGGGAGGAGACGAGACCGTTCATTTTCCAATTGCCTGCGATCAGTTTACGCATGTCATCACCAGCAGCAGAAGCCGCCGTCGACGAGCAGATCGACGCCCGTCACGAAGCTTGCGGCATTCGACAAGAGGAAGACGGCCGGACCGACCATCTCGTCGACACCAGCCATGCGCTGCATCGGCGTCTGTTCCTCGAAGAGCTTGGTCTGATGCACCATCTCCGGCCGGGTATTCATCGGCGTTGCGGTATAGCCCGGCGAAATCGTGTTGACGCGGATGCCGCGCCCGACCCATTCCATCGCCAGCGACTTCGACATATGGATCACGCCCGCCTTGGAGGCGTTGTAATGGGCCTGACTAAGACCGCGGTTGACGATGACGCCGGACATGGAGGCGATGTTGACGATGGAGCCGCGGCCGTTCTTCAGCATGGCGCGCGCTTCGGCCTGGCAGGAAAGGAAGACGCCCTTCAGGTTGATGTCCATCAGCGTCTGATACTGGTCCTCTTCCATTTCCTCGGCGGGATTGGCGTTGGCGATGCCGGCCGCATTGACGGCAAGCGACAGGGCGCCGAGATCGGCTTCGGTGCGAGCGACGGCATCCGCCAGGGACGACTTGCTGGTCACATCGGCGGCGATCTCGATCGAGCGGCGACCGACAGTCCGGATATGGCTGGCGGTATTGGCAAGACCATCGTCGCTGCGGCGGTCGAGAAGCGCCACGTCAGCGCCGCACTGGGCAAGACCGATGGCGATCCTTTGCCCGATGCCGCTGCCGGCGCCGGTCACGATGGCGACCTGGCCGCTGAGATCAAATAGTTTCGGTGCGTTCAGAGAGATGTCGGACACCGCTCTTCCTTTCTGTCTTTGCCTAGATTGTCGCCAGTTCCATGACCGAGACGTCGTTCGCCTCGTCACGCTTCAAAATGCCTGCCTGCTTGCCCTGAGCCAGCACGAGAATGCGGTTCGATACGCCGAGAACCTCCTCGAGGTCGGAGCTTACGACGATGACCGCGACACCCTGCTTGGCCAGGTTGACGATGATATCGTAGATGCCGGCGCGGGCTCCGACATCGATGCCGCGCGTCGGCTCGTCCAGCACCACGACCTTCGGATCGCGCATCAGCCATTTGGCGATGACGACCTTCTGCTGGTTGCCACCCGAGAGGTCGGAGGCAAACTGCTCCGCACGCCCCTTGACGCCGAATTTCGCCACCGCCTTTTCGGCGAAAACGCGCTTCACGCTCGAGGTGAGCCAGCGCCCGCCAAGCTTGTCGAGATTGGCGTAGATGATGTTTTCGCTGATCTTGTGTGCAACGACGAGCCCTTGATCCTTGCGATCTTCCGGAACCATAACGATGCCCTTGGCGATCGCATCCGCAGGGCTGCGCAGCTTCAACGCCTCGCCTTCCAGCCGGATCGAGCCGGCGCTGATTGGATCGGCACCGGAAATCGCCCGCACGAGCTCGGTGCGGCCGGCACCGACGAGGCCGGCAATGCCGAGGATCTCGCCCGCGTGAACCTCGAAACTTACATCCCGGAAGGAATCATCCGGCGACGTCAGGCCGTACACTTCGAGCACGGGGCGGCTGGTCGGCTCGGGAAGGGTCGGAAACATGCGATCGAGCGAGCGGCCGACCATGCTTTCGACGATCGTGCGCACCGGCGTCGAACTGTCGGCAAATTCATGGACGCGCTCTCCGTCGCGAAGCACGACGATGCGATCGGTGATCTTTTTGATCTCTTCCATGCGGTGGGAGATGTAGATGATGCCCACGCCCTCGGCGCGGAGCTTGCGCACCTGCTCGAACAGGGCTTCCGTCTCCGCCCCGCCAAGGGCTGCGGTCGGCTCGTCGAGGATCAGGAGTTTTGCATTGAGCGCCAGCGCCTTGGCAATCTCGATCAGCTGCTGGTTAGCGGTCGAAAGACCAGCGACCTTTCGGGTCGCGGGAATGTGCAGGTTCAGCCGTGCGAGCTGTTCCTGGGCGCGGCGGACCATCTGGGTGCGGTCGACCACGCCGTTCTTCATCGGCCATCGTCCGATGAAGACATTTTCAGCGATGGAAAGATGCGGCAGAAGCTGCAGTTCCTGATGGATCAGCACGACGCCCTTGTCGATCGCCTCGCGTGGAGCGGCTGGGGCATAAGGCTGCCCCAGCCATGTCATCGTGCCCTCGGACGGTGTGCGTGATCCGGCAATGATGCTCGACAGCGTCGACTTGCCGGCGCCGTTTTCGCCGAGAAGTGCCACCACCTCGCCGGGATAGACGTCCAGATCCACATTTTTCAGAACCTGGAGCGGTCCGTAGCGCTTGGATATGCCCCTCAGGGAAAGAACCGGCTCGGTCACAGTACACCTCCTCGAGATTTCGACTGATTACGGATGGTTGGCGATGAAGCCTGCCACGTTTTCCTTGGTCGTCAGCGTGGCATCCATCAGCTGGACCGGCGGCACCTTTTCCTTGGCAGCGAGCTTGACCGCGTTCTCCACCGCATCCCGGCCCATCTTCTGCGTCTGCTGTGTTGCGGTCACGTCGAACACACCCTTGCTGAGGGCCTCGAGTGCAGCGGTGTCGCCATCAAAACCGCCGACCACGATCTTTTGCGATGGATTAGCGACCTTGATCGCCTGGGCCGCACCGAGCGCCAGTCCATCTGCCTGGGCAAAGACGATCGAGACATCCGAATTCGACTGGAGCATGTTCTGCATGATCTGGAAGCCCTCGTCCTGGCTCCACATGTTGGAATATTGCTCGGCGACGACGCTCACGTCCGGATAGGCCTTCAGGGATTCCTGGCACCCCTTGGTGCGGTCCAGTTCAGGCGTGGTGCCCTTCTGGCCATGGATGATGACCATCTTGCCCTTGCCGCCGGCTTCCTTGAGGATGTAGTCACAAACCGCCTTGGCGGAGGCGACGGAATCGGTCGCCAGAAAGGTATCGCCCGGAGCGCCTTCAGCATTGCGGTCGACGTTGACGACCGGAATGCCGGCCTGCTTTGCGAGCTTGACTGGCACACTGGCTGCAGCAGCGCCTGCCGGGATGTAGATCAGTGCGTCGATATCCTGGGTCAGCAGGTCCTGGATCTGGTTGACCTGGGTCGGGCCATCGCCCTTGGCGTCGACGGTGAGGACCTCGATGCCACGCTTCTTGGCTTCAGCTTCGACGGACTGCTTGATCTGGTTGAAGAAGTTTGCCTGCAAATTGGCGACGGCAAGGCCGAGCTTCTTGACTTCGGCCGCCTGGACGGATCCGAGGCTGAGGCCAAGCAGGGCGGCAGACGCGAGCAGAGTGCGCGCAAATTTCATGTCAGTTCCTCCGTTGTTAGTGAACCCTCGGGTATCCTCCCCCTCGGGCGATAGATCCGCTCCAAACCTCTCGGAGAGGAATTTCTTCAGGCCCGCATCGTCTGCGGGCCGAGTGATCAGACGGCCCGTCGCTTCCGGATCGTTTCCGCGCCGACAGCAAGCACGATGACGACGCCGATGATGACCTGCTGCAGGAAGGGCGAGACGTTGAGAAGGTTGAGGCCATTACGCAGCACGCCGATGATCAGGACGCCGATCAGCGTGCCGCCAATACCGCCTGCGCCTCCCGACAGAGAGGTTCCGCCGATGACGACGGCCGCGATCGTGTCCAGCTCGTAGCCAAAACCGCTGGACGGCTGAACCGAGTCCAGACGGGCAGCAAGAACGATACCGGCAAGACCTGCAAGGACGGCACTCGCCACATAAACAAGAATAGTCACAAGCTGGACGTTGATGCCGGCAAGACGAGCAACTTCGGGATTGCCGCCGACCGCATAGAGCATGCGGCCTTCTGCGCGGAAGTGCAGGAAAACCCAAGCAGCGGCGACGACAGCCAACATCAGGAAGACGGTTGCAGTCAGAATGCCGAAATGGCGGTCAATGGCCAGCATCATGAACCAGTCGGGGAAGCCGACGATCTGCTGGCCGTCGGTGATCATGTTCGCCACGCCGCGCGCAGCCGACATCATCGCCAGTGTCGCGATGAAGGCAGGCACCCTGAACCAGGTGACCATGATGCCGACGATCAGGCCGCTGATCATCGAGGCAATGAGCGCCACTACGATGCCGATGCCGAGCGGCAGGCCGGCGACATTCGCCGTCCAGCCCATCACCATCATCGCGAGAGCCAGGACCGAACCGACTGAAAGGTCGATGCCGCCGATCAGGATCACGAAGGTCATGCCCACTGCCATGATCCCGAGCACGGTGATCTGGTCGAGAATGTTCAGACCATTGCGGACGGAGAGAAATGCATCAGTGCTGAAGGTCAGGAACAGGCAGAGCAAAAGCAGCCCGATGAGCGGGCCGGTTGCCCCCGTGAGCTTGCTTACCCACGTACCGGACGGACGGCTCTGTTCATTCACGTCGATCGCCACCATCGTTCCTCCCTGGGATTAAGGCCGGCGGGCAATATTTCTTCAAGTAAGAATATTTATTCATGTCTGCTGGAAAATTCATTAACAACTTGCTTAGATGCTGTCAACCAGCTTTTCGGCTGAAGGGCGAAGCACAATGACCAATAAGGGGCTTGACTAAGGCCGCTTGTATGCAAAAATATAACTACATGAATATTTATGCACAAGAGGAAACGATGGAGCCTTCCGAACTTGAACGTGTTGCTCGCCAGATACGTCTGCGCGACCTCCAGGCCGTATACGAGGCAGGCGCCGGCCATATTGGTGGCGAGATGTCGGTGATCGATCTCCTCACCGCGCTTTACTTCCGTGTGCTGCGCATCTGGCCTGATCAGCCCAAACATCCCGATCGCGACAGGTTCGTGCTGTCGAAGGGCCATACGGCCTGCGCGCTCTATGTGACGCTCGCCAAGCGGGGCTTCATTCCGGAAGAGGAAATCGCGACTTTCCTGAAGCCGCATTCCCGGCTGAACGGCCACCCGAACTGCAACAAGGTGCCGGGTGTCGAAACCAATACGGGGCCTCTGGGACACGGGCTGCCGGTCGCTGTCGGCATGGCAAAGGCGGCGAAACTCTCGGGCGCTAAATACCACACCTATGTCATCACCGGTGACGGCGAGATGCAGGAAGGCTCCAACTGGGAAGCCATCATGGCAGGATACCAGTTCCGCCTGGACAACCTGACGCTGGTCATCGACCACAATAGGTTCCAACAGGGCGCCTCCCTCTCGGACACCAACGATCTCGCGCCGCTTCGCCCCAAGCTCGAGGCCTTTGGCTGGGAGGTCAGCGAAATCAACGGCAACGACATGCACGCGATCGTGCCCGCTCTCGAGCATCGCAGTGACCGCCCGCATTGCATCGTCGCGCATACCAACAAGGGCCATGGCATCTCGTTCATGCAGGATCGCGTCGACTGGCATCACAAGGTTCCGAGCAAGGAACAGTATGAAACCGCATTGGCAGAACTGTCGGAGGCACTCTAATGAACGCGCCCGTAAACCCACCGAAGCTCTATGATTGCCGCGATGCCTTTGCCGCGACGCTCGAACGGCTGGCGACCGAGAACGAAACCATCGTTGCCGTCTGCAACGACTCGGTCGGCTCCTCCAAGCTCGGCGGCTTCAAGTCGAAATTTCCTGATCGCCTCGTCAATGTCGGCATTGCCGAACAGAACATGGTCGGCGTCGGCGCCGGTCTCGCCAATGGCGGACGCCTGCCCTATGTCTGCGGCGCTTCGCCGTTTCTGACCGGCCGGTCGCTCGAGCAGATCAAGGCCGACATTTCCTACTCCAATGCCAACGTTAAGCTCGTCGGCATTTCCTCGGGCATGGCTTACGGCGAACTTGGCCCAACCCATCATTCGATCGAGGACTTCGCCTGGACTCGCGTGCTGCCGAACCTGCCCGTCATCGCGCCATGCGACCGGATCGAGACTGCCGCCGCCGTAGAATGGGCCGCAAGCTATAATGGTCCCTGCTTCCTGCGCCTGTCGCGCGTCGGCGTTCCGGATTTGCTGCCCGAAGGCCACAAGTTCGAAGTCGGTAAGGCGAACCTGCTGCGCGAAGGCTCCGATGTCACCCTGATTGCCAACGGCACGCTGACCCACCGCATGGTGAGGGCCGCCGAAATCCTGGCAGAGCGCGGCATCAAGGCGCGCGTGCTCAACATGGCAACTGTTCGTCCGATCGACGAGGCCGCCATCATCGCGGCCGCCAACGAGACCGGTGCGATCGTGACGGCGGAAGAACATTCGATCTTCGGCGGCCTCGGTTCCGCCGTCGCCGAAGTGGTCGTCGACAACGCGCCCGTGCCGATGAAGCGTCTTGGCGTTCCCGGCATCTATGCGCCGACGGGTTCGGCCGAATTCCTCCTCGACGAATTCGGCATGGCGCCGACGGCGATCGCCGAAGCGGCAGAGGCGCTGATCAAGCGCAAATAATCTGATAGCAGGTCTATTGAGCCGGGGCGTGCATCCGCCCCGGCCATTGTCTGAGGAGAAGATGATGCGGGCTATTCTGGCAATCGACCAGGGCACCACCAATTCGAAGGCAGTTCTGGTTTCCGAAACAGGAGAGGTGCTTGCCAGAGGCTCGGCCGCCGTCGGCATCTCCTATCCGCAACCGGGCTGGGTCGAGCAGGATCCCCGCCGGATCTTTGCCTCCGTCTGCGAAGCGATCGAGGCCTGCCTGAAAAATGCCTCCGGTGCGACCGTCGAGGCAGTGGCGGTGTCTAACCAGCGCGAATCTGTCACGTTGTGGGATGCTGACACCGGCGAAGCGGTCGGTCCCGTGCTCAGCTGGCAATGCCGCCGTACCGCGCCTGACTGCGAGCGCCTCATCGCCGAAGGTCATCTCGACCGCATACAGGCGCTGACCGGCCTGCCCCTCGACCCGATGTTTCCCGGATCGAAATTCCGCTGGCTGCTCGATCGCGTGCCCGCCGCCCGCCGCGTGCGTCTCGGCACGATCGACAGCTGGTTAATCCATTGCCTGACGGGTGGACGCCGCCATGTCTGCGACGCCTCCAATGCCGCCCGCAGCCAGCTGTTCGACCTCAATGGCCAGGTCTGGAGCGAAGAACTCGGCCAAATTTTCGGCGTCGATATCGCTCTGTTGCCCGAAGTACTCGACAGCTCTGCCGATTTCGGCACGACGCGCGGCCTTCCAGGCATCCCGGACGGCACGCCGATCCGCTCCGCCATCGGCGACAGCCATGCGGCGCTCTTCGGTCACGGCGCCTTCAAGCCCGGCGACGGCAAAGTGACGTTTGGAACCGGCTCCTCCGTCATGACGACATTGCCGTGTTTCATCGCGCCGCAAAACGGCATCACCACGACGGTCGCCTGGCGGATCGCCGGCGTGCCGACCTTCGCATTCGAAGGCAACATCCTCGTTTCGGCCGCAAGCCTTCCCTGGATGGCCGGCATTCTGGGGCTTGCCGATGTGGCCGCCCTCGTCGACCTTGCGGCGACGGCTGAAACTGGGGGACCAGGATTCGTGCCCGCCTTCGTCGGCCTTGGCGCGCCCTATTGGAGCTCCGACGCCCGCGCGCTCTTCGCTCAGATCACCTTTTCCACGACCCGCGCCCAGATGGCCCGCTCGGTGACGGATTCGATCGCCTGCCAGGTGCATGACGTGATCGCCGCAATGCGCGCCCAGAGCGGCGGTAAACTCGGCGCTCTCTATGTCGACGGCGGCCCGAGCCAGAACCGTTTCCTGATGCAATGCGTGTCGAACCTGATCGAGCATGCCGTCATCCAGTGCGAGGCACCGGAGGCTTCCGCTCTCGGTGCCGCCTATCTCGCCGGGCTTTCGCTCGGCCTGTGGAAGGATCTCGATGTGATCGAGGCATTGCCCCGAAGCACCGAAGTGATCCGCCCCGAAGCGATCGACCGCATCGGCCTTCTCAATACATGGAATGATGCGCTGGCCCGCTCGACGTCGCGACCGACACCGGCTAAATGTGAATAATAATTCAAGCTGGTATAGCCCATGTCCCGCCTCAACGAACTCCGCCTGATTTCCAGGGTTGCCCAGATGTACCACATCGAAGGGCGGCGGCAGGCGGAGATCGCACAGCATCTGCGGCTTTCCCAGGCGACGGTCTCGCGAATGCTGAAAAGGGCCGAGGCCGAGGATATCGTTCGCACCAGCGTCATCCCGCCGGTCGGCACCTACAGCGAGCTCGAGGGGGCGCTGCGACAAAAGTTCGACCTTCCCGAAGCAATTGTCGTCGAGTGCAGCGAGGACCGGGACGGCGCCATCATGGCCCGGATCGGTGAAGCCGCAGCCCATCTTCTGGAAATCACACTTTCGCCTGGCGAGATCGTCGGGGTGTCGAGCTGGAGCCAGACCATCTTCAAGATGGTCGAAAACATCCATCCGCAGAAAAGCGCCCAGGTAAAATACGTCGTCCAAACCCTCGGCGGCATGGGCGACCCCTCGGTGCAGACGCATGCAACGCAGCTCACCACGCGCCTTGCTCGCCTCACCGGGGCCGAACCCAAATTGCTCCCCGTACAGGGCGTGACGACTTCGAGGGAAGCCAGGCTCCTGATGCAGTCGGATCCCTTCGTCCGTGAGACCATGGATCTCTTCGGCAGCATCACGCTCGCCATCGTCGGCATCGGCGCGGTTGAGCCGTCCGAATTGCTTGCCCGTTCCGGCAACATCTTTTCGTCGCGGGAACTCGCCGATCTCGCCGAGGCCGGCGCCGTCGGTGACATTTCACTGCGTTTCTTCGACAAGGATGGCAAACCGGTGAAAACGCCGCTAGATGACCGGGTCATAGGCCTTCCACTCGAGGACCTTGCGCGGGTGGATCGGGTCATCGCGTTGGCTGGCGGCGCGAAGAAGACGGCAGCGATCTCAGGAGCCCTTCGCGTTGGCGTCATCGACATGCTGGTAACGGATAAGTTTACCGCTCAACGATTGATCGACGTGTAGGAACTCGCCAGCGAACCAACTGGTCCCGAGAACGGCGCGGAAAATATTGACGTCATGACGTTTCGCCGTGAGGGGCTGCGGTTTGTTCGGGAGTGGCAGCCGTTGGTACAATGGTGACCAATCCGCGCCTCTATCGCTCGTTTCAGGCGATCTGGAGTTTATCGCATGCCGCAGAGGCCGGCGTCCTTCATCACCCCGACGATGCGGCTGATATTGCTGGCCGCCATCTGGATCTCCAGACAACGCTCCGCGGATGGCTTGACGTGGCGTCGAGCACGGTGCCCGGTGGCACTTCTAGAAGCGACGGTTAACAAATTCTTAGATTATTCGACGCAAATCTCGTCACCAGTTGCCCCAGGAGAAACAGGCCTGAAAACGCGCCGCGTTTTCGGAGGTGCTTCTTCGATTTCCGCCGCCTGTTCTGGATTAGCGCAATGAGTATCATCTCGCGAATTTTAAAGATCAAGAGCCGTTCCCACATCCTCGTCGAACGTCAGAGGATCGGCATTCATGACAAGATCCCGGGCACGAGAAAGAAGCGGAGCGGCCAGGCAAGGCGGCGCCTGGGAATCTTGATCGCCGGCTTCGTATTCGGCTTCCTACTGATCGGAGGTCGCCTCCTCCAGTATGGGCTGGCTGAGCCGTTTGCCGCCAGCTCGCTTGGCAATCCCAACAGCGTCGCCTCCCGGCCCGACATCATCGATCGCAACGGCCAGCTCCTGGCTACCGACCTGAACATGGTCTCCCTCTATGCAGACCCCCGTCGCATCGTCGACGCCGACGAAGTGGTGGAGAAACTCGCAGCCGTCATCCCGAGCCTCGATTGGAGGGAGACCCACAAGAAACTCAAGATGGACAGCGGCTTCCAGTGGTTGCGGCGCCAACTCACGCCGAGGCAGCAAGCTGACATCCTGGCCCTTGGCCTTCCCGGCATAGGCTTCAGACCGGAAAAACGTCGCTTCTATCCCGGCGGGCGCGCCGCGTCGCATGTTCTCGGCCACGTCAATGTCGACAATCAAGGACTGGCCGGCATGGAGCGGTATCTCGACCAGCAGGGCCTGGCCGATCTGAGGGCTGTGGGACTGACGTCCGGGGTTCCACTTGAGCCCGTCAGGCTGTCGATCGACATTCGCGTCCAGAACATCGCCCGAGAGGTCGCAGCCAAGGCGATGAACGCCTATCAGGCAGAAGCCGCCGGCGCACTCGTTCTCGACGTCGAGACGGGCGAGGTCCTGGCTATGGCCTCGGTGCCGGACTACGACCCTAACGAGCCGTCGCGCACATTGGCGGACGGCAGACCGGACAA
The DNA here is from genome assembly GCF_056398505.1 of Rhizobium sp. 01T437. NCBI lineage: Bacteria > Pseudomonadati > Pseudomonadota > Alphaproteobacteria > Hyphomicrobiales > Rhizobiaceae > Rhizobium > Rhizobium sp. 01T437. The sequence goes on from NZ_JBFTPM010000003.1 coordinate 447,527, forward strand.
GGACTACGAGAAAGGCTGGTTCAACCGGATCAGCAATGCGACATTCGAAATGGGCTCGACCTTCAAGAGCTTCACCCTGGCAATGGGCCTCGACGCGGAAAAGATCACTCTAAACTCCGTCGTCGATGCATCCCGCCCGATCCGCATGGGCGGCTTCACGATTAAGGACTTCAAAGGCAAGCACAGGCCACTGTCGATCCCGGAAGTCTTTCAGTATTCGTCGAACATCGGCACTGCCGCCGTCGCGGATATGGTCGGCATTGAAGGTCATCAACAGTTCCTGACCAAGCTCGGCCTTCTCTCCAAGATGGAGACGGAGATGCCGGGTGTCGCAACGCCGACACAGCCACGCACCTGGAAGAAGATCAACTCTGTCACGATCTCCTTCGGCCACGGCGTCGCGACGACCCCGCTGCAAACAGCGTCTGCGGCTGCATCTCTCATCAATGGCGGCAATCTCATTTCGCCGACCTTCCTACCACGGTCGCCGGAACAGGTCGCAACACTGTCGCGAAACGTCATCAAGCAAAGCACGAGCGCGGATATGCGCTACCTCTTCACCTGGAACGGGCTTAAGGGCTCCGGCCGCGGCGCCCAGGTCGAGGGCTTCAACGTCGGCGGCAAGACCGGCACTGCCGATAAGGTCGTCAATGGACGCTATGCTAGCGACCTGAATTTCAACGCCTTCGTCGCGGCCTTTCCGATGGATAAGCCGAAATACATGGTTCTCTCGATTATCGATGCCCCGAAAACCGGCGAGCATGGCGGGCGAACTGCAGCGTCGACCGCTGCTCCGATGGTGAAGGAAATCATTGGTCGAGCAGCCCCGCTGCTCGGCGTCCAGCCTCGCTTCGGTTCGAATGATGTTCCCTATTCACTGATCGGTTACTGAGTTATCCGCCAGGATCTGCGAGGCGCGCCGCACGTCGCTGCAACAGCGATCAGCCTCGGTCGATCTATGCGCCCGAAGCCCAGGATTGATTTCTGGCCGGTCGGCATCATGCCGAGGCGCGCGAGACGCCCCAGCGCCCATGGTCGGGTCGTCGCAAAATAGAAGCATCAGATGAAAGTCGCTTCGAATAGCTCACGCGCATATTCGTCGTGCGTTTTTCCATCCTGCAAATCCCGTTTCGAGAGTTCGTCGACGAACCGGCCATCCTTCATGATCAGCACGCGATCGCACATATGGGCAATCACTGCCAGATCGTGACTGACAAGCACGTAGGTCAGCCCCATCTCGTCGCGCTGGTCCGCCAGCAGGTTCAGGATTTCCGCCTGTATCGACACATCGAGCGCCGAAGTCGGCTCGTCGAGAAGCAGGATCGGCGGGGAGAGAATCAGCGCTCGTGCGATTGCGACGCGCTGGCGCTGGCCGCCGGAAAGTTCGTGAGGGAAACGGTTTGCAAATGCGGACGGCAGGCCGACCTGGCGCAGAGAACGCTCAACGCTTTGCCAGATCTCTTGTCTGCCCATGGCCCGCAAAGGCTCGGCAAGTGCCGTGCCGATCCGGTGGCGCGGATGCAGCGAGCCATAAGGATCCTGAAACACCATTTGAGCGCATTTGAGGTCGTCGAGACTTCTCGACTTGCCGACGGTGCGACCGGCGAGCGCGATTTCGCCCGACCAGCCTTTTTCCATGCCTGACAGGCATCGCAAGACAGTAGACTTGCCGCAGCCGGACTCGCCGACGATGCCCAGCGTTTCCCCACGAGCGACGCTGAAGCTGATATCCTTGACGACATGGTTTTGCCCTTTGCCGGACGAGAATGTGACGTTGAGGTCGCGGACGTCGATCATCATGCTCTCTCCAGGTCGATCTTCGAGCGATCGAGGACCGCAAGCCGCCGGACGGGATGTCGTGGATCCGGCATCGCGGCGATCAGCCCCTTCGTATAGGGATGGCTTGCATCTTCCAGCCGCGTCAGCGTCTCGACGATGCGTCCAGAATACATGACGATGATCCGCTCACAGAAGGCGGAGACCATCCGGATATCGTGACTGATCAGCAGCAGGCCGGAATCGTTCTCCCGGACCAGTTCGTCCAGAAGCGTCAACACATCCTTGCGTACGCTGACATCGAGCGCCGAGGTCGGTTCGTCGGCGATGACGAGCTTCGGCTTGGCAAGCAGCATCATTGCAATCATGACACGCTGGCCCATGCCACCGGATATCTGATGTGGATACTGCGCCATCACGCGCTCCGCGTCCCTGATGCGAACACGCTCGAGCATTGCTTTGGCGGCAGCGGTCGCCGCTGCGCCACGCAGATTGAGATGCAGCCGAGCCGCTTCGGCGATCTGCTTGCCGACGGTGAGCACCGGATTGAGCGAATAGCGGGGGTCCTGCATGATAAGCGCAATATCCTTGCCGCGTATCTTTCCCATCTGCCTCTCGGACAGCAATAGAAGCGGACTGCCATCGAGTTCGAGACGCCTTGCCGAGACGGTGGCGCCTGCCGACAGAAGGCGCATGATCGCGCGACCGGTCGTCGATTTTCCAGAGCCGGACTCGCCGACGATGCCGACGCGCTCGCGCCCGACTTCGAAACTGACATGGGAAACGGCAGGCACTGCGTTCCTGCCGAAGCTGACATTGAGGTCTTCAATGGAGAGAACTGGCTTCATATCAGGACCTTGCATGACGGGGATCCAGAATGTCTCGAAGCGCGTCGCCTGCGACGTTGAAGGCGAGGCTGGTGACGAGAATGGCAACACCCGGCATCACCGCAACCCACCAATAGTCGAGCATGAACTTGCGCCCGCTCGATATCATCGCGCCCCATTCGGGCGCCGGCGGCTGCGCACCCAATCCGAGGAAGCCGAGTGAGGCAGCTGTCAGAATGATGCCTGCCATGTTCAGGGTCAGGCGCACGATCACCGACGGAATGCACATGGGGGCGATGTAGACGAACAGGATGCGCAGGGGCGAGGCGCCATAGAGGCGGGCCGCAGCAACATAGTCGGCATTCCTTACGACCAGCGCCTCGGCGCGCGCCAGACGCGCGATAGGTGGCCATGCTGTGAGTGAAATGGCGATGATCGCCGTCGTCAGCCCGGCCCCGAGTGCTGCAGCAAATGCCAGCGCCAGGATCAGCGAGGGAAAGGACAGGACGATATCCGTCGCCCGCATCAAGAGCGCGTCCGTGCGACCTCCGAAGAAGCCGGCGACGACACCGATCAGCAGACCGATCGGGCCAACGATCAGGGAGATTGAAAGGACGGTCTGGACGGTGATCCGCGTTCCGTAGATCAGGCGGCTCAGAATATCCCGGCCGAACTCGTCGGTGCCTGCCCAATGCGCGGCACTTGGCGGCTGCAGCGCGTCGGACAGGACCTGGATGTTGGGATCATAGGGCGCGAGCAAAGGCGCAAGGATCGCGACGACGCAGAGGACAGCCAGGATAACAAAACCTGCCATGCCGAGCGGTTCCTGCCCCAGCCTTGAGACGATCCGCATCGTCGAGCCAGAGATCCGTGCAGGCAGGCTCGGTGGGCGCACAGTGAGGTCGGTTTGGATTGCATCGCTCATTGCGCAGCCTCCCGTGTCCGCGGATCGAATATCGCATAGGCGATGTCCGCCAGGAAATTGAGGAACATGAAGATAAAGCCGATGATGATGGTGGCGGCAACGACGGCATTCATGTCGCCGATCATCAGTGCGTTCGTCATATATTGACCGATACCCGGCCAGGAAAAGACGATTTCCGTCACGACGGCGCCTTCCAGGAGGCCGCCATAGGAAATAGCCAGGATGGTGATCAACTGGACGGCGATATTCGGCAGGACGTGACCGATGACGGTACGGGCCGGGCCGACACCCTTTGCACGCGCGGCAATCACATAATCCTGGCTCAATTGCTCAAGAGTGAAGCTGCGGGTCATGCGGGTGATATAGGCCATGGCGGCATAGGCCAGGATGACAGCCGGCAGGATGATGTGACCAGTCGCATTCCAGAAGATCTCCGTCTCTCCCTGCAGCAGGCTGTCGACAAGCAGCAGTCCCGTTTGCGGTGTCACCATGCCCTCGTAGAAGACATCGACACGCCCGGGACCTCCAACCCAGTTCAGTCCAGCATAGAAGATCACCAGACCGACGATCCCGAACCAGAAGACCGGGATCGAATGACCGACGAGCGCCACGATCCGGGCGATCTTGTCGATAAACGTGTCTCGAAAGAGTGCTGCCATCAGCCCAAGCGGAACGCCGACGAAGGTCGAGATCAGGATCGCCAGGGTGGCGAGTTCGAAGGTCGCGGGGAATGCCTGGGCAAGATCCGAAGAGACCGGATTGCCTGTCAGCACCGCCGTTCCGAAATCGCCATGCGCGAGACCATTCAGGTAGATCAGGAACTGCTGGTAGATCGGCAGGTCCAGACCAAGTTTCTGGCGCATGGCGGCATAGGCGGTTGGGTCTGCCAGCTCGCCGACGATCGCTCCGACCGGATCGGCGGGAAGAATACGGCCGATCACGAAAGTAACGCACAGCAGGATGAACAGGCTGACGGCCAGGTGTGCTACCCGGCGCGCCAGTTCCTTGACGGAGAGTTCCTTCATGATCGGCGACCTTGCTTAGTCGGTCTCGGCTTTCGTGACGCCCTCAAGGCGCGTCGTCTGGTTCGGATGGCCGACATAGCCATGGACGTCACTATTTAGCACGATGGGCTCGAAGCGCTCGAACATCGGTAGGACAGCCGGCTTCTGATCCACGAACATCTTTTGCATCTCGACGTAGAGCTCGCCGCGTTTCTTCGGGTCTGCCTCGAGCGACGCCTTCGCCGTCAGCGCCGTCAGTTCGGGAATGTCCCATGCCGAGCGCCAGACGAAGTTACCTGCATTGTTTGCCTCGAGAGAATTGTCGGGATTGGAGGCGAACTGCTCCATCGCCCCGAGCACGTTCGGCATGTAGGCACCGGTCTGCGGAATGAGGAGATCGAAATTCCGCGCACGGTGGGCCGCGATGATGTCGGATCCGTTGCCCTGCTGGATGTCGATCTTGATGCCGATCTGATCGAGCGAAGCCTGGATTGCGGTGGCAAGATCGATGCGGGGCGTCTGCGCGATGGTCTTCAGACTGAGCGTAAAGCCGTCCTTGAAGCCGGCTTCGGCAAGAAGTGCCTTCGCCTTGGCGACATCGAGGTGCCAGTCAGGGCTCGGGATTGCATATTCGAAGTTTTCGGGGACCGGCACGGTACGCGCACGCCCGTAAGGACCCATGATGGTCTTCTCGATCCCCTTATAGTCGATACCGTAGGCGATCGCTTCGCGCACTTTCGGGTTGGACAGGTATTTGTTACCGGCATTCATCGACAGCACGTAGAAGCCGCCTGTGGGCACACGCTGGATCTCGAAACCCTTCTTGTTGTTGAAGGTGGCGAGATCCGACGCGGTCATTGCGCTTGCTATGTCGATGTCGCCGCGTTCCAGCATCAGGCGCTCCACCTGGCTTTCGGGAACATGGCGAACGATGACGCGGCGCATCTTCGGAGCACCCGCAACATAGTTCTTGTTGGCGTCAAGAATGACAAGTTCATTGGGCGCCCAGCGGTTCAACATGAACGGTCCTGAGCCGGCCGAATGGGTCCTCAGCCAAGCGTTGCCATAGTCGTCGTTGGCGACATGCTTCTGGACCTCAACGCTGTCGACGACACTCGCAATGACCATGGCCAGACGGTAAAACAGAAGCTCCGACGTCACCTCGCCCGAAAGATCGATGCGCACCGTCTTGTCGTCGACGGCTTTGACCAGTTGATCGATATTGTCCTTCGTATAGCCGACACGCTTCAGGTTGGCGGCTGCGGCCTGATCGAGCTTCAGCAAACGGCCGAGCGAATAGACGACGTCCTTGGACGTCACAGGATTTCCGGAGGCGAAGGTCGCATCGCGCAGCTTGAAGGTGATCCCCTTGTCGTCCGCCTGCCAGCTTTCGGCAAGCTGCGGCACGATCTTGCCGTCAGGCGTCGAGGCAACCAAGCGGTCGTAGAGGTTCGACATGATTTCGTTAGCCTTGGCTTCCGTCGCCTGCTGCGGGTCCAGCGAAAGAACCTGAGCGAGCGAAGTGCCGATCACCAGCTGATCAGCAGGCGTGGCCGCCCGCAGCGCAGGCGCCGCCAAGGTCAGCGCGCAGAATGCGACACCAACAAACAGGCTTCTGGAAAAATGCTTCATTGCAACTCCTCCCTGAGTTACTATACAAGACATAATATGTCGTCCGTATGTCGTATTATGATTTTTCGATGCGCTTTGCAAGCGTCATGCGGACAGAGGTGAATAAATTGGGGAACGACGAAATGGTGGCGGGCACGCGTGGCAGGCAGCGCTTGGCGCAGCAGGTGATCGACCAGTTGCGCATGCAGATCGAGACGGGAAAGCTTCGCGAGGGAGATCAGCTTCCAACCGAACCCCAGCTTGAGGCAACCTTCGGCGTCAGCCGCACGGTCGTGCGGGAGGCGATAGCCGACCTGCGCGCGGCCGGATTCGTCCGGCCCGTTCAAGGCAAGGGCGTCTTCGTATCCGATCCCAAGGCGGATGGCCGGCTGATCCTGACGCCGGTCGAGGTCAAGAGCATTCCGGAAACACTGGAATTGCTGGAGTTTCGCATGGCGGTCGAAGGGGAAGCTGCCGCTATTGCGGCCTATCGCAGAACGGCCGAACAGGAGGCGGCAATTCGGCTCGCCAACCGGAAAATGGCGCAACTCATCGAGAGCGGCGAGCCCACGGTCGAGGCCGATTATGAATTCCATACCGCCATAGCCAACGCCTCGAACAACAGATTCTACATCGACGCCCTGCGTCATTTCGGACCGCGCGCGATCCCGCGCGGTCAATTCCCGACCTTGCCGGAGGCCAATGACCGCGCCTATCTCGAAAAAGTCCATGCTGAGCATGGTGAGATCCTGGCGGCTATCGCCGAGCAGGATCCTGACCGCGCGAGACAGGCCATGCGCGCACATATGATGGCGAGCCAGCGACGATACCGGATGCTTGCAGAACAGCAATGAGGCTCGACAACCTCCAAAATTCATATTATGTCATATGACATTACTTGAATGATCGGGAGGTTAATCGTGTATTTGGGAACCCAGGTCGCCGCGCGGGACGACGATGATTTTCGCGTTTTTGCCCAACTGGGCGTAAAGCATATTTCCGCTGACCCGCCGGGTGCGCCGTCGAGCTGGACGCTGGAGGATCTCGAGCGTCATCGTGATCATATGGAGAGCTTCGGCCTCGTTCTGGACATGATCCAGCTTCCCCTCCCCTCCAAGCCGATCGAAAGCGCGTCCTATCCCGATATCCTGCTCGGAGGTCCGGAACGTGACCGGCAGATCGATGCTGTCTGCCGGATGATCGAGAATTGCGCAAAGGCCGGGATTCCTGCCACGAAATACAATCTCAATCTCATCGGCATTCCGCGTACGGACCTTGAAAGAGGCCGTGGCGGCTCTCTGAACGAGGCCTTTCGCTGGGACAAGGCCGATCAGCAGGCCGCACCCGGTCTTGCCGGCGTCCTCTCAGAAGACGAGAACTGGGAGCGCATCGACTACTTTCTCGAGCGCGTGGTTCCCGTTGCCGAAAGCAACAGGGTGCGCCTTGCCTGCCATCCGCACGATCCCTATACGCCGCCGGGCTATCGCGGCGTCACCCGGGTCCTTGGCACTGTGGATGGACTGAAGAAATTCGTTCAAATGCGCGAAAGCCCCTATCATGGCCTGAATTTCTGCCAGGGCTCGATCGGCGAGATGCTCGACAATCCGCGCGAGGAGATCGACGACATCATCCGCTGGTTCGGCACGCGTGGAAAGATCTTCAACCTGCACTTCCGCAACATAAGCGGCGGCAAACTCTCCTTCATGGAAACCTTTCCCGATGAAGGCGACATGGACATGGTGCGGTCGCTGAAGGTCTACCGTGAGGTCGGCTACAAATATATGGTCATGCCGGACCACGTGCCGCGCATCAGCGGCCGCGACGCGGCGGGCGTCGCCTTCAGCTTCTGCTACGGTTACATCGCCGCTGTGCTCGAGGCGATGGAAGCCGGTCATATGTGAGCGAGGCGCTCACCTTCAATCAGCAATTATACAAGGAATTCAACATGGATCCCAACGCCATCAAGAAAGCCGTGGGCGACGGCCTCCTCTCCTTCCCGGTGACGCATTTCGACAGCGAGAACAAGTTCAACGAAGCCGCATACCGCGACCATGTGAACTGGCTCGCCGGTTATGATGCAAGCGCACTTTTTGCGGCTGGCGGCACGGGCGAATTCTTCTCCCTCAATCCAGCCGAAATCCCCACCGTCATACGCGCAGCCAAGGCTGCTGCAGGCAAAACGCCGATCATCTCCGGAACGGGCTATGGCACGTCGCTTGCCATCGATATTGCGCGCGCTGCGGAAAAGGCCGGCGCCGATGGCCTGCTTCTTCTTCCGCCCTATCTGATGTTTGCCGAGCAGGCCGGGCTTGTCGCTCATGTGAAGGCTGTCTGCCAGTCGGTCGGGATCGGCGTGATCGTCTATAACAGGGACAATGCGATCCTGTCGGCCGACAGCATCGCTCAGCTTTGCGATGAGTGCCCCAATCTCGTCGGGTTCAAGGACGGTGTCGGCGACGTCGATCGGGTCATCGAGATCACCACCAAGATTGGCGACCGGCTTGTCTATGTCGGTGGTATGCCGACCCACGAAGTCTACGCTCAGGCCTATTTCGCCGCCGGCGTTACCACCTACTCCTCGGCCGTCTTCAACTTTGTGCCGGCTCTTTCGCAACGGTTCTACAAGGCACTCAGAGCCGGTGACCAGAAGACCGTCGACCAGATCTTGAAGGATTTTTTCTTCCCCCTCGTCGCGCTGCGCAACCGCAAGAAGGGCTATGCGGTCTCCATTATCAAGGCGGGGCTGAAAGTCATCGGCCGAGATCCGGGTGCTGTGCGCGCGCCGCTCACGGATCTGACTGCCGAGGAGCTTTCCGTCCTGCAGTCGATTGTCGAGGCCAACGGCCAGGCGAAGCTGGCCGCGGAGTAAGACCGCGGCCATCGGCGCTGAGATTCATCGTCGCGCTGCAGCGACGATCGGCTTGACCGCCGCTCTCATGCTCTCCCGCGTCGTGCCGGTCACGATAACGCCAAGCAGAGGGGCCGCGATACCCGCGTCCCTCAGCTTCGGCATATCATCAGGCACAAACTTCTTCTGGCTTGGCGCGATGACCGGAATACCCGCCTTGCTCGCGATGGTCCGGTAGCGATCAAGATCGGTCCCGTCGAGCGGCTTTCCATAGTCTGCAAAGGAAGCAACCGAGGCTTCCATCATCGCACCGGGAATGTCGAGAATCCTCGTCAAGTCCTCGTCCGTACTCGCCTCGCCAAGCGCAGGAATGGGCCGTAGCTTCGATTGCAGCAGATGCGGCTGCATGTCGCTGACATAGATGTTGAAACCCTCGAAGCCTAGATCAGCGAGCGCGTCCATCTCTTGCGGGCTCGGAACCCTTTCCTGCCCGGCCATGACAAGAAGCGGCACGCCGAGCGTTGCAAGATCCTCGAAAAACGGTCGCTCGTCGGCAAACCTGCCGAAGGTCGTGCCTGTGGCGCGATGATAGGCATTGAGATGCACCTTGATCGCGAACGCGCCCGCCTCAATGGCAGCCTTTGCAAGGTCGAGATCATGACGCGCGAGCGAGACGATGACTGGGAATTCGCCCTCGCACAGTGCCGTTGTGAGCCTGGTTTCCGGATAGGTCGGCATGTGACGGCCTCAGTTCAGACGCTGGCCACCATCGGCCGCGAAGAGGTGGATATTGGAGAGCTCCGGCCGGACACCGATCGTCACGCCCGGAGACATCGATACGCGCTCACGAAAGACGCCGGTGACCTGCGTCTCGCCGAGCTTCATTGTCACCTGGGTTTCCGAACCCATCGGCTCGACCAGGATGATCTCGGCCGGCACGCCAGCGTCGTCGAGCGAGAAATGTTCGGGCCGAATGCCGTAAACAGCCTCGCGGTCGCTCAATTCAGGTGCAGCTTGTGGCAGTGGCAAGACAATGCCGGGTGCTGCAAACCCCTTGTCGGTGATTGTACCGTTCAGGAAATTCATGGACGGCGATCCGATGAAACCGGCCACGAACTGGTTGGCCGGGCGGTCGTAGAGGTCGAGCGGCGCACCGATCTGCTCCACTCTGCCAGCGTTCAACACCACGATCTTGTCGGCCATGGTCATGGCTTCCACCTGGTCATGGGTGACATAGATGGTCGTGGTCTTGAGCCTCTGGTGCAGGCTCTTGATTTCGCCGCGCATGACGACGCGCAGTTTGGCGTCGAGATTCGACAAAGGTTCGTCGAACAGAAAGACTTGCGGATTGCGAACGATCGCCCGGCCCATGGCGACGCGTTGGCGCTGACCGCCGGAGAGCTGGCGCGGATAGCGATCGAGAAGCTGAGACAGGCCGAGAATATCGGCCGCCCATTTCACCCGCTCGGCGATCTGCGCCTTGCTGGTGCCGCGATGCTCCAGCGAGAAGCCCATATTGGTCGCGACCGTCATATGCGGATAGAGCGCGTAGTTCTGGAAGACCATGGCGATGTCGCGATCCTTTGGGTCGAGATCGTTGACCACCCGCCCGCCGATCCTTATATCCCCGCCGGTAATCGTCTCGAGCCCGGCGATCATCCTGAGCAAAGTGGACTTGCCGCAGCCCGATGGCCCGACCAGCACGACGAATTCGCCGTCGCGGATGCCGAGATCGGCGCCATGAATGATGTCGAGCGCACCAAAACTCTTGCGGACACGGGAAAGGGTAACGTCAGCCATGAGGAAAATCCGGTTCTTCAGCCCTTGAGGCCGGTATGCGCGAGCCCTTCGACGAATTGCTTCTGCGCGATGATGAAGACGACGAGAACGGGCAATGCTGTGAGTGTTGCCGCGGCGAGCTGGATATTCCACATAGGCCCGCCATAGGCGTCGGTATATTGGGTGAGCGCCTGGGGTAAAGTGAACTTCTCCGCGCTCGACAGGAACACGATCGGTTCGAGATAGAGATTCCAGGAATGCAGGAAGGTGAAGATCGCAACGGAGGCCAGTGCCGGCCTGGCAAGCGGCAGGGCGATCTTGCGGAAGATCTTGAAACGTCCGAGACCATCGACGCGCGCTGCCTCTTCCAACTCAACTGGCAGCGTCACGAAAAACTGCCGCATGACGAAGGTGGCAAAAACACTCGGCGCACCGAAGATCGGCACAAGGATCAGCGGCCAATGGGTGTTGACCATGCCCGCCTTCAAAAACATCTGGAAAAGCGGCACGATCGTGACTTCCGACGGGATCAAAAGGCCGAGCAGCACGACCATGAAGATCGTGTTGGCGAAGGGAAACCTGATGCGTGCGAAAGCGTAGCCGGCCGTTGACGAAACGATCATCGTGCCGATCGTCACCAGGGCGGCGATATAGGCCGAGTTCCAGTATTGCCTCACGAAAGGCTGCAGCTCGAAGACCTTGCCATAGGTCGTCCAATCATAGCTCTGCGGGAAAAGTTGCGGCGGAAAGGCGAAGATATCGCTGATCGGCTTCACCGAAGACGTGACCATCCACCAAGTCGGGAAGACGAAGGGGATAAGCAGCACGCACATCAACCCGTAGAGAATAACCCTCATCTTCGGCGAGATCTCAGCTTTCATAGAATACGATCCTCTTGCGCAATTGCCACTGGGCGAATGTCAGAATGGCCACGATCAGGAAGAGCAGGATCGAAAGCGTCGAACCGTAGCCGAAGAAGTGAAACTGAAAGGCTTGCTGGTAGAGGTAATAGACGAGCACCGTCGTCGAGAGACCCGGACCGCCCTGCGTCAGCACCGCGATCTGTGAGAAGACCTGCAGAGATCCGACGATGGTGATGATCGAAGTCAGAAGGATGGTCGGGCTGATCAGCGGCAGGGTAATGCGGCGGAACTGCTTGAAGCGCGGGGCGCCATCGATGCGGGCCGCCTCATAGAGCTCGTTCGGCACGCCCTGAAGGGCCGCAAGGAACAGGATCATATTGAGGCCGACATTCTTGAACACTTGAACGACGATGACCGAGATCATCGCGGTAGTTTCGCCCCGCAGCCAGTTCGGACCCTCGATGCCGAACAGCAGCAGCATGCCGTTGATGCCCCCGTTCTTCTGCAACAGAAACCCCCAGACGATCGTCCAGGCCACCAGCGACACGACGACCGGTGAAAAGAACAGCGTCCGGAAGATTGTGATGCCCGCGAGTTTCTGGTTCAACAGCACCGCCAGCAGCAAGGCCAGCGACAGGTTGAGAACCACAAGCCCGGCGGAGAAGATGGCGGTCGAACCGAGCACCTGCAGCAGGTTCGGATCCTCAATCAGCATCTGGTAGTTCTGCGTGGCCGTATAGGTGAAGGTATTGGCAAGCACGTTCCATTCGTGCAGCGAATACCAGAAGACGAGACCGAGCGGGATCAGCACGAAGACGATGATGCCGATCAACTGCGGGGCAATGAACAGGAATCCGGCGAGGCCGTCGCGCCGCGCAACCGTCCAGAACGGCGACGAGGCGCGGCCTTTCGGTATTGCGTTGTCCTGCGCGACAGCCATCTCTTGTCTCCTCAGCGCTTGAGCAGCGGGCCGATCTGGCCGCAGATCGTCTGGAGCGTGCCAGCGACATCAGCATCCGGACGCCAGACAGCATCGAGGCCGGAGCGAACTGTTTGCTGGATCTGCGCAAAACCCGTATGGCCGGGAATGACCTTGCCGGTCGCGATGCCCGCGATGACGACCTTGTCGATCTGTTCCTGGCTGAGCAGCGGATTGGTCTTCTTCAGCACCTCAGCGTTGAGCAGCGACTTGCGGGCCGAGGGGAAGAACTGGCTGAGCTTGGCCGAGTTTTCTGCGTTCGTCATATAGGCGATGAATTCAGCGGCGGCCTTGGCGTTCTTGCCCGACTGCATGACGCCGATGCCGGCCTGGCCGATCAGCGCGTAGTCTCCTGCCGGTCCCTTCGGCAGCGGCACGAGATCCCAGGAGAAGGGCTTGTCCTTCGGCAGCAGCGAGGCGCGGCTGATCTGAGTGATGGTCATCGCCGCATTGCCGGCGAAGAAATCGACATTTTCACCAGGACCGGGGATCGCCTTCTGCTTGAAGATCGCGTCATGGACGAAGGTGAGCGCATCGATCATCGGCTTTTCGGCCATCGTGCAGGTCTTGCCGTCGGCGCTCCAGGGAGCCGCACCAAAGCCGTTCCAGATCGAAGTGAGATTCTGCCAGATCTGATAGTTGAAATCACGCACGATCAGGCCGCCCTTGCCCTTCTGGCTGACGGCCGAAGCGGTGGCGATCGCATTGTCCCAGGTCCATTGGCCAGCCGCGATCAACTCGGCAGGTGTCTTTGCCCCGGCCGCCTTGATCAGGTCGTTGTTGACGAACACCGCAAAGGGTGAGGTGGAGAAAGGATAGGCATAGAGCGTGCCGTCCTTCTGCCAGCGCTCCGTGGCAGTCGCGCTCACCTCGTCGAGATTGTAGCCCGGCGTCGCCTTCAGCGTATCGGTGAGCGGATAGAGCGCACCGGAATTGACGAAGTCATAGGCAGCCGTCTCGAAGATCCAGGCCATATCAGGCGCATTGCCGCCGGCAATCTGGGTGGTCAGCGCCGTCGTATAGGTGTCGAACGGCAGCGACTCGAAGGTCACGGTAACGTTGGGGTGATCCTTCTTGAAGCCGGCAGCGATCTCATTGAACAGCTTCAGATGCGCTTCTGCCGCACTCCAGATGGTCATTCGCAGCTTGACGGCGTCCTCAGCCATGGCGATGCCGCTCCAGGCGAGCGGCATCGCCATGGCAAGCGCCGCAATTGCCGTTTTCAGTGTCCTGTTCCTGTTCATTCCCGTTCCTCCTCCAAAGATGGGTTGCTGAATGGCTGCTCAGTAGGCCGCGATGACTGGCCAGCGGATTTCGATGCCTTCTCGAACGAGTTCCTGCTGGAAGTCGTGGAGATGCGCATCGTTTTCCTGGACCTGGTGAGGCTTCAGCCCCTTGTCGAGGCAGTGGGCAGCAAGCATGCCGGCCGCTTCGCCGATATTCCATTCGACCGGATGCAGGCGGTAGCAGCCATTGGTGATATGGGTGGTGCCGATATTCTTGCCGGCGGCAATGAGGTTCGTCATGCGCTGCGGCAGCAAGGCGCCGAGCGGGATCTCGAAGGGGCAGGACGGCACGTCGATATAATTGTCGCCGCCGGTCGAAGGGTGCAGGTCAATGCGGTACATACCGATGCCGACGCTGTCGCGATAGTTGACCGCACCCTTGTCTCCACGCACAGCATAGGAGAGATCCTGCTCGGTGATGCGGGTGACAGGCTTGATGCGGCGGCTTTCCCGGATATAGGGCGCCATGGCGAGGCCGTGTTCGGTGCCGGTGATGTCGCCGCGAAGCCTCAAGCCCCGGTAACCCTGGCCGCCACCGATGCGTGGGGCCTCGGTCTGCAGCCAGTAAAAGACCGAATAGGAAAGATCGGCGGCCGCCTTCAGATGTCGGGCCTTGTCCTCCTCGGAGACATCGATGATCGTTCCGTCCATGTAGTCGATCATCGGCCAGTTCACGAAGCAAATGTCCGACTGGTAGAAACCGGGCTCAAAATTGCGCCGTGCCGCAATGCGGCGGAAGAGCCAGAGATTCTCGTCACCACCGCCCTTGCGCTGATCGGCATCGACGAGCAATGGGTTGTCTTCGACATTGGGCGTGAAGCTGCGCGTCGTGGATTCCAGCGTGCGCGGGTGGGGCGCGGTGAAGCCGAGCAGTGGGCCTCCCCAGAAATGCGGCTGGTACTTGCGCCAGTAGTCGTAATTCTCAGGCTTGTCGATCGTCTGATCGCCATCGACGCAATCGACCGCAAAGCAGATCGAGACTGCCTGGACATTGTCGGGCTGCGCTTCGGAAGGTGCGCTCGGTTCGCCGGTATCGGATTGCGCCTCGAAGCCTTTGACATAATCCGTGCCGGTCATCGGCAGCAGGTCGCCAAGCTCGGTAGCGTCAAGGATATAGTCGGCCGAGATGACGACCTCACGGTCCGTATCGCGATGGCGGACGGTGACGGAGCGCACGGTGTCGCCGTCGACATCAGCAGCGACGGGACGATAGGGCTGCAGCACCCTAAGCCGGCCGGCGCCTCGATAGGGCATCAGCATCGCCTCCATGACCGCCAGGCTGACGCGCGGCTCGGCGCAGATGCGGCTCACCCAGCCGCCGCCGGGATTGAGATCCCCCCAGGCGCGAGCGCCCTCGGTCAGCGGATAGTTGTCACGATAATATTGCCGCACGCCATTGCGCAGCCTGCGATAGGAGCGCGTGATGCCGAATTGCTCGACCCAGCTATGTTCGTCGGAAGGCACACCCTGGCTCGTCGACTGGCCACCGATCCATTCGAATTCCTCGGTCATGATAACGCTCTTGCCGGCCCGGCAGGCGCTAAGCGCCGCCGCGACGCCACCGAGGCCGCCGCCCACCACCAGAATATCCGCACGCATCTCTTTTGCCGCCATGTCTGTCACGTTCTCAGGTCCGTTTCTTTGCTCGTCCGAGGGTTTGGCCCTCGACCGGGTCGCAGGTCAGAAGAATTTGTTCGATAGGCGCAGCATCTTCGATGCGACGCACCAGCATCGCGGTCGCCTGCCGCCCCATTTCCTCGCGCGGAATATTGAAGGAGGTGAATTGCACATGGCTGCGCTCGGCCCGCACATGACTGCCGAGCACCACAGCCGAAAAGTCGCCCGGAATGGACAGACTGCGCTCGCGCGCGGCTGCTTCGACACGCACCGCATCGGCCAGTTCGACGAAGAAGACCGCCGTCGCGCCGCTGGCTACAATCGCGTCTAGCGTATCGGCAGCGCCTCGACCGACCTCATCCACATGCAAAACGAGTTCAGCACTTCCAATGATCGCGCCTGAAAATCCGCGCCAGCGGTCGACGACGGATTCAGCCGAGCCGCTTGGGCCGATGAAGGCCAGCCGGTCATGACCGAGTGCCCGCGCTTTCTCGACCAGCGCCCGCGTGCCACTCGCGTAATCGCCGCCGACGTAAGGAACGGGCCCGCCAGCGTCCTCACGTCGTCCGATCGCCACGAAGGGATAATCACCTGAAACCAGTCGCTTGAGCTCGACCCGATCGAATTCGCGGCCGAGGACKAGACAGCCATCGGCGATCCGCAGCCTGTTGCCGTCGGCAAAAATCTTGCGCTCCCGGCCGAAACCGGCGCCAGTCAGAAGCAAGAGGTCATAATTCTGCGCCTGCGCCTCTTCTTCGATGCCGAGCAGGAAGGGCGTAAAGAAATCCGCCTGCTCGCTCGGAAAAGCCGGCTCGTAGGTGAAAACGCCGAGAATGCGATTAAGACCCTTGGCCATCCGCCGGGCGATCGGATCGGCCACATATCCCGTCGTGCGGATGACATGCTGGACGCGCTCGCGGGTTTCCTTGGGAATACGCGCCAAAGCCGTCGGGGCACCGTTCAGCACAAGCGAGACGGTTGCCTGACTGACGCCGGCCAGTTTCGCAATATCGTGCTGAGTCAAACGCTTAGTGCCTGCCACGTCGCATCCTCCGGATCTCCTCTTGACTGCTAATGCGTATTAGCAGCTAATACGTATAAACGGGATTTGCCGAGTTGCTGTCAAGCGGGAAAATGTGTGACGATCGATGACATTCGCAGAGCATTTGAAATCGCTGGGGATTTCCGGATTCCGCGTCTTCGGCGACAGCATCACCGCCGGGTTCAACGCCAGTCAGCCGCATCTGGCCTGGCCGGCGCTGTTCGCAGCTGAGCTCGACGCCTTGCCGCTTCACAATCACGCAATCCCAGGGACGGTGCTGCAAGCATCGCGGCTTGCCGACGGCAAAGCGCGAGCAGACAACGGCATCAGCCGGTTTGCCGGAGCACTGCTCGACGCCCCGCATCGCGACGCGATCCTCATCCTTTACGGCTATAACGACGCCCGCTATACGGCCGCGCCGGAGAGCATGAACGCGAAGAGCTTCCGTCGTGACTATGCGAATATGCTGGAGAAACTGATCGAGGCAGGCCATGCGGAAAGGCTTGCGATTGGTAGTCCGCCCTATATTCCCGATCGAGGTTTTTCAGTTGGAAGCACCGGCTTCACCGGGCAGACACGCCAGGGCTTTGAAGTCTATGTCCAAGCCGTACGAGAACTGGCGCAACGTTTTCGCATCTTCTACGCGCCTGTCTACGAGCGGATGAAAGCATATGACGACGGCGCACTGGCCTCGCCCGATCTCACTCACCCCAACGATGCCGGTCATCGTGTAATTTGCGAGACGTTTAGAAACGCCGTCGTCCATGAGAAACCGGTCTAGGCCTCTCAACACATCAGGGGCGACTTTTGGTCGGGCGTGACACCGCAGAGACCGGCGAGAGATCTCCTCCGCAGGGGAGATTCCAACGGCGAAAGGACTCAGTGGGCCTGGAAGCTCAGGTTGATGGTGATGACGACGCTGGCGCGCTCGCAGCGGCCGGCGGACAACCGGCCGCTTGCGTGACGCTCTCAATGAGCGTTGTATTTTGCGTCGAGCTCATCGATCGCGGAGACATTGCCGGCCGAACGGCCGTTCTGGTCGAATGTCTGAGCGAGAAATGCGTCGGCGATCGACTTTGCGAGCTCAGGTCCAATGACGCGCGCGCCCATCGTAATGATCTGCGCGTTGTTGGAAAGAGCTGCACGCTCGGCCGAATAGGTGTCGTGCGTCAGGGCAGCACGGATGCCAGGCACTTTATTCGCCGAGATGCAGACGCCGATGCCGGTGCCGCAAACCAGGATTGCCTTGTCATAGGTGCCATCGATCACACCCGAGGCAACGCGATCCGAAAGGTTGGCGTAGAACGGGTCGAGCCCGTCGTTGATGCGTGACACCTCATGGACGTCGAACCGATCCTTGAGGTGTTCGGCGAGCACCTTGGCGAGACCTTCGCCGGCGCTGTCTCCAGCAATTGCAAGCTTCATTGTCTTTCTCCTTGGAGTTTGGCGGCGCATTTCGAAAGGATGTCGAGATAGCCCTCGACGTTCCAGGCGGAACGGCCGATGAAGAGCCCGTCGATATGCGGGCTCGAAATCAGTTCCTCGCAGTTCTGTGGATTGACCGACCCGCCGTACAGGCAGGGGATTTTCCGCCCGAGTGCTGCTTCGGCGACCGCGATGATCTCGGCCTGGCGCGCATCGGCATAATCCGCCGTCGCCGGAATGCCTTTTTCGCCGATCGCCCATACGGGCTCGTAAGCAAGGAGGATTTGCGCCGATTTCTGTTCGCCGGAAAGCTTCGAAAGCGCCCCGCGCACCTGGACTGCAAGGATTTCAGCAGCTTTTCCGCTCTCCCGGTCGGCAAGGGTTTCGCCGATGCAGATGAGCGGGATCAGGCCATGGCGAACCGCCGCCTCCGTCTTCAGCCCGACTGTCTCGTCCGTTTCGCCGAAAAACTCGCGCCGCTCGGAATGCCCGAGTTCGACGATGTCGAGACCGCAATCCTTCAGCATCAAGGGGGAGATTTCGCCCGTCCAGGCGCCCTGATCCGCCCAATGCATGTTCTGCGCACCGACCTTGACGGAAGTCTTTGCAAGCATGCGCTTGACCTCCCGCACGGCGGTAAACGGCGGGATCACGAAGCGCTGGATGATGGGATCGCACGCAGCGTCAGCCGCCTCGAGGCCGCGGGCGAAATGCTCGGCCTCCGCGAGCGTCTTGTTCATCTTCCAGCTGGTGCCAATCCAGAAGCGCGGTTTCTCCGTCATGCCTGATCCTGTGCTGGAGCGATGGTGAGCTTGATGCCCACCCGATCGAATTCGTTGAGAACAGCGGCCGTTGGCGCGCTATCGGTGATAATAGTGTCGAAATCAGCCAGATCCGCCATGACATGCAACGCCGTGTGGCCGATGCGCTGGTGGTTGACCAGGAGGCAGCTTCTGGCCGAAGACGAGATCATCGCCCGCTTGGCGCGAACGACATTGTCGTCCATGTGATAGGCGAGCCTGCCGCTGACCGCCGGAGTCGAAATGAAAGCGATATCCGCCCTCAGGCGTGACAGCGCTTCTTCTGTCACGACGCCGAGATAGGCGTTGAATTTCGCGGAATAGATGCCTCCGAGCGCAATCAGGGTTATGCCGTTTTCACCCTTCAACCGCTCCATGATCGCTGCGTTGTTGGTAATCACCGTCAGCGGCCGCTTACGCAGCAGCATCTCGCCGAGTACCGCGGCCATCGAGCCGTCATTGACCATGACCGTCATGCCAGGCTCGACCTGGGCCAGCGCTTCCTGCGCCATCGCAACCTTGGCTTCGCCGCCCTGACGTTCACGAATGCGAAAATCGCTCTCGAATTGCGTTCCGGCATCGATCGTCGCTCCACCGCGTACCTTACGCAGGACACCCGCCTGTTCGAGGTCATCGAGATCGCGGTGAATGGTCATCTTGGAGACGGAAAACCGTTCAGCAAGATCGTCCACTTCAACGGTCTTGTCCTCAACGAGCAGATTGACGATCAGCTGCTGGCGCTCTTCCCGTTTCATACATCTCAATCCCAGTTCAATAACAATATAACATTGAAAATGTGAATTTCAACATGAAGAAGTGTGATTATGCGCTCAAAACATGTGGCAGAAATCATCAATCCAAGAGCGAGCGCGCGGTCCGTTCATCAGTTATGAGCCCGTGAAGACGGCGGCTGCGCAGGATCGCCCGTATGGCGGCCACTTTTGACTGTCCGCCCGCCAGGGCCACGAGGCGCTCCTTCTTCGTCGTCGGAAAGGACGCCGAAAGCGTGCGACCGGTCAGAGCCGTATCGAGGATCTGGCCATCCGCATTGAAAAAGTGGCCGAGGATTTCGCCGACACCACCAGCGGCGGCGATGTCCTCAATCTCACCCGGCTCGACCAGGCCGGAGAGTACCAGCTGGGCCTCGGCGTCTACTGTCCCCAAGCCAACGAGCTTCAGGTCGGCGTCATTGGCGAGATCAAACACCTCCTTGACGCCGCGTTGCGCCCTGAGCACCTCCCGGTCCTCGGCAGTGTTGGCGAAGAAGGGAACCGGCATGACATAGGCATGTGTCCCGGTCTTTTCCGCGATACGGTGCATGACATCATAGGGATTGGCGCCGTAGTTTCGCGTGAGACCGCCAAGCAGGGAAACGAAGCGCATATGCTTGGCATTCGTCCGCGGCATATATTGAACGGCAGCCGAAAGCGTGCGGCCGTGGCCAAGACCAATGACTGCGTGCTCACCGTGTTCGATCTCACGCTTCAGATAACCAGCTCCCGCATGACCGAGCGCGCGTAGCGGCAGACCCTCTTCACCAAGATCGGGCGCGACCTCGCAATATTGCAATCCGAAGCGCTCGGCGAGCCGCGTCTCCAGTTCGACGCATTCAACGATATCGCCGTCGATCGTGACTTTGACGACGCCATCGGCGACGGCCCGCGCAATCAGTCGATGCGCCTTGACCGAGGGAATGCCGAGGCGCCGGGCAACATCAGACTGCGTCAGTCCGCCGGCGTAATGAAGCCAGGCGGCCCGCACGGCAAGCGTATCATCGGCATCCGTCATCGCCGCATCCTTCCCATTTCTTCGACGGCTATACCGCCTGACAACAACCAGCCTTTGTAAATCGCCGGATCATATCTTCAAGTCTGCGGCGCCGGTGTCGATATGCGGCGCCCAGAAGGCGACGCTTTCGGCAATCTGCGCGATAACCTCGCGATCGTTCGGCTCACGTTCCTTGAAGGAAAGTTCGAGGCAGATCTCATTCTCATCAGCGCCGCCTGCCGCGAAAGCTTCCAACAGCGGAGCGGGTTGGATTCGGCCCTTGGCATTGAATTCCGCTGTGAACGGCCGGTGGCCGCCCTTGTCCATCAGGCTCTGCTTGATATGGATGATCGGCGACAGCTTCGGTACGGCCCGCGCCCAGGCATAGGGGTCGTAGTCGTCGGGATTGGCGGAGGTGACGTCGCCATGGTCGATATCCGCCATCATCCACATCGGCACCGCCATATCGGCGGCAGTCAGTCGTGCCTGCAACGCAAGGCAGGATTCGATCGTGTCGCCGAATTCGCGGCCGATGCTCATTGGCTCCCAGAAGAGATAGGAAAGTCCGGCGGCCCTGGCATGCTCTGCGACTTCGCACCAGCAGTCGATAGCGATCTTGATCAGTTCCTCGCGCCGGCTTGCATCGTCGAAGTCCTTGTAGGTGAAGATCGCAAATTGCGTGCCGACGGAATGTCCGCCGAGGTCGGCGGTAATGTCGGCGAAGGTCTTGAACCAATCCACGTAAYAGCGGCGGACCTCGGCATCCGGATGCCCGAAGTGGTTCAACCGTCCATAAGGTCCGGTCATGCCCGAGGTAACGCGAACGCCGGTACGCTCCAATGCTGCTTTCATCTGGCGGGTCAGGCGGCGGATGACCGGGGCCTGCCAACTCGGATTGATGAATTCATGCGTCAGCTGGAGGTCGCGGATGCGCAGGTCTCGCGCCACCGTCTCGATCAGGTCGTCCGGGTCGGCAAAACGGTTCACCAGCGGATTGGTATTCAGCGAAAGCGAAAGCGGCATCAAGGCCTCCTCAGGCGGCGGCAAGATGGGATGAAGCAAACCAGTCGGCAAAGGCTGCCCGCTCTGCCTCGCTCAGATGCAGGTAATGCTTGGTGCGGCGATAGAGGATGTCCTCGGCCGTCTCCGCCCATTCGCTAGCGGCGAGATAACGGGCTTCCGCCTCGTAAAGCTGCCCGCCGAAATGGCGCCCGAGCCCCTGCAGGTCCGTTGCCCCGGCAACCAGGTTCTTCGTGCGCGTGCCATAAAGACGGCCATAGTGATGGACGAGTTTTCGCGGCATCCATGGATAGGTGTCACGCAGGCTGTTGGCGAAGGTCTCGTAGTCGGCATTGGGCATCTCTCCACCCGGCAGCGGCGCCTTTTCCGTCCAATCGCCACCCATGTTCGGGAAAACGTGTTTGAGGCGCTGCATGCCACGTTCGGCAAGCTCTCTGAATGTCGTGATCTTGCCGCCGAAGACATTGAGAAGCGGCGCCCCCCCGGTCTCGTCAAGATCGAACACGTAGTCGCGAGTCACCGCCGAAGGATTGCCCTTGCCGTCGTCAAACAGCGGGCGCACGCCGGAGAAGCTGTGCAGCACATCCTGACGGCGCAGCTTCTCCTTGAAATAGCGGTTCACCGCCTTCAGCAGATAGTCGATTTCCGCCTCATCGGCCGCCACATCCTCAGCCCGGCCCTCATAGGCGATGTCGGTCGTGCCGATCAGCGCCTTGTCGCCCTCATAAGGGTTGATGAAGATGACGCGTTTGTCGTGGTTTTGAACTAGGTAAGCGTTGGAGCCGGCCCAGAATTTCGGCACGATGATGTGGCTGCCCTTGACGAGACGCACATTGCGGCTGGAATTAGAGCCGGCGACCCGGTTGATGATGTCGGTGACCCACGGGCCGGCGCAATTGACGAGACATTTGGCGCGGAAGGTCCGCGTCTCGCTGCTCGTGCTGCTTTTCGTCGTGATCGTCCAGTGGCCGTTTTCCTGGCGCGCCGACACCGCCGGCGAGCGGGTGAGCACCAGGGCGCCCTTCTCGGCCGCGCTCACCGCATTCAAGGTGACGAGGCGCGCGTCGTCCACCCAGCAATCCGAATATTCGAAACCGCGGGTATATTGATCGAGTATGGGCGTGCCTTCGGGATCACGCAGCAGATTGAGCGTGCGGGTGCCAGGCAACTTTTTGCGACCGCCGAGATGATCGTAAAGGAAGAGGCCGAGCCGGACGAGCCAGGCGGGGCGATCCTCGGGACTGTGCGGCAGCACGAAACGCATCGGCCAGATGATATGCGGGGCCGCGTTGAGCAGCACCTCGCGTTCGATCAGCGCCTCCCGCACCAGGCGGAATTCGTAATATTCCAGATAGCGCAGGCCGCCATGCACGAGCTTGCCCGAGCGGGAGGAGGTGCCCTGCGCCAGGTCGTCCTTTTCGCATAAGGCGACTTTCAAGCCGCGCCCGGCGGCGTCGCGCGCAATTCCCGCGCCGTTGATACCGCCGCCGATGACGAAAAGATCCAGGATTTCGGGTTCGGTCATGTCATGCTCCCTCGGATGCCTTTTGCATCAGCGATTCATTCTGCGGGCGGCATCGCCGCGGCTCGGGCCAGTGTTTCCCAGGCAGCGGGCATGGCCCTTCGGATATCGGCATAAGCGGAAAAAAGCAGATCGAAACGGGCCGCCTCCTCACCGATCGGCTCCTCGGCTTCGCCGAGCAGCGGCGTGACCCAGTCGGCGATGCACTCGTCCATTGTCTTGTAGGCACCGATCGCCACAGCAGCCATCATCGCGGCGCCAGCCGCTCCGGTTTCTTCACGGCGGGACAGGCGGATCGGCGCCTTGAGGGAGGCGGTCAGGGAGCGGCGCAGCGCGCTCGAGCGCACGGCGCCGCCGGTGACGCGCAGCTCTTCCGGCATATCGCCCATGGCGGCGTAACAATCGCGCGTCGCCAGCGCCAGACCTTCGACAACCGCGCGAACGAGGTCCGGAAACCCGTGACGAACCGAAAGACCAGAAAAGCCTGCCCGGGCCTGCGCATTGACGAAGGGGCCACGTTCTCCAGCCTCGGAAATATAGGGATGATAGACAACCGATCCGGGCCGGCTTTCGAAAAACCAGCGGTCGATCCTGGCAACGAGCTCGGGGTGGGTGGCAGGCTTCCCGACCTCCGCCATCAGATAGGCGGCCATCTCCAGCAGCCAGTCGATATTGATCGTCGCACCCATATTGGTCTGCACCTGGGTAACGGTGCCCGGGAGCGGCAGGGCAATGACGTAGCCCGTGCCCTCAAGGTTGAGTTGAACGTCGGCCACCGACTTTGCACGCAGATGCACGCCGGTCGAACCGATCGTCGAACAGGCCGCGTTGCGCCCACCGCTGCGAACACCGGCGCCGAGCGCCGTCATCACCATGTCGACATAACCGAGGCTGACCGGCGTGCCGGCCAGCAGGCCGCAGGCCCGCGCCGCTTCCGCCGTCAGCGGATGGCTGATTTCTGTTCCGTCGACAATATCGGGCAGAAGCGCGCGGCGATGCGTCAACCCGAGCGCGTCGATGGCAACGGGCGAATATCGCCGCGTCCTGAAATCACCGAAGGTGAAGCTTGCCTCCGAAGGGTCGGTCGCCCGCACACCGGTAAAATTGAGGTAGAGCCAGTCCTTGCAGTGCAGCGCCGTTTCCGCCCGGTCCAGAAGCTCCGGCG
The DNA here is from genome assembly GCF_056398505.1 of Rhizobium sp. 01T437. NCBI lineage: Bacteria > Pseudomonadati > Pseudomonadota > Alphaproteobacteria > Hyphomicrobiales > Rhizobiaceae > Rhizobium > Rhizobium sp. 01T437. Next base: position 471,783 of record NZ_JBFTPM010000003.1, read on the forward strand.
CCACCCGATCCATGTGAGCGAGTTGCGCGCCCTGCTGGCAGGTATTCAGTCCCGTGCCCGTCTGCTCGAAACGCGCCCTGTCTGTTTCTTGGCCCGCAAGTGACACCACGGTCGGCGCGGCACGCGCGTCGAGCCAGAGCCAGGCATCGGCGACAGGCTGATTTCCGGAACCCACCAACCATGTTCCATCCCCCTGCCCCGTCACCGCGATCGCCGCGGTGCGCGATGCAAGATCCTCGACCTTCCCGCCAAGGCCGCGAAGCGCACCGACACAATCCTCCCAGGTCTGCGCGAGCGATTGCGTGGCCGAACCATCGCTGCCGCTTGAATATTTGTTGCGAACGGATGCGGCCGCGATCTGACGGCCGAAAAGGTCGAAGGCAACCGCCTTGATGACCGATGTTCCCGCATCGATACCGATGATGATCTGCTGGCTGACATCCATCGCGGATTATCCGGCAATCACGTCGAGCGTCACGAGGGGCAAAACGCGCGTCGATTTCATGTCTCATATCCTCCCGGTCGGCACCGCCAGCAAAGGGCGCAGGCGACCACACTTCTAATTCACGGGCAAGTCAGCTGGTGCACAGATCGCGGTCCGAGAGCTTGAGACCCGATCTTTTCAAAACCTCCCATAAGCCTCATCAAAAAGATAACACAAAGATATCATTGTTCCAGTAAGATTTTTCTCGCAATGAAATTTTTTTCAGATAAAATAGAACCAACCAACGCGACGAGCATTGGTGACAGCCTCAGCGATTTGCGGCGACGGCTGCATGCCATGAAAGCTTACTCCAGGTTAATTTCCCTTTTAAAATCAAGTATATATTTCCGTGCACCTCGGTGAATGGACACCTTCCCAGCCGGCGCACACGTTTAAGACCAGGCCTCTTCTCGTCGCGTCATGCACACTTAGAATGTTATGTTGTGAGCGCAAATTAACAAAACGCCTGTTGACAGACGGACAATTTGATAACATGATTTTTGGCATAAACACCATTTTCCTATCACGCAGGCATCGCTGCTGAGAGGAATTGCGGCCCAGGCGGTTGGAGGAGACAAGCGCCGGTCCGACATGGAGGAGGTTCAGATGTGCATTTTTCCCGCTCATCATCACGCTGCCAGGCTCGGCAGGTTTCCGCACCTCAATGCGGTTTTCGAAGCGCCCCGTCTTCGATGACGCAGCCGCAAGGCTTTCGCCAGATTCATCCTCTTCCGACATAGATCCGACCAGCCGCAAAGGTCGTCAGCAATGAATACTCAGCCCGCTCATGCAGCATCCGCGCCAGGCAAAGGCAACTTGAAGATCATCGTCAGTGCCATTGCGGCAATCGTGGTCATCGGCGCAATCGCGCTCGACACCAAGGTCGTCAAGATCGGCTCGGAGAGCGATGTGCGGCAGCAGGCCTTTTCTCCGGAAACCTTCGGCGCTGAGCAGTTTCCGAAGATCCAGGCGGATGTCGAAAAGAGGGCCGTGGCTGCGTCTGAGCTGGCGACGGCGATCGTGGCGGACAAGAAGGCTGCCGGCGAGAAATACGGCGTTGCTACGAGCACCGGTCCGGTCATCCCGGTGACGCTGAACGGCACCTTCGGCGCGCGCAAATCCAATACCAATGAAATGAAGATCGACGGCTTACCTCCCGAGACGGTGGTCCGTGTCCAGACCGGCCCTGCGGTCAATGGCACGGACCTCCGCGATGCCACAGGCACGATCGAATTCGGTCAGTTCACTAATCAGATACAGTATCAGGATGCCGGCTCGGCAATCAATAACGAGATGAAGAAAGCCGTATTCGCTGGCCTTGACCCGGACCAGCTCGATGGCAAGACGGCAACTGTCGTCGGCGTCTTCAAACTCATCAACCAGAAAAACTGGCTCGTAACCCCGGTCAAGGTCGACGTCAAATGAGCCAGCCGATTTCCACACCTGAAGTCCTTGGCGAGGTCGTCCTGGCTGCCCGCAATATCGCCAAATCCTATGGCAGCGTGCATGCCCTCAAGGGCGTCAATTTCGATATCCATCGCGGCCAGATCACCACGTTGTTCGGTGAGAATGGGGCGGGCAAATCGACGTTGATGAAGATCCTTTCGGGCGTTGTCCAGCCGACGTCGGGCGAAATCATTCTCGACGGCGCGCCGATCAGCTTCAACTCTTCGACCCATGCCCGCGAATGCGGCATCTCGATCATTCACCAAGAGCTCAGCCTCGCGCCTAATCTCAGCGTGCGGGACAACATCTTCATGGGCCGCGAGATCATCAAGGGCGGCGTGGTCGATTTCGCGGAAGAAGAGCGCCAGACGCGCATTTTGATGGAAGAACTGGAAGAGGAGATCGATCCACTGACCAAGGTGGAAGATCTGCGTCTCGGCCAGCAACAGATTGTCGAAATTGCCCGGGCGCTATCCGTCAATTCGCGTATCCTGATCATGGATGAGCCGACCTCGGCGCTCAGCGCCGCCGAAGTCGAAGTGCTTTTCAAGGTCATCCACGATCTGACGAATCGCGGCGTGTCGATCGTCTACATCTCACATCACCTTGAGGAAGCGCTGCAGATTACCAATCACGCCGTCGTCTTGCGTGATGGCACCATGACGGCCTATGCGCAACGCAAGGACATCGATCTCGAATGGATCGTCCGCAACATGGTGGGCGACAATTTCGATCTCGGCAATCCGCCCGAAGGCTACGAATTCGGCAAGGCTGCGCTGTCGATCGACAATCTGACGGTTCCTGGCCCTTCCGGATCGGCCTTCAATTCCGTCGACCGTCTCTCGCTGGACGTGCGCGCCGGGGAGGTCGTCTGCATCTACGGCCTGATGGGCGCCGGACGCACCGAGCTTCTGGAATGCGTGGCCGGACGGTTGCGCGCAAGCAGCGGCGCCATTCGGCTTGAGGGCCACGATGTCGGGCATTTGAGCATCGCCGGACGCATCGCAAGCGGCCTCGTGCTGGTGCCCGAGGATCGCCAGCGCGACGGCCTCGTCCAGACGATGACGGTCGGTTCCAACCTGTCGCTCGCCAGCATCGGCGCCTTTACCAAGGGACTGTTCACATCCGGCCGTCGCGAGCGCGAGCTTGTCGATGCCTCCATTCGCAAAGTCCGCGTCAAGACCGATGGAGGAGAGGCCGYCATCGGCTCGCTGTCTGGCGGCAACCAGCAGAAGGTGGTTATCGGCAAGATGCTGGCGACAGACCCGAAGGTCATTCTTCTCGACGAGCCGAGCCGCGGCATCGACATCGGCGCCAAAGCGGAAGTCTTCAAGCTGCTGGCCGAACGTGCCCGGCAGGGTCTCGCTGTCGTCTACTCGACTTCCGAGGTCAACGAATGCCTGAGCATCGCGCACCGCATCATCGTCATGCATCGCGGCCGGATCTCGGCTGAATTCGGTGCTGACGTCACCAAGGAAAAAATCATGGCCGCCTCAGGCGAAGCTGTGGTCGCGCACTAGCCCGGAATTATGGAGCACTGATTATGTCAGTCACGAACATCACCGAAAAGAAGTCAGTGTCGCATGGGCAGAAGCGCAACACCAACCTCGTGCGCCTTATCCTGGAAGGCCGCGCCTTCTTCGCGCTCATCGTCATCATCGCGGTCTTCTCGTTCCTGTCACCCTATTACTTCAGCCTCAGTAACTTCCTGACCATGGCCTCGCATGTTGCCATCTTCGGCATCCTGGCGATCGGCATGCTGCTGGTGATCCTGAATGGTGGCATCGATCTTTCGGTCGGCTCGACGCTCGGGCTTGCCGGCTGCATTGCCGGCTTCCTCATGCAGGGCGTGACGCTGAGTGCTTTCGGCGTCATTCTTTATCCGCCGGTCTGGGCCGTGGTGATCATTACCTGCGTTCTCGGCGCTGTCGTCGGCGCGGTCAATGGCGTGCTGGTCGCTTACTTGAAGGTTCCGGCCTTCGTCGCCTCGCTTGGCGTGCTCTATGTCGCCCGCGGCATTGCGCTGCTGATGACCAATGGCCTGACCTACAACAATCTCGGCGGCCGCCCGGAGCTTGGCAATACCGGCTTCGACTGGCTCGGCTTCAACCGCCTCGCGGGCATTCCGATCGGCGTCATCGTGCTCGCCGTGCTCGCGATCATCTGCGGCATCGTCTTGAGCCGCACGGCCTTTGGTCGCTGGCTCTATGCCTCCGGCGGCAACGAGCGTGCGGCCGATCTCTCGGGCGTGCCGGTCAAGCGCGTCAAGATCATCGTCTATGTCCTCTCGGGGGTCTGCGCGGCAATTGCCGGTCTGGTCCTGTCGTCGCAGCTGACCTCCGCCGGTCCAACGGCCGGCACGACCTACGAATTGACGGCGATCGCAGCTGTGGTCATCGGCGGCGCGGCGCTGACTGGCGGTCGTGGCACGGTGCGCGGCACGATGCTCGGCGCCTTTGTGATCGGCTTCCTGTCGGACGGCCTCGTCATTATCGGCGTCTCGGCCTACTGGCAGACAGTCTTCACCGGCGCGGTCATCGTCCTCGCTGTCCTCATGAACAGCATCCAATACGGGCGCCGGGCAAAATCATCCTGACGTCCGCAGCAGAACTTATCCGCGAAGGCAACTGGATTTCCAGAAAGCCGATCGCGGAAAGCACCGCCGGTTTCCGGCAGCACCTGAACTCACAAATGGGAGAGAGACTATGTTTAAGAAAGGCATGCGCATTCTTCTGGCAGCCGCGGCTGTCGCCCCGATCCTCGTCAGCTCCGCCTGGGCGGCAGGCCAGATGACGATCATCGTCAATGATCCGTCCAACCCCTACTGGCTGACGGAGGGCAATGTCGCCAAGGCGACAGCCGAAAAGCTCGGCTACACCGCCTCGGTCAGTGCGCATAAGGGCGACACCAACACCGAAAGCAACATGATCGATACCGCCATCACCAACAAGTCGGTCGCGATCATTCTTGACCCGGCAAATGCCGACGGTTCCATCGGCGCGGTCAAGAAGGCAGTTGCCGCAGGTATCCCGGTCATCCTCGTCAATGCCGAGATCAACCAGGAAGGCCTCGCCAAGGCTCAGCTCGTTTCGAACAACGCCCAGGGTGCCGCAATCGGTGCGCAGCAGTGGGTCGAAGCGGTCGGTGACAAGGGCAAGTATGCCGAGCTCCTCGGTGCCCCGTCGGACAACAATGCCGCCACGCGCTCGAACGGCTATGAGACCGTTCTGACCCAGTACCCCGATCTCCAGAAGGTCGCCAAGGAAGTTGCCAACTGGGACCGCACCCAGGGTCACAACAAGATGCAGTCCATGCTGCAGGCCAATCCCGACATTATCGGCGTAATCTCCGGCAATGACGAAATGGCGCTCGGCGCCATCGCCGCACTGAAGGAAGCCGGCAAGCTCGCCAACATCAAGGTCGGCGGCTTCGACGGTTCGCCGGATGCGGTCGCCGCGATCAAGGCGGGCGAACTGCAATATACCGTCCTGCAGCCCGTCGCCGTCTTCTCCGAGGAAGCCGTCAAGCAGGCTGACAACGTCATCAAGACGGGCAGCACCGGCGCCAAGAGCGAAAAGCAGCTGTTTGATTGCCTCCTGATCACCAAGGACAATATCGACAAGTATACCGGCCCGTTCGTTCTGTCACATTAATGAGAAAGAGGGCGCTCGACCGGGCGCCCTCCTTGACCTTTTCGACCGCATCAAGCCGCCTTCGCCTTCTTTGCCTTGGCATGGCAATCACTATACGAAGCTGGGATATGGAATTCAGCGACAAGGGTGACCCGTGACACAGAAGACCAATCAGGGCGATGAGCTGTTGGATCAGCTGACCAGCGACAGCCGTCAGACACGCCAGGTCGCGCGCCGGCGGATGATCGCGGAGGCCGTCATGAGCGAAGGTTCGATGCGGATCGAGGATCTGACCGATCGTTTCGGCATCAGCCTCATGACGGCGCATCGCGATGTGGATGAGCTCGTGAGCCGCGGGATCTTCCGGAAGACACGCGGCATCGTTACGGCGGCTGCCACCAACCTTATCGAATCCAGCGATGTCTACCGCTCGAGCCGGCAGTCAGCGGAAAAGAAAGTGATCGCCGAGGCTGCCATGCAGTTCGTCGAACCGGGACAGGCCATCTTTTTCGACGATTCCACGACTGTCCTGCAGATGGCATCGCATCTCTCCTCGAAGGTGCCGATCACTGCCATCACCAATTCGCTGACGCTGATGAACGCGTTGACCGGCATGCACGACGTCACCCTGCTCGCGCTCGGCGGCCAGTATTACAACTGGTGCAATGCTTTCATGGGACGCATGACGATCAACGAGATCAGGGGATTGCGGGCGGATATCGCGTTTATTTCTATGTCGGCCATTAACGACGGCATCGTGCTGCATCAGTCGCCCGAGACTGTCGATACGAAGCGCGCCATGTTCGACTGTTCCGTCAAACGCATCCTGCTTGCCGACCACACCAAATTCGAACGGCGCGCGCTTCACAGCTTCGCGGCGCTCGATGAATTCGACGTCGTCATCGTCGACGACAAGACCCTGCCCGTGCACATCGACCGGATGCGCTCCAGGGATATCAACGTCGTCGTTGCCAGGACCGGCAACGGGCGCATGTGAGCGGCCCGCTCGGTCGCGATAGAAAGGTGAATGCGCATGCCGAGTCTGCTCGGGATTGATAGTGGCCTGACTGTCACGAAGGCCGTCATTTTCGACATCGACGGCACGCCGATCGCCGTCGCCCGGCGGCGCGTTAGCCAGCTCATCCCGAGGCCGCGTTTCGTGGAACGAGACATGCGCGAATTATGGACCGCGACGGCTGAGGCGATCCGCGAGGCGGTCGTCCTCAGTGGCCGGCCGGCAAGCGATATCCAGGCCGTGGCGGCAACGGCGCATGGCGATGGCATTTATGTGCTGGATCAGGCGCAGGAGCCACTTGGCAATGGTATCGTATCCCTGGACAGCCGGGCGGGTGATATCGTCGATCAATGGACTGACAACAAGGTCGCCGACGAGGCGATCGCGCTCACAGGTCAGGTGCCCCATGTCTCCGCCCCGTCGGCGCTGCTGGCCTGGATCCGGGATCATGAGCCGGAACGGTTTAAACGTATCGGCCACATCATGAGCTGCAAGGACTGGCTGCGATTTTGCCTGACCGGCACCGTCGGTACCGATCGCACCGAAGCGAGCACCTCCTTCACCGATGTCAGAACACAAGACTATAGTGAGGACGCCCTGCGCCTGTTCGGCTTGCAGGCGCTTGCCAGAGCTCTGCCTCCGGCCTCGCGTTCGGATGAGATCGTTGGACGAATAACGGCCGATGCAGCGCGGTTGACGGGCCTCCTTGAGGGCACGCCCGTGGCTGCCGGATTGCATGACGTGACCGCTTCGGCGCTCGGCGCGGGTGGTTATGCCGACGGCATCGTCGCCGTCATCGCTGGAACCTATTCGATCAATGAGACGCTGTCTTTCGAACCGCGCGTCGATCGACGCTGGTTCTGCCGCAATGGAATTGCGCCAGGCGTCTGGAACAGCATGTCGATTTCGCCCGCATCGAGCGCGAACTACGAATGGTTCATCGAAAAACTATGTGGCCGCGAATGGACGGACTGCGAAGCCAAGGGCACGTCCATTCACGCTTTGCTGGCATCGGAGATCGAGGCAGCTTTTGACCGCCCGTCATCGGTGCTTTTCCACCCCTATCTCTTCGGCTCTCCTTACGGCGCATCGGCAAGCGCAAGCTTCTTCGGGCTCGGCGGCTGGCATGACCGCGGCGACATGCTGAGGGCCGTCATGGAAGGCATCGCGTTCAACCATCGCATCCATGTCGATGCCCTGCGTAACGGCTTTGCAGTCAAGGAGGCGCGCCTTGCCGGCGGCGTGTCACGCAACCCCGCAGTCGCGCAGCTATTTGCCGATGTGCTTGCAATGCCGGTGACGGTAACCGGCACCGACGAGGCGGCGGCTTGGGGGGCTGCCATTTGCGCTGGCGCTGGCGCCGGTGTTTACCCGGACCCACAAAGCGCTCCAACAAAGGACAAGCAGGGCAAGACCTGCAACCCGGACGCTGCCCGCAGCGCCGATTACGAAAAGCGCTACCGCCTCTTCCTCGAAATTGCAGAAACAATGACGCCGCTTTGGCCGAAGATCGCCGGCCTTGCGAAGGACAGCGCGGCAGAGGCCGCAGTTTAGGACAACAACACCATGACCCCCGACACGCTTGGGCGCAGCCCGGATATCCGCGAGCACGATGTCGACGTCGTGATCCTTGGAGCAGGCATCAATGGCGCCGGACTGTTTCGCGACCTCGCGGATCAGGGCGTCAGCTGCATGATCGTCGACAAATCGGACTTTGGTTCCGGGACAAGTGCTGCGCCGTCTCGCCTCATTCACGGTGGATTGAAATATCTGGAAACCGGAGAATTCGGCTTGGTTGCCCAATCCACTCTGGAGCGTAATCTGCTCTTGAAAAACGCGCCGCATTGCGTCGAAGCGTTGCCGACATTCATTCCGATCTTTTCGTGGACACGCGGCATCTGGGCGGCACTGCAGACATTGTTCGGCTCCAAGACGGCGCCCCGCAGTCGCGGCGCCGTTCTCATCAAGATCGGTCTTTCCCTTTACGACTTCTTCGGTTCGCGCGACCGCGTAATGCCGCGCCACCGGCTGATCCTGAAAAAGAAGGCCAGGCGGGAAATGCCGCATGTGACTCAGGCGATTGTCGCCGGGGGCATCTACTACGACGCAAAAATCAGCCGGCCGGAACGCCTCGTCTATGAACTCGTTAAGGATGGGCTGGAGGCGAACCCGCATTGTGCCGCGGCAAATTTCGTCACGCTGACCGCCTGCTCGGAAGGCCGTCTGAACTTCCAACGGGAGGATGGCGCGGAATTCTCGGTGCGTCCGAGGCTCGTCGTGAACGCGGCAGGCCCGTGGATCGATCATGTCAACGAAGCGCTCGGCGCGCCCTCGCACCTGATCGGCGGCACGAAGGGTTCGCATATCCTGATCGATCATCCCGAACTGGTACGCAGCCTCAACGGCCACATGATCTATTTTGAAGCCGATGACGGCCGCATCTGCCTGGTGTACGGCTATCTCGGGCTTGCGCTCGTCGGCTCCACGGATATCCCGAGCCGGGATCCCGACACTGTGCGCTGCGAGGAACCCGAAATCGATTACTTCCTGCAGAGCCTCAGATCACTGCTGCCGACATTGCGCTTCGATCGCGACCAGATCGTCTACACCTATAGCGGCATTCGGCCGCTTCCCGCCTCCGATGGAACAGCGCCCGGCCTGATCAGCCGCGACCATTCAGCGCCGGTCATCGAAGCGGATGGCAAGCGGCCTTTTGCCATCATGTCGCTGGTCGGCGGCAAGTGGACGACGTTTCGTGGTTTTGCCGAGGAGGTTGCCGACAGTGTTCTTTCCCGGCTGGAGCGTTCGCGCAAGCAGTCGACCCGCTACCTTGCGATCGGTGGCGGAAAGGCATTTCCGGCCGACGCGCAGGCAAGACGGGTCTTCGTTGACAGGATCGCGAAGGCTGCAGGCATGACGGCCGCGCGCGCAGAACAGCTTCTGAACCGCTACGGAACGACGGTCGAGGCGGTGGCGACATTCTCCTCCGAGCATTCCGACGAGCGGCGCCTGTCGGGAGCCGCACATTACAGCTTTCGGGAAATAGACTGGATCGCGCGCAATGAGCTTGTGGTCCATCTCTCGGATATCGTTTTGCGGCGCACGACGATCGCGATCGAGGGCCAGCTGACCTACGAAGGTTTGGTCGATATTGCAGGCATCGCTGCGAAAGCGTTCGGCTGGGACGCTCCGCGTGTCGAACATGAGATCAACGATGTCGTCTCCCTGCTCAAGGCGTTTCACGGCCAGACGCTGGCAGCCGGCACTCCGGACATCCAACCGGGAAAAAGTGCCCGCCCCGTCAGCCGATGAGATCTAAAGCATGTCGCGCAAAACTGTGCAGCGGTTTTGCGATAGCGACATGCGCGACACGCTTTAGGAAAAGACCGGATCGAGCGCACCGGACGCATAGCGCTTTGCCATCGCCGAAACAGGAAGGGGCGTAATCCGCTCCGCCATACCGGCAGTGCCGAACTGCTCGAAGCGCTCCTTGCAAAGCTTGGTCAGCGCGGCCATTGCCGGCTTCAGATATTTGCGGGGATCGAATTCGCTCGGATCTTCCTGCAATATCCGGCGGATCTGCCCGGTCATGGCCATCCGGCCGTCAGTGTCGATATTCACCTTGCGAACGCCATTCTTGATGCCGCGCTGAATTTCCTCGATGGGCACGCCCCATGTCGGCTCCATCCGACCGCCATATTTGTTGATGATATCCTGCAGCTCGATTGGAACTGACGACGAGCCGTGCATGACGAGATGCGTGTTTGGCAGCTTACGGTGGATCTCTTCGATGACATTCATCGCCAGCACCGAACCATCAGGCTTGCGCGTGAATTTGTAAGCGCCGTGCGAGGTGCCCATGGCGATCGCCAGTGCATCGACCCGTGTTTCGCGCACGAATTTCGCCGCCTCGTCCGGGTTCGTCAGCAGCTGATCGTGAGACAGTTTGCCTTCGGCGCCGTGCCCGTCTTCGGCCTCTCCCATGCCCGTCTCCAGAGAGCCAAGTACACCGAGCTCGCCTTCAACGGAAATGCCGCCGAGATGCGCCATCTCGGTCACTCTCTTCGTCACGCCGACATTGTAGTCCCAGTCGGCGGGTGTCTTCGCATCCGCTTTAAGCGAGCCATCCATCATCACGGAGGTAAAGCCCGCCTGGATAGCGGTCATGCAGCTGGCCGGATCGTTGCCGTGGTCAAGATGCACGCAAACCGGGATATGCGGGTAGATTTCGACGACCGCGTCCATCATGTGCTTGAGCATGATGTCATGTGCATAGGCGCGCGCGCCGCGCGATGCCTGCATGATGACGGGCGCGCGGGCCGCATCCGCGGCTTCCATGATGGCGAGCGCCTGTTCCATGTTATTGATATTGAAGGCGGGAACGCCGTAGCCCTCCTCCGCCGCGTGATCCAGCAACTGCCTGAGCGTGATGCGCGCCATTGAACACTCTCCCCTCACACGTGAGACACGTCGAAATCGTTGGCTTCGGTGCCAGAAAGGATCGCATAATCACAAAATTGGAACAAGTATAAATCACAATATCACAAATTTGTTGATGTTTTTCTGGTCACCTGAACGTTCAGCCGTGATGGGCGGATAACCGGTCTTACGAGTTGGCGTCCTTGGAGGCTTCAATCGATCCAGTCGCTGTAACCTGTCTCAAGCGCGCCTCGGGCAAGCGACAGAACTGGTTCGTAGTCGGCATCCGTAAGCATCGCTATATCGGCGAGGCCGAGAATATCGCGCGCACCGGAAAGCGATGGTGCGGTGATCGCTGCGACAAGTGCCTCGCGCATCAATGCCACATCCGCATCCGAAACCTTTCCTCCGGTAATGAAGGGCAGACCCGGTGTTGCGGGTGTCTCTGCAAGGATGCGGACGCCTTCCACACGATCTGGATCAAAGCGCAGGAGATTGGCAAAGGTGATGCAGTCGATTGCTGCGCAATCCGCCTGCCCGCTCGACACGGCATCGATGCTGCCGCCATGGCTGCCGGTCTCGACCGTGCTACCGAAGAAGCGGCCATTGCGGGCAAGCGGAGCGACCGCCGCTCGAAGCAGATTTGCCCCGGAATTGCTGTCAGGACTATTGATGGCGGCTATCGCGCCGCGCAAGTCTGGCAGCGAAGCGAAGGTCGAAGCGCGGCGCACGACGATGAAGCTGCGCATCAGGGGACCGTTGCAGCCGGGATGACCGTAGACAGGCGTGGCAACGAGGCGCACCTTGCCACGCAATCGCTTCACATAGGGATAGCCGCAGGTCTGGGAAAACAGCAGGTCCTCGCGTAGCCAGGCCTCGTCATAAGGAATCGTGGTGTCGAGGCTCTCTGGCAGATCCGAAAGCCCGGCCTGCGCAAGATAGTGCCGAAGGAACGACCAGAGTTCGGTGGTGGCCTCCGCAAGCGGTTGCGGCGTGACATACATTGCAAGGCTGGCAAGATGCATGCTCTTCACTCGCCGTACTGTTCGTCGAGCAGGTGCGAGGCAAGGACGGCCACGTCTTCGCCGAGCGAACGATCCTCGGTCATGACCGGCGCGAGGCCTCGAACGAAGGCATGGGTCTTTCTCGTCTCCTGTCCACAGCGGTGTCCGGGACGCTGGTCGACAGCCTGGGCAGCCGCCAGCATTTCGCAGGCGATGACCAGGCGCCACAGCTCCAGCATCTCGCCGAGCTTGCGCACGGTAAGGGACGATTGCGTTGCATGATCCTCGACCCCTTCCGACACCGCAAGAAAGTCGAGCATGACGGGATTGGCCTTGTGCCTGATATCGGCCATCAGCGCCGCAACTGTCTTCTGCATCGGCACGAAGCCCGCCGATGGACCGCCGAACGGGGAGAGATAGCGCGGCAGGCCGTTGCGACCCGAGCCCGTCAGCTGAATGAAACGTGCGGCGGATGCCGCAGCTGCCTGAGCGACAGCGAGCCCCAATGTCTCGAAGGCAAGCGAAAGCGCCGGCGTCTGGAAGTTGCCTGATGACAACACCTGTTGCTCTTCCAGGAGAACAACGGGATTGTCGGCCGCGGCATTCAGCTCGATCTCGACGGCTTCGATCGCCTTCAACAGCGCATCGGCAAGCGCCCCATGGATGGGTGCAAGACAGCGCAGGCTGAGCGGATCCTGGATGGCGGCGCTCGTCTCGAAGAGCGTCGAGCCCTCAAGCATCCGCAGTAGCCGGCTGGCTTCGTCTGCCTGGCCCACCGCTGGCCGGGCGCGTTGGATGGCCGGCGAGAGGATGAGTGGATTGCCGGCAAGGCCTTCGAAGCTCAAAGCAGCCGCCCGGCGCTGGGCATCAAGCAGTCGTTTGGCGTCGTGCAATACGAGAGCGCCCCGACCAACGGAGACGGCCGATGCATTGAGAAGCGAAATCCCGTCCTTTGGCTGAAGGCTCGCCGGCGCCAGGCCCGCAAGCTCAAGAGCTTCATTCGCCGGATAGACGATGCCGCGATATTCGGCCTTTCCCTCGCCGACCAGGGCGCGGGCCATTGCAGACAGCAGCACGAGGTCACCCGCACCGATCGAGCCGATTGACGGCATCACCGGATGAACGCCGGCATTCAGCATGGCAAGCAGCGCCTCGAAGACGGGCAGCGAAATGCCGGATCCGCCAACGGCCAGCATCGAGAGCCTGGCGGCGATGACCGCACGCGTCGCATCGCGCGGCAGCGCTTCACCGACCGCCATGCCACGGCCGCGGATCAGTTGCAGTTGAAAGGCTTCGAAATCGCCAGTCACCGCTGTCTTCAGATTGGCGCCGAGCCCGGTGTTCATGCCGTAGATCTGCTGGCCAGCCGCTGCGGCACCTTCCAGGATGCGTCGCGCGGCAATCAGCCGCTCACGAACCTCATCGGAAGCCTCGACGGTGGCATCGCCACGGGCGATCGCTACGATGTCGGCAATGGTGATGCCGGAGCCGGTCAGCAGGATTTCCGTCATGCGAAGCGCAGCCTCTGGCCGATACCGGCCGAGCGCGCCTTGGAAAGCAGCGCGTGGCCAAGTGCGATGTCGCTGAGCGACAGGCCACGGTGCCAGAGCAGGATGGTCTCGTCGTCACTCTCACGGCCCGGCTTCAGGCCGGCGACGACCTGGCCGAGTTCGGCATGCAGCGTCTTCTCGGAAAGCCTGCCGGTCTCGACATGGGCGCGCAGCGAGCCGAATTTGCCGGTCTTGCACTGACCCCAGTCGTCGACGACGAGTTTGGCCATGATGTCGGTCAACGATAGTTCGACGGCACTCATCGTGCCGTAGGGCACGACGAAGGAGCCCTTCTTGATCCACTCCGTCTTCAGAAGCGGCTCGGGTTGCGATAGCCGTGATGCCTCGACGACGATATCGGCCCCCTCCACGCAATCGCGCCAGTTGTCGACCACGGTGATCTTCTTGCCGAGGTCGGCCTCCAGCTTGGCGCCAAAGGCGTCGCGGCTTTCCGGCCGGCGCGAATGCACGCGGATCTCGTCGAAATCAAAGAGATGATCGAGCAGGCGGACGTTCCAATACGCGGTGCCGCGCGCGCCGATATGGCCGAGCACCTTCGAGCCCTTGCGGGCGAGATGCCGAGCGCCGAGCGCGGTGACGGCGCCGGTGCGCATGTCGGTGATAACGGTTGCATCAAGGATCGCCTTCGGGACGCCGGTGCGCGGATCGAAGAGGTTGAGCACGCCGAATTCGGAGGGATAGCCGAGCTTGTAGTTGTCGACATAGTCGCCGACGACCTTCACACCGGCCAAGCCAAGCGGCGCCACATAGCCGCGCAACACGTTGAAATGGCCGTGAAAGCTCGCATCCGGCTCGAGATGGACGCGCGGCTCGATCACCGTCTGCCCCCTGCCCTGGGCGGCTAGCGAGGTTTCGATCGCCGCCAGGATTTCATCGTTGGTCAGGTCGAGCGCCTCGATGTCGAAGGCATTCAGATAGTCGATATAGATCGGATCCATTGTCATCTCGTTTTATCGTTTGATGGGCGCACTGAGGCCGAGGTTCTGGCGAAGCGTGCGGCCCTCATAGTCTTGCCGGAAGAGGCCGCGGCGACGCAGTTCCGGCAACACGTGGGTGACAAAATCCTCGAGCCCCGAGGGAAAGAGCGGCGCCATGACGTTGAAGCCGTCGGCAGCACCTTCGGCAAAGCGTTCCTCCATCGCATCGGCGATCTGCGCCGGCGTGCCGGCAACCTGCCAGTGGCCGCGTGCGCCGGCGAAATGGCGCGCGAGCTCGCGGATTGAGAGGTTCTCGCGCCTGCCGAGATCGATGATCAGCTGCTGGCGGCTCTGGATGAGGTTGGTCTGCGGCATGTCAGGCAGCGGCCCGTCGAGCGGATAGGCCGAGAGGTCCTGAATGCTGAGATAGCTTGCAAGCAGGGCGACGCCGACGGCGTCCGGGATGAGTTCCTGCAACGCGCGGTATTTTGCCTTCGCCTCGGCTTCCGTCGCGCCGACGATCGGCGATATGCCAGGCATGATCTTGATGTCGTCGCGCTTGCGCCCGTATTTGGCAAGGCGCGACTTCACATCCGTATAATAGGCCTGCGCTTCGGCAAGCGTCTGCGAGGCGGCGAAAACGACATCCGCCGTGCGGGCAGCAAGTTCCTTGCCGACATCGGAGGCGCCCGCCTGCACCATGATCGGCCGTCCCTGCGCCGAGCGTGGGCTTTCCAGGACGCCCTCGACGGTGAAATGCTTGCCGCGATGATGCACCGGATGAAGTCTGGCGCGATCGGCAAAGGCCGCTCCGCCCTGCGGCAGATAGGCCCGCTCCTCCACACCGTCCCAGAGCGCAAGCGCTGCATCGGCGAATTCCTCGGCCCGCTCATAGCGCTCGGAGTGCGGCCGAAGCCCGCTGCTTGCGAAATTCTCCGCCTCGAGCTCGCTTGCCGAAGTGACGAGGTTCCACCCTGCCCTGCCGCCGCTCAACTGATCGAGCGAGGCGAAGGTGCGAGCAAGGCCGTAGGGCTCGTTATAGGTCGTTGATGCGGTCGCCACGAGGCCAATATGCGTGGTGTTGACGGCAAGGGCGGCAAGCAGGCTCAACGGCTCGAAAGCCGTCGAGCGCGCCGCCTGGCTTGCCATCTCGGGATTGCGCTCGCGGATGGCGGCGGCGTCCTCCACGAAGAGCATGTCGAATTTGCCGCGCTCGGCGATGCGGGCAAGCTCGATGAAATGGTCGATATCGACGCCGGCCGGGGCATGGGCGTCAGGATGCCGCCAGGCCGCGATGTGATGGCCGCCCGCCATCAGGAAGGCGCCAAGTCTCATCTTGCGATCGCCACTCATGACGCATGCTCCAACATTGCCGCCGGATGAGCCGGACGGGCAAGACCAAGACGATCACGCAATGTCCCGCCGGCCATCGCGTTGATCAGCCCGATGCGGCGCAATTCCGGAACCACCTCCGTGAAGAACAGATGTCCAATCGCGACCGTCGGCGGCAGGATCGTGAAACCGTCGACCTGGCCGAGGCCAAGCCATCCCTGCAGGGCATCGGCGATTTCAGCGGGTGTGCCGACGAGACGTGAAGCAGACAGTGGTTGGCTCGCCCGGTCGGCCTCACCAAATCGGAGCGCATCGCTTGCCGCCTGCGCCGCTTCGGACGTCTCTGCGATGATCGGCACTATATTTGCCAGGATCCGAACGTCCTGCCGTCGGCGGCCAGCCGCTTCGAGCAGGCGCACGAAATCGGCGGCCGTCTCGTTCGCACTTTCCGGTGTCCGATCTTGAAGCAGGACGACTTCAGCACTGTGCGCTGCCAATGCTTTGCTTTCACCGCTCATAAACTGGGCGATAACCGGTTTGCCCTGCGGCGAGCGATTGACGTTGAGCGGACCGCGCACCGTAAAATGCTCACCCCTATGGTTGAGGACATGCATCTTGTGCGGCTCGAAGAAACGGCCCTCAGCCTTGTCGTAGATGAAGGCGTCATCCTCGAAGCTGTCCCAGAGCCCGCTCACAAGGCCGAGATATTCCAGGTCGCGTGCGAATTCACCGGTTCCGGGAAGGGCTACCCAGCCCGTTCGGCCGCCGCTGATCTGGTCGAGCGAGGCAAAGCGCCGGGCGAGATTATAGGGCTCGTGCTGACTGGTTGCGGCAGCAGCCAGCAAGCCGATCCGGCGCACCTTCGTCGCAAAAGCTGCGACCAATGTCGTCGGCTCGAAGGGCGTAGCAATGGGCGAGAGATCATCGATCGGCCGGACACCGAGCCGATCCGAAAGCAGGACGAAATCGAAACCCACCTCTTCTGCCTTTGCAACCTGAGAAAGCAGCGCATCGAAACCGAGATGTTCAGGCCTTACGGCATTGCGCCAGGCGGAGAGGTGATGGCCAAAAGGTGTGAGGGAAAAGCCGAGATGCATCAGAAACTCCTGCACTCAGATCGAGAAGATCGCGTCACGCGTCAGCTGCCCGGTAACAATGCCACCGCCATCGACCACCGAGAGCACATCGCTGTTGGCGGCGACCATCAGCGACAGCGCATCGCGCAGATTGACGTTTGCAGTGACACTGGCGACGGGTGACGAGGGGGCACCGGGCCGCATCGCATCGGCAACCGAAAACAGGCTGAGCCGCTTGATCGCCCGGTCTATACCGACGAAATTGGCGACGAAATCGTCGGCCGGATGGGAGAGGATCGCATCCGGCGCATCATATTGCACGATCTTGCCGGCGCGCATGATGGCGATCCGGTCGCCGAGGCGGATCGCCTCGTCGAGATCGTGGGTGACCAGAACCACCGTCTTGCGCACGCGCTTGAGGATCTGCCTGAACTCGTCCTGCAGGCGCGTTCTAGCGATCGGGTCGATGGCACCGAAGGGCTCGTCCATCAGCAGCACCGAGGGATCGGCGGCAAGGGCACGCGCCACGCCGATGCGCTGGCGCTGGCCGCCGGAAAGCTGGCGCGGATAGCGCTTCAACATTTCCTTCGGATCGAGGCCGACAAGATCAAGCAATTGCTCGGTGCGCTTTGCGATCCGTGGCTGGTCCCAGCCGAGCAGGTTCGGCACGGCGGCGATGTTTTCGGCAATCGTCATGTGCGGAAAGAGGCCGACATTCTGAATGACGTAACCGATATGGCGGCGAAGCTTGACCGGATCGGCCCTGGTCACGTCCTCGCCATTGACGAAGATGCGCCCCTCTGTCGGTTCTATCAGCCGATTGATCATGCGCATCGTCGTCGTCTTGCCGCAGCCAGACGGGCCGATCAGCGCGACCGTCGAGCCCTCGGGCACATCAAGCGTCAGGTTATCCACCGAAGGCGCGGCACTTTCGCCATAGCGCTTGGTGACGTTCTCCATGCGGATCATGCGGCGGTTCTTTCTGCAAACAGATGCTTCTCGGCGCGGCCGAGGATGAATTCGGTGGCGAGCGCCAGGATCGCGATCGGCACGGCGCCGACGATGAGCCGCGACATATCCATCATGCCGATGCCCGTGGCGATGAAATCGCCGAGCCCGCCGCCGCCGATGAAGGGCGCGAGCGTCGCTCCGGCCAGTACCTGGACGGCCGCCGTGCGGGCGCCGGCAAACATGGCGGGAGCTGCCAGCGGAATGCGGATCTTGCGTAGAACCTGGCTTCTGCTCATGCCCATGCCGATCGCCGCCTCCACCGCATCGGCATCGACATCGCGCAACCCGACATAGGCATTGAGCAAGATCGGCGGCAGTGCAAGCACCGTCAGCGCCACGATCGACGGCAGGATGCCGATGCCGAGAAGCGGCAGCATGATTGCCAGGATCGCAAGGCTCGGAATGGTCCTGAGGCCATTGACGATGTTGATAACGCCGAAGGCGAAACGGCCGTGATTGACGATCAGGATCGCCAATGGCAGCGCAATGACGAGTGCGATCGCCAGTGACACGCCGGACATCAGGAGATGGCGGCCGAGGGCGCGGAAGAATTCGTCCTGGTGATCGACGATCCAAAAGAAGGCAGTGCTCAGCATCGCCGCGCCCTCACTGCCAGCGCACCAGGGCCTGCTCGGCCCGGGTGAGAATGAAATCGAAGATGATGGCCAGCAGTGCCGTCAGAATGCCGCCGACCAGGATCTTCTCGGCATATTCCTGATCGATGCCGATCAGGATGATCGTGCCGAGCCCCCCGCCATCGATAAAGGCAGCGACCGTCGCAATACCGATGACGGTGACGAGCGCGATGCGGGCGCCGGAGACGATCAGCGGCAGGGCGAGCGGCAGTTCGATGCGGAAGAGCCGCTGCCACGGGCCGTAGCCCATGCCGTCGGCGGCGTCGAGCACATCGGCCGGAACGCCGCGGATACCGGTAACGACGTTGCGCAGCAGGATCAGCAGGCAATAGGAGGAAAGCCCGATCAACGCCGGCTTCATACCGAGGCCGACGAAGGGGATCAGCAGCGCAAAGAGCGCCAGGCTCGGAATGACGAAGATGATGTTCGTCACCGTCAGCGCGAAGGCATAGAGCCTCGGCCGGCGGGCGCAGACGATGCCGAGCACGAGCGCGATCGCAAGGCCGATGAGCACGGACGAAATCGACAGCACCAGATGCTGCCAGACGGCAAGCGCGATTTCCGGAATATGCTTGGGTGCCCAGTTCAAACGCGAGAAATCCTGTCTGCACGATCACGACAAAGCGGCGAAGCTGCAAGCTTCGCCGCATTTTTTCTTCAAGGAAAGCGAAACTTGCGCGTCGCTCTCGATCAGATGCCCTTGGCTTTCAGGAATTCCGCGGCGACGTCTGCCGGCTCTTCCTTATCGCGATCGACCTTGGCATTCAGCTCGCGCATGGTCTCGTTGTTGAGGAGTGGGCTGATCTTGTTCAGAACCTCGGTGATTTTCGGGTTCTTGGCGAGCGCATCCTGGCGCACGACCGGCACGAGGTAATAGGGCGGGAAGAGATGCTTGTCGTCGTCGAGCACGACCAGCTTGTTGTCGGAGATCTGCCAGTCGGTCGCAAAGCCGTAGGAAACGTCGAGATCCTTGCTCGTCAGCGCACTATAGCGGATGCCGAGCTTGGCGAAGATCTTGAATTCCTTGAACTCGATGCCGTAGGTCTGCTTCAGCCCCGGCAAGCCATCCTTGCGCTCGCCAAAGCCGCCCTCAGCGCCAAAGGTCAAGTTCTTGGAGACTGGACCGAGGTCGCTCAGCGTCTTGAGCTTGTACTTCTCGGCGGTTTCCGGAAGCGTGATGATCGCATAGCCGTTGTTGATCTGCGTCGGCTGCAGAAGCGTCAGCTTGAGGTTCTTCTCGTAGTAATCCTTGACGTCGGAATAGATCTTGTCGGCAGAGCCCGACAGGTCACCCTTGACGACGGCGGCAAGCGCCGTGCCGGTATATTCCGGGTAGAGATCGATATCGCCGTTCGTCAGCGCCGTATGGGCGACGAGCGTGGCACCGAGGTTGAGGTGGCGCTCGACTTCGACGCCGGCCTTTTCAAGCGCCTGCGCGTAGATCTCGGCGACAACGAACTGTTCGGTGAAATTCTTGCTGCCGATCTTTACCGCATCGGCCTGTGCCGGTGCGCCCACGAAGGCGGCGAGGATCGCGCCGGCAAAGAGACCGGCGAAGGATTTCGAAAGCATTGCGTTCCCTCATTTGACATTCGAGTTGTTCAGGAGAGGTGATAGCGGTTTCCAGTGATCCGAGCGCGGAATGGAATACCAATTTTCTACCGATTTAGATGAAAATTAATCTCCAAAAGAACGCCCCACCATCGCATTCCAGGATGGGCGTGGCAAAACCGGAATAGACAGCAAGACAGCCCGATCACCGAAGGGTCGGAGAAAGCAGAGCCGGTCAAGATCAGCCTTCATATGATATCAAAAACAAATCGTAGAAAAGCGGCGCGATGCCGTCTACAAGTCAATGGACTGAAATGCGAAAGAGACAGAAGGTAGGCCATGAACGTCAAGGCACCGAACGCGATTGATACCTATGTCGGCATGCGTATGCGCAGGCGCAGACAGCTTCTCGGCATGAGCCAGGAGCGGCTTGCCGAACAGATCGGCGTTACCTTCCAGCAAGTGCAGAAATACGAAAAGGGCATCAACCGCATCGGCGCAAGCCGCCTGCAGAAGATCGCCGAAGTGCTACGCACCTCGCCGGCCTTCTTTTTCGAGCAGGACGATTTGGAAGCGCCGAGCCTTGCTGGCCTCGAATTGTCTGCCCCCGCCGATCCGGTCACAGAATTTCTGCGATCGAAGGAAGGTCTCGTCCTCAACAGGGCCTTCGTGAAGATCGAGGACCGGCGCATTCGCGAGACGATCATCTCACTCGTCAAGGCGATGGCGCAGGCCGAAAGCAGCGACATTCCGCTGAACGCGCTAAGAATGGACGAGCCGGAATCCCGCACAGAGTAAAAGCGGACGATACCGTCCCATGTCCCTCAGGCTCGAGTCATTCGGTACATTGCGGCTGCTGAACGCGGCGGGAGAGCCTGTATCCTTCCCTGAAAAGGGTTTGTTGACGCTTTGCTATCTGCTCGACAGGCCTGACAGCGAATGTTCGCGCGGCACACTCGCCCGCTTCCTGTGGGACAGCGCTGACAATCCCGATATCATGGCGAATCTGCGCAAAATGATCTCGCGTGTCCAGGCGCGGCAGGCAGAACTCGGCGTGGAACTGCTGGTCTTTACTGCGACGGGTGTACGGATCAGACGGGAGGCCTTCGTCGCTGACCGCTCTGAACTTGATACCCTGTCCTCGGCCGATCCTCTCGACGTGCTGCGAAGGCTCGTATCCCTGTTGCAACCGGATTTCCTCGCCGAACTCGCAGATCAAAGCGCCAGCATCCGAGAATGGGTATCCGGCGAGCACAACCGGCATATGGCAATCCTCGTCGACGCGCTGAAGCGAGCGCTGCCGGAAGCGCACTCGCGGGCCGATATCGGCCTCATCAAGGAGGCTGCGCTCAGGATCTTCCGCGATGCCCCCGATGACGAAAACATCCGACATATCCTGCTGCAAGCCTATGAGGCCGAAGGGCATCTGGAAAACGCCAGGCAGCTTTTCGAGAGCCGCAGCCGCGATCTCCAGCACTCGCTGGATATCGGCCTCGATCTGCAGGCCCTGAAGGAAGTGCGCAAGATTTTCGATGCCAGCAGGGTGCCGGCCTTGCCCGCCGCGCCGGCGATGGAAAGCGGTATCATTCTGAAAGCTGCGCCTTTGCCCCGCCTCGTCCTGTTGCCGCCGGTCGAAGCCGGTGAGGCCGGTCCCGCGCCGATACTTTCGGAGGCGCTGATCGAGGACGTGACCATCGGCCTTTGCGCCTTGAATAGCGTCTCGGTCGTTGCACCCCATACCGCCGCACAGATCGCACGCCATGCCGATCGGTCGGGCATGATCCTACGCCATTCGATCTCCTACGTGCTCGACACGCGGTTGACAGCCGGCGGCGCCACGCCGTCGCTGTTCGTTCAGCTCGTCTATGCCGCCAATGACGAGGTCATCTGGGCCGAGCGCTTCAGCCTCGAAAAATACGACCTGATCACCGACCGGCGGGAGATCGCGCGACGGATTGCCAAGGAGCTCTCCAGTCAGATCCGCCAGAACGAGAGCGTGCGCGGAGCTTTCGAAAACAATCCGGCCGCCTATCACAGCTATCTCCTGGGTTTCCGGGACATGAAGCGGCTTTCCCTGCCGGACATCCGGCGCGCCCGGAAGGCGTTCCGCGACGCCGTCCAGCACAGCGCGCACTTCTCACCGGCGCTCGCCGGCCTTGCGCACACCTTCCTGGTGGAATGGCTGCTGACGGCTCGTGGCGATGGAGAGCTGATCCGGCTTGCGGAAGACTATGCAAACCGGGCGATCGTCGCCGATCCGTCGCTGGCTTCCGGCTTCCGCCAGCTCGGTGTCGCCAAGCTCTATCTGAACGACCTCGATGAAAGCGTGGTGGCGCTGAAGGTTGCGGAAGAACTCAGCCCACATTATGCCGACGGCATCGCAAGCTACGCCGATACACTGGTGCATGCCTCGCGCCCGGCAGATGGGCTCGCCAAGATCGAGCGAGCGATCTCGCTCAATCCGCTGAGCCCCGCCGATTATCTCTGGACCGAGGCCGGCGCGAATTTTGCCCTCTTCCGCTATAGGGAAGCGCTGGATGCGATCAGCAGAATGGATGATCGCACGCCGGCCGACCGGCTTGCAGCCGCCTGCTGGGCGATGCTCGGCGACGCGAAAAATGCCCGCCTCTACATGCGCAAGGCACGCGAAACCAATCCCGATTTCGACGTCGATAGATGGCTGACGCTCGTGCCCTTCAAGGAGGCGTGGCAGAAGGAACAATATCGCGAGGCTCTGCGAAAGGCAGGCTTCTAGCTCCGTCGGCCTAGCTCAACTGAGTTGCCGCCTCCTGATACGCCATCCAAACTGGTGTCACGCCCGTGTCACGCGCTTTCCTCGACCGCATCCGCTAGAACTCCTTCCAACACGTCTGGGGAGCTCAGTGAGAATGGCAACGGAAGACATCATCGAACTCGGGACCGCCGAGAAGGATCAACGACTGCGCGATATCGCCTCGCTCGCGCGGCTCGTTTCCTACGCCCGTCAGAACGCCCGGGAACTCAATGCAGAGTTCTCCGTCTATTGCCTCGATCTCGCGCTTGGCGCGCTGTTGCAGGATCTCACCGAGAGCGGCATAAATCTGCCCGTCGAGGGAACGATCGAAGATGCACCGGCAGGCCTGGTGCACTGAAAGTCGATAGCTTCAGCCGGCCTGCGACAGCGGATTGGGCGCGGCGAAATGGCAGGCTGAAAACTGGTTCGGCGAGACTTCGCGCAGCACCGGCCGATCGACCTTGCAGATGTCTTTTGCAATCGGACAGCGCGTATGGAAGCTGCAGCCCGGCGGGACGCGGGAGGGGCTTGGAACGTCGCTCTGCAGTACGATGCGGTTTGCCTTGCGATCGGGATCGGGCTCGGGTGCTGCCGACAGCAGCGCCTGCGTATAGGGATGCTGCGGCATGGAATAGACGGACTTTTTCGGTCCGATCTCGACGATCCTGCCGAGATACATCACCGCCACACGGTCTGCGATATGCCGGACGACCGCGAGATCATGAGCGATGAACAGATAGGAGAACTTCCGCTCAGCCTGCAGGTCCTGCAGCAGGTTGACGATCTGTGCCTGCACCGAGACATCAAGAGCTGAAACCGGCTCGTCGGCAACGATGAACTGCGGATTGACGGATATGGCGCGGGCAATACCGATACGTTGGCGCTGGCCGCCGGAGAACTGGCGCGGATAGCGATCCATGAAGCTCGGCGACAGACCGACCTGTGTCAGCAGTTCAGCCACCCGCTCGCGCCGATCTCTTGCAGACTTGACCAGTCCGAAGACTTCGAGCGGTTCTGAGATGATCTGAGCAACCGAACGACGCGGGCTGAGCGAGCCGTACGGATCCTGAAAAACCATCTGCATTCTGGCCCGCATCATGCGCATCTCGGCAGCGCTGAGAGCCGTGATATCGCGCCCTTCGAACAGCACCTCCCCATCGGTTGGCTGGATCAGCCGCAACAGCAGCCGTCCGAGCGTGGACTTGCCACAGCCGGATTCACCAACCAGCGCCAGTGTCTCGCCGCGCTTGACCGAGAAGGAAGCGCCATCCACGGCACGCACGCCGCCCGAGGAAGAGCTCATGAAAAGCCCGCCTCCATCGGAAAAGGTCTTGCCGAGGTTTCGGACGGTCAACAGGTCGTCGACGCTGATCATCTCTGTCATGCTGTTGCTCCGGCGGTGACCCAGCAGGCCGCCTTGTGGCGTTCTGAAACGGTGAACATGGGCGGCATTTCCACCGCGCATCTGTCGGTCCGGTTGGCGCAGCGGGCGTAGAAGGGACAGCCCTGCTTGACCGAGCCCGCGGTCGGAACCGAACCGGGGATCTGGTAGAGCCGCTTCTGATCGTCATCGAGCCGCGGAATCGATTTGAGCAGACCCTGCGTATAGGGATGGCTTGGATTGCTGAAGATCGAGCGGACATCCGCATCTTCGACCACGTGGCCGGCATACATGACGATGACACGATCGCAGACTTCCGCAATGACGCCGAGATCGTGCGAAATCAGCAGCACGGCCGTGTTCAGCGTCTTGCGCACCTTCACCATGAGGTCGAGCACCTGTGCCTGGATGGTCACATCAAGTGCCGTCGTCGGCTCGTCGGCGATCAAAAGTTTCGGATTGCAGGCAACCGCCATCGCGATCATCACCCGCTGGCGCATGCCACCCGAAAATTGGTGCGGATAGGCATCGAGCCGCCCCTCCGGATTGGGGATGCCGACAAGCTTCAGGAGTTCGATGACGCGGGCGCGGCGCTCTCCGCGGTTCATCTTCACATGCAGCTTGATGGCCTCGCCGATCTGGTCGCCGATGGTCATGACCGGGTTCAGCGAGCTCATCGGCTCCTGAAAAATCATCGCGATGTCGCGGCCGCGGATCTCGGGCAGCTTCGTCTTCGGCAGATCGAGAAGGTTGACGCCTTCAAGCTCGATGCGGCCTTGTGCAATACGGCCGGGCGGATTGGGGATCAGCCCCATGATTGCGAGCGACGTGATCGACTTGCCCGAACCGGATTCGCCGACGATGCCGACCGAACCGCCGGCCTCGATCTCGAAGGAGACGCCGTTCACAACGCGGATCGGAGAATCCTTCGGGCCGAATTCGACGGCGAGGCCTTCAACCTTGAGCAATGGTGTCGGTGGTTTGGACGTCATTGGCTCGTCTCCGGATCCAGCATGTCGCGGACCGCATCGCCGATCAGGTTGAAGGACAGCACCACGCAGGTGATGGCAAAGCCGGCGGCAATGATCGGCCAGGGCGAGCCGAAGAGATTGTTGAGACCATCGCGGATGATATTGCCCCAGCTCGGATTGGGCGCTCGAGTGCCGATGCCAAGGAAGCTGAGCGACGCTTCGAGACGGATGGCGGAGGCGACCCAGAGCGTCATCAACACGACGATGGGGGCTGCAATGTTCGGAATGATGTGGCGTAAAATAATCGTCGGCGTGCGCACGCCGACCGCGACCGCCGCTTCAACATAGGGCTCCTGCTTGACCGCCAG